>NZ_JBHMQT010000013.1:0-111647 GCF_042435035.1 Sphaerimonospora cavernae
GAGCGGTCAGATCGACGCCGGGCCAGCGGCCATCACGCTCTGCGCACCGGCTGGTTGTTTACAGTGAGGAGTCGGTGAGATAGGCGATCGCGCTCTGATCAGGAGACCAAGAAAGAGCCGTGACATGTGGAGTTGGAATGGTTTGCTGTGTGACATCTTCACCTTTCTCCTTATGCGATACCATCCACACGAGTATGTTTGAATAATCCGGTTGTCCGGCGAGGAATTGACCATCCGGAGACCACTCGTACGTCATGAGTTCCATGCGTAAATTCATTGGGTAGTTGGATCGTCCAAGGCGGTGCATGTTCTGCAAATCCCATAGAGATGAATGGAAGTCGTTCTCGACCAATAAGACACGTGATCCGTCTGCTGATATTTTGGCCAGCCCTAAATCTGTCTCACCCTCGTACGGTAGGCTCGAGAATTTGCTTAGCTCTCCATGCACATCCCATATGCAAACCGATCGATCCTTGGCTAAGGACACTATTCCGGAGCTATCCTGGAGCCATGTGAAGCAGAGCACTCCTGCACTATGTCCTATGGGGAGGCGCTCGACCGCGGGCTCTTCGATGAGGCCCCAGAGTGCGAGTACGGCACTCGACGACCCCGATGCCGATCGAGCGGCTTCTCTCGCAGCGGCTACGGCTAGTGCTCGGTCTTGCTCTCGCAAATGGAGAGCGCGCTCGGCGGCTTCTTCCGCCTTCCGGGTGGCAGCCTTCTCTTCCCCCGCCTGCGATGCCTTTAGAAACTCTCGCAGGATGCTGGGGGCCGAACTGATGGCTACAAGGGCTCGGGCATCTTCCAGGGGACCGCCCCGTAGCAGGTCGTCAGCGGGCCGGGAGGAGAGAAACCACTTTTGGGCCCGGAGTTCGAGTAAGGCGAGGTTTCGCAAACGGTCCTCGGCCTGGGCGATCAGGTTGCGGATCCTGTCCCACTGGCGTAACAGGGCATCGTGGGCCAGGTCGAAGCTGGCTCCGTCGTCGGTGTCCACGATGAGTCGGGCGATGCGAAACTCCTCCACCACTCGCAGTGATACAGAATCGAGGTCAAGCGCAGGTACAGGTTTGCGGACCGGCTCGTGTGCGCTCCAAGAGACAAAACGCAAGAGCGTCTCGTCGATCTGCTTCGGCTGATAGACCGCTAGGAGGCTCTCGTACACCTCTTCCGCATGATCGGTGATGGCACCTATCACGCGTCCGACTCGGTTGAATGCCTCGGAGGTGATGGTCCCTTCCGCGCCACAGTTCAGATGTAGTCGCTCTAGAAGGTGGCTAAGGAGCGGAAGGGTATCCCCGACGGTGGCTTCGGCGAGCATTTGCTCCACCACCTGGCCTTCGATCTTGAGACCGGTGGCCGCGGCGGGCTTCATGATGACGTCACGGAGTCGCTGAGAGTCAAGCGGACCTACGCGGAAGGGATGAGCGAAGAGTGGCGCGTCCGGACCGTTGCAGAACTGGGCAAGCGCGTCTGGACGCAGGGTCGCGAGTGTGTGCATCGTCGGGAGTGCCGTCATGCCAGCCCGGAGCAAGGCCAGGAATAAGCCTCGTTCCTCCGGCGAGGAGAGGGTGATCGTCTCCTCCAACTGATCCACGAAGATGAGCAACCGCTGAGTTTTAGGTTGCTGCTCTGCGAGAAGTGATAGAAGAACGTCGGGCCGCCCGGTGCCCGTGCATCGCAACTGTGCAGCTTCATCTCGCAGTAATCTTGCCTGCTTCACCACGAGTTGCGTGCGCCTTTGGTGAGAGACGTCGTCTCGCGATACGAGCGCGTTGGCCAGGGCGAGGAATGGACTCGGTCCGGGTTGTAGAGGGCCGATGATCGTCCAGTGTCGATTCAGTGCGGGAAGTACGCCTGCTTGTACAAGGGAGGACTTTCCCACTCCGGAGGGACCGACCACCGGGATGAATCGCATGGAAGGATCGACGCCGGAACGGTTGAGTCGCGAGAGTAATTTCTCGGCCTCGGACTCTCGTCCGAAGAAGACCGGTGATCTGTCAGCTGTGTAGGGGGACAGGCCCGCATACGGACTGTCCGGGCCATGCCAGGATCGCTGACGGTTTTCGCGATAACGTACAATGCCTTCGTACAGCAGGGCGGCAGATATCCCGGTCACTAGCCATACAGGAGCGTACTGATCAATTACCTGTAAGGGCGTCCACCAGTCCTCTGGATTCGCCGTGATCAGATTGGTTCCGAAGCCGAATATCAGGCCTAGCAAGAGGGAACGGACATCCAGTCGCGCTCTATTCTTTTGACTCACGATCCTCACTGTTCGAGCTCTGTGAATCTGAGCAGATCAGGGGAGCACTCAGTATGGATGCAGCATAAGCTGTTTCGAGCCGCGATGTCAGGTGTTATCGGAGTTCATTGAGGTTCGAGCACACCAGGAGCCTTTTTCATCCTGAGTAGCGACCGGCTTCGAAGGTGTGCAGCACGACACCTTAGTTGCCAGGCGACCCAGGCGCCGCGGCCCGCGGGGTTTGATCAACTCGGTCTTGTACAGGCCGATCTCGGCAGCGTCGGATGATCACGATGAGCGGACAAGACAACCCGGGCGTCTCGGGGCCGGAGCATGGCTTTCCGGTCGCTCTCACAGGCGCGCGACGAAGACTCCTCGGGCGTCACACGCCGAAGAAGCGAGAAGATGTCCCCGTGATGCGACGCAACCCCTCCGCCAAGATCGCCAGCGAGGGTGTTACCCACACCCAGCAGGCCATAGAGGATGAGCTGGGCTGGCTGTTTCGCAACCAGCCGACCGAGGACTACGGCATCGACGCGCAGGCCGAGGTGGTGGACGGCGAGGATGTGCGCGGTCGGCTGCTGGCTCTGCAGATCAAGAGCGGCATGAGCTGGTTCAAGGACACCGGGCCAAGAGGCTGGTGGTTACGGCCAGACACGGCGCATGTGCAGTACTGGACGAACCACTCACTGCCGGTGGTCATCGTGCTGTACCACCCGGAGACGAAGCGCTGCCACTGGCAGCTGGTGAACCGGAAAACGCTGGTCAAGACGTCCACCGGCGGCTGGAAGCTGCTGGTGCCGGAAGCCCAGGTGCTGGATGCGAGCGCCCGGAAGCCCCTGCGGGAGGCTGCCGAGGGCAACCCGTACGAGCTGCGTATCCGTGAGCTGCAGCTGGCGAAGCCCTGGATGGAGATGCTGGCCAGCGGCAAGCGGCTGGTGGTGGACATGGAGGAGTGGATCAACAAGAGCTCAGGGCGAGGCTCTATCTCACTGGGCGTAGATAACGAGGACGGCGAGAAGCCTGAGGAGCTGGCCAGTTGGGGCGTGTTTCTCGGCCTCGCCAGCTACGCCGAGGTGGTGCCGAAGCTGTTCGCATGGGCGGACGCCCACCTACACCAGGAGACGTACGACGAGGCGGAGTATGCCCAGTATAAAGCTGATTGCTGTATTTGGAATGAGGAGGACCAGCTCTTCACGGAATCGTTCGAGGAGTGGAAACGGGGTCTGGTTGCAGGACGTATCCGTCCGTACCGCAATGGCGGTGGCGAGGTTGATTTCTACCGGCTGGAGCTGACGCTCAACGAGCTGGGCAAGGCGTTTTTGGTAGTGGATAGGTTTGCTATGGAGGCTGGGAGGTTGCTGACGGGGTAGGACTGAGGCGTCCGAGACAAGCAACAAGGGCTGCGGGTCGAGTTGACACCACCCGTGGGGCAGCCTACGGGTCAGCTCAGAATGAGCAACAACCACCGACTGGCGTCGGTGATTGTTTTGGTTTGAGGAGAGCCGGGCCCGCCAGGTGACCGACCTCACCGTGCCACTGATCGGCTTGCCCACAGTCAGATGCCGTGCAGCGGCTCAGGAGAGCTACCTTGACCGCCAAGGAGCAACGTTCTGTTTCATACGGTGCGACGAGTGCTGGTGAGCTGGCGGTAGAGGGCGGTGGTTTCGGGGTGGGGGTCGCCGTCGGCGCTGACCTCGGCGACCGCTTTCAGGCAGGCTTTCCATGCCTCGTGGACGCGGTTCATGTTCCCGGCCTCGTACTCGGCACGCATCAGTGCCCGCCACAGCTGCTCGGCGTACTGGTCGGATCCGAGCCCCAGCCGGGCGGCCCGTGCGGAGCGGTCGGGGCGGCTGGCGTCGAGCTCGAGTTCGGCGAGCAGGTCGGCGGCGTCGACGATCTCGGCCCGGATGTTCTCGATCAGTGGGGTCTCCAGCCACCAGTGGTAGCACCCGTCCAGCACCGGCCCTCGGACCAGGGTGAGTGCCTCCCATAGGTCGGCTGTGGAGTTGCGCTTGGCGCCGCGGTCGGCGAGATCCTGGAAGCGGGTCCAGTCCAGGACGATGCCGTGGGCCCGGTAGACGTAGGCGGAGTCGCACAGGATCCGCGCCTGCCCGTCGGGGGTCTTGCCGAGCTTGCCCCGGGTGCGGGTGATGAGCTGGCGCATCTGGTCCGACGGCTTGGGGGTGTCGGGGTCGGGGCCCATCATTGAGGCGAGCTGGACGTTGCGTAGCCCGGGCGGCCCGGCCAGCGCCAGGGCGAGCACGAGTTCGGCCATCTTCGGCTGGAGGTCGGCGGCCGTTCCGGTGATCTCCAGCGGTCCGAGGATGGACACCTGCACGACGTCCATCGCCTGGTCGTGCGTAGCCGTCGGCTCGGCCGTCCCCGCGTTTCCCTCCCCTCCGCCCTGCGGTTTGGCGTCTCCGTCAGTCGCCGGCACCGTTCCTTCCTGATGTTCGGCGTCTCCCCCGCGCCCTGAGGTCGTGCCTTTCTGCTGGCCGGCGTCCGGCTGCGCTGTCGATGAAGACGTCGCGCCGGTCGCCAGGGGCAGCAGGCTCTCGCGCGCGTAGGCGTTGTACGGCGGGGCGTCGGCGGCCACATCTCCCGTGTCGCCGGCGATGGTGAACAGCTCTCCCAGCCGCTCGTAGGACTCGATCGACAGCAGGTGAGGCCGTACGGCGAGGCCCAGCGGGGCGACCTCCAGCAGCGGGCCGTCGTCGTCCTGGGACAGCGCGAACCGGCTCGGCGCGGATGCGGTGCCTCCGGGGACCAGGGCGGCCAGGCCGCCCGGCAGCGCCGTGACCGTGTCGATCAGCCGGGCCATCTGATCAGCCGAGGGTGTATCCCTGCTGATCAGGACGGTCAGCGCCCAGTCACCGTCCGGGTCGTAGAGGCGACGGCCGGCTACGTCCTCGGGGCCTTCGGTCTGTGCCAGCCGTCCGCGTAGTTCCCGAGCCCGGTCGGCCAGCACGCCCACCGCTTCGGCCAGGTCGGTGCAGGTGCGGACGCGTCCTCCGGCGGCCTCCAGTTCCGGGAACCCGACGGCCAGCACGTCGAACCACGGCCCGTCTGCGGTGACGAGTTCGGTGGCGGCGGTCACGAGCAGGCGGTCGGCCAGCTGGTCGGGGCCGGACACGACGGCGACCTGCAGGTGTTCGAGGTTGACCAGCAGCGCCTGCCCCTCGGGCAGGTGCCCTGTGGTGAGCAGGGCGGGGAGCGCCTCGGTCACGTCATCTGGTCGGGCGGCTTTCCCGATGTCGAGTCGCCAGGTCGCCTTGGAACGGCCCTGGGTGAAGGGGGCGGGAGCGGTACCCGAAGGCCGCGCCAGCAACACCTCGACGGTCTCGGCCGAGACCCGCGTGCCGAGCACGGGCGGGACATCGCGCCTCGTAGCGGCCACGGCGCCGCCGAGACGGGCCAGCGCCTCGCGGGCGCGGGCCCGGGCCTCCGGTACGGCCAGGCGGCGCAGCTCCTGCTCAGCACGCAGGACGCCGGGATCGGCGGGTAGCGCGATGCGGCGGCCGCGGCGGCGTGATTGCCGTTGCGCGTGCCGGAGGCGGGCCAGGGTGAACAGCGAGCCCACCGCCACTCCCCCGGCGAAGGCGGCGGCCACCGGCATCGCGGCATCGCCGTTCCGTGCGCCGGTGCCGTCTGTGAGCAGGACCACGGTCGGTTCGGGCTGTACCGGTACGGCTTGGGCCTGGCGGGCGCCCGGGCTCGCGGAGCTTGGGCTCTCGGCGGATGGTCGCGCATCCAGTACGGCTCCCGCCCTCTCTCCTGCCCTCGTCGAAGTCGCCGACTTCGGGCTCGCCGCCTTCGCCGTGGCCGAAGGCGCGGGAATCGCCCCGTCGTGCGGGCGGGAGAACTCGGGGCCGCCGCCGGGGTGGCCCGGGTGCCGATCCGGCCCGGGCAGCTCCATCTTGTCGAGTTGCTTGGCCATGGTCGGCATGCGCAGCACCCAGCCCGGGTGGATCAGGTCGGGCTGGGCGAACCGTGCCCCGTCCGTCATGACGCGGCCCTGGTTGAGCTGGACGATCTCGGTGTAGCGTTCGCCGTCGCCGAGGTGCCGTTGCGCGATCGTCCAGAGGCAGTCGCCACGGCGCACCTGATATGCAGCGTGCGTGAGCCGTACCAGCCGGGCTTGGGCCTGGTCGGGCGTCCCGGACCTGTCCGCCGAAGAGTGGCCCGACGGAACCGGCGACGCGACGTCCTGGTGGACGGCGCCCGCGAGCCGGATGGGCTCATGCGCGGTGTCCGGCGGGGCGGTGGTCTGCTCGGCGCTGTCGGCCAGCGCGACGGACGCCGTGGCCACCACCGCAGCGGGCGGTACGGCGGCGACGATAAACGCGGCCGGCGAACTGACGGCCAGCGTCACCGAGGAGATGAGCTGGGCGGACAGCCACTGGGCCGGGCCGAGCCCGGGCAGGCGCGGAGTGACACGGCCGCGGAGCCGATAGCCGACGTCGACGGCGGTGGTGACGACGAAGGCGGCCCACGCCGCCCAGCTGGCGACCTTCACCACGCCCAGGAAGAGGGTGCCGTCGTCGCGGTGGGTGAGCGCGTGGCCGATCTCGTCCAGGCTGGGCAGGTGTGCGGGCAGCAGGGGTCCGGCCAGCGCACGCAGGGCCACTGGGACCCCAAGGATCAGCGCGACCAGGACGGCTGTGGCGAGCAGCGCCCGCAGGCCGTCGAGCAGGCGGAATCGCATCATCGGAGCTCTCCCTCCACGCCGGGGACGAGACGGGCGGTGGCCGTGCCGGTCACCGCGATGTCGTTGACGCCGATCAGGGCCAGGAACAAGGTGGGTTTGGTGACCTGTACGCGGACCTGGATGGCCTGGGTCCCAACCGGCGACGCGCTCCCGGGATATCCCGTGGCGGCGAGATAGGAACGTACGGCCCGCAGCGCGGCGGCCTGGTCGACCACGTAACGGCCGTCGGCGTAGGCGGTGCGCCGGTCGACGTATCCGGCTCCGGCCCGGGCCGCCTCCTCCGCGATGTTGAAGGCCTCCCGCCCGGCGCGCAGCTTTGCGGTGCCGTCCCAGGCGAAGGCCGCGAGCAGCAGCATCAGCGGGCCCACCACCGCGGCGGTGAACACCGTGACCGATCCCCGATCGCACTTCATGATCACGCTCCGCGGAACGGGTCGATGGGCGAGGTGAACGACGCCCGGACCGCCTTACTGCCGGGAAGCCCCGGAAGCAGATCCCCGAGCGGCACCACGCAGGAAACCCGGGCGGTGACCTGCGCGGCGGTGCCGATACGCCGGGAGAACCCGGAGGTGTCCACCGAGACGGACGGCCCGCAGCGCAGGCCCTCGCGGCGCAGTACGGCGGCCGCGCTGGCGGTGGCGGCCTGCCTTGCCTGTGCCGGGTCGCGGGCGATGGAGGCCTGCCGGGCGGCGTCGCGGGCAGCCGATTCGACGGCGCCGTAGGCGTTCGCCACCTTCCCGACCAACACGATCAGCGCGATGAAGGCCAGCAGCACGGGCGCGAGCACCACCAGTTCCAGCGTCGCGCTCCCCCGCTCGCCGGATATAGCGCCCGTACGGCACAGCCCGCTCATGGCCGGCTCGCGGGGATGAAGCGTTCGACCGGGGCTCGGGCGGCCTCCGAGACGGTCCAGTCGGCTCCGGGCAGGAACGTCGGGACCCGGCCGGAGACGACCACTTCGACGGTGCGGGCATCACCGCCGACCCGGGCCGACGGCTGGAGGAGGAAGGCGCCGCCGACACGGGTGGCGCACCGCAGCGCCGCCGCGCCCCCGGCGGAGCGTGCCGCTCCGTGGGCGCGGGCCGCCCGGACTCCTTCCTGCGCTGCCGCCTGGGCGGTGGACCTGGCCTGGTAGACGAAGACGGCCTGCACGGCGATCGCCAGGACCAGGAGCAGCACCGGGAAGAGGACGACCATCTCCAGCGTGGCCGCACCCTTCTCCCACAGTTGCTCCCCCGACGTACGGCTCCCGCAGGGCCGGGCACGCCCCCGATCGGCGGAAACCGTACGGCGATCGATGCGGCCCGGGCGTCGGCGGGCCGAACCGTCCTGATCGATCGAACCACCCGTGTGGGCCAAGCCGCGCAGGTGGTCGGTGTCCGGCGGGCGGCCGTCCCGGAACCGGGGCCCGAAAGAAGCGGGACGGCGTGCCTCGACGGCAGTGGCCGCAGGAGTGGTCATGGGATCTTTCCGAGCCATTCGTCGACCTTGCTCTTCAGGACTGCGACGGCGGCGATGGCGATGCCGATGATGAGAGCGGTGAGGACGACCCATTCCAGGGTGCTGGCACCCCGGTCCTCACGCAGGCGGTGCCCCAACACCTTCGCCCGTACAAGCAGGCTGTCGATCTGCGGGGGCAGGTGGTTTCCGGGAAGGCGCATCGGCGGCTCTCCTTTCCTGTTCAGCTGGCGACGAGCCGATAGATCTGCGGGAAGGTCAACAGGAGCAGGAAGGCCGCGCCCAGCAACGCGATCGGGATGACCATCGTGGTGGTGCGGCCGTTGGCCTCGGCCTTGGCTGCGGCCAGTGCCTGCCCGCGCATCGAGGCGGCCTTGCTCATCAGCGTTTCCAGGACGCGAGCGCCCTCCTGTCCGGCCAGTGCGGCGATGTCGGCCAGGTCGGTGAGCTCGGCGACGCCGACCTGCTCGCCCAGCCGGGCCAGCCCTTCCCAGGGCGGCCGCTGGTTGCGGCGGGCCTGATCCAGTACGGCGGCGATGCGGGCGAACGCCCAGCCGTCGCTGACCGATGCGGCCTTCTCCAGTGCGTCCGCCGGTCCGGCGCCCGCGCTGCGTTCCAGCGCCACCAGATCCAGGTAGCCGGTGATGGCGTGCCGGAAGTCGGCCCGCCGGCGCGCGGCCTCGGCCCGGACGCTCAGGTCGGGGACCAGGCCCAACACCAGCCCGCCCAGCAGCGAGGCTCCGGCGGGTAGCGCGATCCCCGGGCTGCCGCCCGTGGCCGACAGCAGCGCGGAGACGACGGCCGGGAGGGTCAGTCCGAGTACGGCGCAGCCGGCCCTGGTCGCGTAGAACCGTTCGACCGATCGCCCGAGCAGCGCGAGGTCGCGGCGCGGGCACGGCAGCGACCCGAGGCGGGCGGCCAAAACCCGGCCGATCCGTTCGGCCACGCCGCCCGAGGTGTCGGGCGGGACGTAGCCGTGCCGCAGCCGCGCCACCACCGCCTCCAGCCGGGGCGGCGCGGGCCGCAGCTCGCGGACCAGCAGGAACAGCCCAAAGCCAACCAGCGCGCCGGACACGACGAACAACACGTTCACCGCGACCTCCCGTGTTCCCGAAGGAGGAACCGGCCCGCAGGCCGGGCGTTGCCGAGCCGGTGCAGCCACCAGAACCCGATGCCGTAGCAGGCGACGACGCCGGCGAGCACCACCTGACCGGCCGTCGTGCTGAACGGCGCCACGTACTCCCTGTTCAGCGCGGCGAACACGCTGTAGCCCAGCAGGAACACCATGATCCAGCGGATGGTGGCGCGGTGCCGGGCGCGCTCGGCCTCGACCTCCCGGCGCGCGGCGACCTGCGCCGCGACCATGGCCGCCAGATTGCCCAGCACCTGCCGTACGCCCGCACCCCGCCGTGCCGAGGCGCGGATGAGCGCGGCGGCGATCAAGTCGGCGACCGGGTCGTCGAGGGCGTCGGCGAAGGCGCGCAGCGCCTGCTCGGTGTCGAAGCGCATGGCCAGCTTTCGGCCGAGGTCGCGTACCTCGGCGGCGATCGCCTCGGGCGGGTGCTCGACGCCGCGGGCCAGGGCGTCCTCCAGCCCGGAGGCGGCGCTGAGCATGTCGGCCAGCCGGCGCGTCCACTGCTCGAGCCCCTCCAACCGGGCGATCCGCGACTTGGCGCCGCGTCCTCCTGCCAGGCGCGGTACGGCGAAGCAGGCGGCCGCGGCGGCGAGGCCGGCGATCGGCCAGCCGGTCAGCAGCAGCACGGCGGGGCCGAGCAGGACCGCCGCCCCGCCCTGCCATCGCATCGCGGGGTCACGTACGGCCCCCGTGAGCGATGCGATCCTGCTGTCCGGCCGGGGCGGGGCCGGACTCTGGCCGCGTACGGCTGCCGCCAGGCAGACGAGGCCCGTGGCGACGAGCCCGCCGGCCAGCGGCGCGAGCAGCGAGCCGGTCATGACGCCCTCCACAGCAGGGCGGGGTCGAAACCGGCGGCGACCAGCTCGTCGATGCACTGCGGCGAGGTCGCCGGGACCGCCCGGCCATCCGGACCGCCCGGACGGTAGACGTGGTTGCGGGCGGGCATCGGGGTGTCGGCGGGCGGCAGGACCTCCAGCACCTCGCTGACGTACCGCCGGTTGGTGCGCGCGTCCCGCCGCATGTGAACGACGAAGTCGACCGCCATGCCGACCATGCCATGGATGTCCTCCGAGGACAGGGCGAGCCCGCCGGAGCGGCACAGCATCAGCAGCCGGGGGAAGACCTCCTCGGCCGAGTTGGCGTGGATGGTGCAGAGTGAGCCTTCCTGGCCCGAGTTCATGGCCTGCAGCATCGACCAGGCCTCGTCGGCGCGCACCTCGCCGACGATGATCCGTACCGGGTTCAGCCTGAGCGAGTGCTTGATCGCCGCGTCCAGGGTGATCTCGCCGTGGCCCTCGCTGTTGGCCTGCCGCGATTCGATGGCGACGACGTCCCGGTGCCGGTGTGGCAGCTGGTCCAGGTAGAGCTCGTACTCGCTTTCCAGGGTGGCGATCCGCTCGTCCGGGTCGATCTCGGCGGCCAGGGCCCGCAGCAGCGTGGTCTTGCCGGCGTTCACGCTCCCCGCGACCAGGATGTCCTTGCGCGCCCGTACGGCTGCCGCCAGGAAGGCGGCCAGTCCAGGGTCGAGCGTGCCGAGCCCGACCAGGTCGGCCAGGGTGACGTCGACATGCCGGTGGCAGCGGATCGACACGTGCGGGCGGGGGGTGACGGCCATGACCGCCGCGAGCCGTACCCGCTCTTTCAGCGCGGCGTTGAGCAGCGGAGTCGCGGTGGAGAACTCCCGCGAGGTCTGGCCGCCGTGGATGCCCCACATCCGGATGCGCTGGACGAGTTCCTCGTCGCTGCCGGCGACCGCCGGGCCGCGCACCTTGCTCCCGTCGGCATAGGTGATCCAGGTCTCGCGGCAGCCGTTGATGTCGATGTTCTGCACGGCCGGGTCGGCGATGAGCGGCTCCAGCGCGCCCAGGCCGTACCGCTCGTCCTCGACGGCCCGGACCAGTCGTGCGTGCGTCCGGGGTGAGATGACGATCCCGCCGGTCAGCCGCTCGCGTGCCCACGCGGTGGTCTCGGTCCGGATGACCTGGACGGCCTCCTCGCGCGTGGCCACCGCCTCCAATGCCTCGGCGACGCGGGCGCTGATCTCGTCGACGGCGGTACGGAACGTCACGTCGTCGAGGTCGTCGGCTGTGGGCTCGGGGAACCCGGGGACCGGTGAGACGGCCCGGTTCCGCGGCACCGCCGGCCAGGCGACGGTCGCGGCGCCGGGGTCCTCGACCAGCCACAGCGGATGCTCGTTCATCGGCCGCCTCCCGTCGTCGTGTCGAGGCCCGGATCGAGGGCGGGGACGACGCCGAATGACGGTGGCGGCGTCGCCGACCACGGCAGGTCCGGCTGCGGCGGCCGAGCCGTACCAGGCGGTTCGCCCGCGTCCGGGACGGTCGCCTGGCCGTACGGCTCGGCCTCGAACCGCTTCCACAGTTCGACGCCGAAGCCTGTGGCGGCCTGCAGAAGGGTTGACATCTGCAACCGGGCCGACCATCTCCCGCGCGACGGGGCTCCGTCGGAGAAGATCTCCGCCGCGCGGGGCAGCATCGGGATCATGCCCAGGACGGGCGTTCCGCCGAGAGCGCGGCTGATCTGGGCCGGTGAGTAGGGTCCCTCGCCGATCAGGAGCAGGTATCGCGGCGTGGCCGCGAGGGGGCCGCGGCTGAGCGCCTCGATGCGCGGTCCGGACCTGGCCACGAAGCGCACCGTCGGGCGCAGCACGAGCACCACGGCGTCGGCGGCGGTGAGGATCGCGTACGGCACGCTCTCCACGCCGAGGGCGCCGACGTCGGCGAGCACGATGCGATTAGTGGTCTTCAGCACCTCGGCGATCTGCGGCCACGAGTCCTTGATCTGCAGCGCCTGGCGTGGGTCGGCCACCCCGGGAAGGAGCAGCTTCCGCCTGGCGTCGCCGTCCAGTGCGATGGTCTCCTCCTCCAGTTGCGCCCGCGCTGCGCCGAGATCTCGGGCGGCCGTCATGGCCACCTCGACCACACTGGCCCGGTACGGCTGCTGCCCGGCGAAGTAGCCCGGCAGCACGCTGCTTTCGCCGCACTCGGCGACCAGCACCGGGCTGGACCAGCTGAACGCGGCGGCCAGACACACCGTGGTGACCCCGGGCGAACCGCCGGGGGACACGACCGCGATCAACGTCATCCCCGCACCTCCTTCGACCGGCCGCCGGGCCGGCGGGAGCCGTACGGGCAGCGGAAGCACTGTGAGCGAGACGTGTTTCCTGTCACGGGGCGTCCCCCCGAGAGGTGAGGATGAGGGCGATGTGCCCGCGCATGGCCTCCCGCGCGATCAGGCCACCCACCCCGGGTCCGACCAGGAGGTCGACGACCCTCGTCCCGTCGGGATCGGCCTCACTCACCCGGTCCACGGTCGCGGGGATGTCCTTCGTCGCGGTGGCGGCCGCCTGCCGGCCGGGATCGGTCAGTTCGGCGGCGACCAGGACGTGGTCTCCGGCGCGCAGGCCACGGGCAGGGAGCTGGCCGGGCTTGAGCGCGAGCGGCACCAGCTGCTGGCCGGGCCCGGGAGTCATCGCGTCGGTGGTGTGGCCGTCCGAAAGGAGCGTCCCGGACGTGAGGTCGACGGCGGCGACCCGGCCGGCCATCTCGGAAAGCCGCTCAGCCGGGACCGTGGCGACCATCGGATCCGCGGCGATCCGCACCGCGGTGAGATCGTCCTGACCGATCACCTGCCCGATGGCCACGTCACGCGCGACCATCACCACGGAACTGCGCTTGTCGAGCCGGCTGTAGGCGTACTGCCCGGCCAGCACGCCCAGCCCGATGAAGACCACGACGAGCAGGAACATCGCCGGTCGGCGCTGGCGAGGCAGGGCAGGCGCCTTGACCGTCTCATGCGTACGGGTGCGGACCATCGGGGGAAGCTCCTCATGTGATGCGGTTACCGGGGCGAACGGACCCCGGCTCATTCGGCCACCAGGGCCTGGGCCTCGGCCACGGGCAGCGAAAAGGAGGTCGTCCGGCTGATCGGGGCGAGGGCGCCTCCCGTTCCCCCGGAGCCCCGCCACGTCGCGCCCCACACGACCGTGGCCGACACCCGGTGGACACCTCCGGGCTGGCCGGCCGACGACCGCTCATAGAGATAGGTGCAGCCGCTCTGCTGCTCCTTCGGCGGCCGATCCGGGTCATAGACGCTGCCGGGGCCCTGGCAGGCCACGTCGGGGAGCCCCGTGCCCGGCGATATGACGAGCCGCCGCGGCGACGCGACGACCTCGGCCCAGACATCGCCGGCCTGCACGCGCTTGGAGATCGGCTTCCATTGGCCGTCGCCGTACAGCCAGAACCACTGCGGCACCCCGACCATGGCCGGCCGACCTCGCGGCGGCGCGGTCCGCACCTGCGGCAGCGGCAGGACCAGCTCCCGTACGGCCTGGGCCGCCAGCATCTGCGGCGTCACCGCCGCCTTGCCGCTTCCCGGCCGGACGAGCGAGCAGTAGAAGCGGTCCGGCGACTGGGACCCGTCAGGCGCGCAATCGGGATCGACTCCCTCGGTTGCTTTCGGGGCCACCGTTGGTCGGGCACGAACGGGGCTGGCCGGCTTACTCGAACCGCTCTTGGCCCATATCTCCCAGCCTGTCGGAAGTGAGACGGCTCCGTTGCCGTTGTCGGGCCCCGGAGCCGCGGCGGTCACGGGTGTGACGATCGCCGCGGCGACGAGCAGGGCGGTCACCGCGTGCACTTCGTTCCCAGCGCCTTCTTCTGCGCGAGGCGCCACCGCCCGTCGGCGCCCCGGTGCAGCACGGCCTCGACGGCGAGGTACGGGCTGCTGAGTGTGCCGGGGATGAGCTTTTGAGTACGTGAGTCAGCCTCTCCGGACCCGGAGGCGTCCATGCAATCCCGGAGCGTGGCCTTGTCGCCCTTCACCGTGACCTTCTGGACGTGCACGACAACCTCCCCCCACCCCTCGCGGTGCATGGCCTGGTAGCGCTTGATGCCCGCGATAGCACCCTTGACCTGGTCGTCGGTCTCGTACTGGCTGAGCAATTGCCGTGCCTCCTCGAGCGGCAGGGTGACCGCCCGGTTGGATGCCGGCCAATAAGCCGTATAGGCCGCGATGACGGCCTCTTCCTCGGAAGTGGTTCGCGGGGACGGGACGTCCAGCGCGGGCTTGCCGCTGGGCGACGCGACCGGCGTCGCCGTACGGCTGACGCCCTGCGAAGCAGTGCAGCCTGAGACGGCCACCACGAGAGCCAGGAGGGCAGAGCCCGTTCGCCACGCCATGCGAGTCACTCAACACTTTCCGTAGTCGTTCAATCGCGGACTGTAGGGTAAATGGGTCGTCAATTTAGATCAAGGGCAAACCCCGGTTGGCGACCAGGTTGTTCAGCTCTTCCAGTGGTTTTCAGAGCTGAGCGGACCAACGGACACACCAAAAAGAGTCGAGCGGACCCATTGCTCACGCCGTGACACGTCACGCTACGGAGAAGCGCGGGCGGATTTAAGAGCGCACGCGGGCGCGACGGCGTCCCGGCTCGCGACGTCGATTATCTACAGCCGTTTACCCAGGTCGGATCCTGCTGCCCGCACTTTCGGGCATGCCACCGGCCGCGACCACCGGCGGCACCGCGGCACCGCGAACGGGCGAGGACTACGCCTCCTCCGCGAGGTCGCTCTCGTTCGGACCCTCGCTCGGCGTGACGAAACTGCCCATGCCTCTCTCGGTCCTGATCAGGCCTTCTTCTCGCAGCGCGGCGAGCACCTTGTGTGCCGTGGTGCCCGCGATGCCGAACTCCTGCTGCAGGTCGCGCTCCGACGGGACGCGAGACCCGGGCTTGTACTGCCCAGAGGAGATGCGCTGCTTGAGGATGTCGCGCACCTGGCGCCATCTCGGCTGATCCTCGCGGAAGTCGATCACGACAAGCACTGTAGGAAGCGATTGTGCACGTACCAGTACGGGCTAGCACTGTGGTGCACTACAGTGCGCTTATAGAATTCCGATGCTCCGGAAAAGAAACGGGCCCGCCAACGACGCCACGTCGACGGGCCCACCGATCAGGAGTGAGGTCCTGACCTTGAACCACCTTCGCACAGATTCCACTCCCGAAGATGACGGCCACGTATCCCTTCAAAAGCTCGTAGACGCGTACGGCGACGACTGGGTGGTCCGCAGCAACAGGCGGCCGTCGGCGACCCGGAGGCGTCAGTTCCCCCTCGACGTGCTCCTCAAGACCGATCTCGCCATGACCATCTACGCGACCGATCTCACCGACCTGGCCGTACAACTCGAAGAGCAGACCCGCCTCGCCACCGAGCACCTGGGGGACGCGTGATTCCGGAGCCCTACCACGGCACTCACGCCGCCGCCGCGCAGCCCGACGCGGTGACGATCCGGTGGCTGAAGCCGCAGCCCCGCAGTGCTCGGATCAGGGTGAAAGAGCACACGTGCGAGTGCAAGGCGCGGATCTACGAGCTGTGCCAGGCCGGCGGCCTCTTCTTCGTCCGCCGGACCGACCGAGCCCAGAACGGGCAACAGGTGATGGAAACCGAGTGGCTGCCCTCCGCCCGGATGCGGGAGCTCTGGCACGACATCATCACCGGTCGAGCCGTGTGAGCATGGACAGGTAACCCCGTCCGCTCGCCACCCGCGCTATGCCCCCTCCCGCGGGAACACCGAGATCGTCGATCGGCAGGCCGAGCGTTGAACCGACGTCACAGGCGATGCAACCTGGGCAGCGGAGCGTCAAGGACGTGGTTCACGAGGTCCGAGACACCGAACGCCCCGATGCCAACGCTCTGCTGGACGCGGCCGCCCGGGAGGCTTCCCTGCTGCGCAGCGGTCAGGACTGGGCGGCGTGGCTCGACCTCGCCTCCCGCCATCGCGAGTACGGCTTCGCCGCCCTCATGCTCATCCGGGCAGCCCGGCCGGACGCCACGATGCTGGCAGGCTACGAGTCGTGGCGGCGACTCGGCCGCCAGGTGGTCAAGGGCGAGCGCGGGATCCGCATCCTCCAGCCGAATGCGGCGCGGCCGACGACCGTGTTCGACATCGCGCAGACCCGGCCGACTCCCTCCGCCGGTCCCCCGGTCCCTGATGAAGCGGCGGCAGCCGTACTCGAGCCCGCAGCTGCCCTGACAGCACTCTCCGCCTTCGCCGAACGCATGGGCTACCCCGTCGTACGGTCGCCGTACGACGGGGTGGCCGTGACCGTGCTGCAGAACGAGCACGGGCGCCGCTTCATCCGCGTCGCCGACCACCTGTACGACGCGGCCGCCGTCGCCGCGCTGGCCCACGAGCTCGGGCACGTCCTGCTGAAACACCCGGCCGGAGTCCCTGCCGTCACCTCGCCCGACTGCCGGGGCGGCTGGAAGATGGAGGCCGACTCGGTCGCCTACCTGGTCCTTCGGCGACTCGGCATGAACCCCTCGGGGATTGTCTTCCCGAACGTGTCCAGCTGGGCGGGATCCGACCCCCGGGCGCCCCGCTTCGCCACGATCCGCATGGTCGGCGACCGCATTCTCCTGAGCGCCGCGCTGCTCAGCTCCCACCTGGAGGGTGCGCCATCGTCAGCGGCGCAAGCCGTACGGCAGGGCCGGACGCGGGGCGCACTGGCCGAGCCGAGTGACGCACGAGCCCCCGCGACGAGGGAGCAGCCGACGGCGACCAGCCGGGCGGCCCTGTCAGAGGGGAAGATCCACGACATTTACCGTGAGGCCGAGCGGTTCTTCGCCCGGCAGTTGGGCCGCGGGTGGCCCCTGCCGTACCTCCGCACCCGCGGGATCGACGCGGCGACGGCCAGGGCCTGGCGGATCGGGTACGCGCCGAGCGGCCGGAAAGGGCTGGTCGCGCATCTGCGAGGCCGCGGATACGAGGACACGCTGATCGAGGCGGCCGGCCTGGCCAGGCGTCGCGGCTCCCGCCTGGTCGACGCCTTCCAGGACCGGATCGTGCTGACATTGCGTACGGAAGCGGGTGACATCGCGGGCTTCATCGCGCGTCACTCCCCTAAAGGCCGGGGGCCGAAGTACCTGGCCAACCGAGGAGCGGCGAAAGGCAGTGTGCTGTACGGCCTGGCCGAGAACCGCCGGCTTCTCGCCGCGGGTGCCCGTCCGGTCATCGTCGAGGGTCCGTTCGACGCCCTCGCGGTCACCCTGGCCGGAGGCGGGCGGTACGCGGGTGTGGCCACCTGCGGGACTGCCCTCACCCCCGCGCAGGTCGCCGCCCTGTCGCGGGTCGCCAACCTGGACGCGGCCCGGGTCGTGGTCACCTTCGACGCTGATCAGCCGGGGATGCGCGGCGCCGCCAGGGTGTTCGACCTACTGCCGGACGCGGAAGCCGTTCGCCTCCCCGAGGGGCGGGATCCCTCGGCGATCCTCGCCCAAGACGGCCCGGTGGCCCTCGCTCGGCTGCTGGAAGGCGAGCGGGTGCCACTCGCGGATGTCGTGGTCGACGCCGAACTCGACCGGTTCCCGCGACTGCGATTCGCCGAAGATCGGCTACGAGCCCTGCAGACGGTCGCGCCGATCGTCGCCGGCCTGCCGTCGGAGCACGTCGCCCGTCAGATCGTCCGTACGGCGACACGCCTGGGCCTCGACGTGATGGCAGTCAACGAGGCCGTCGTCACCGCCGTCGAGCAGACACCCTCGCCCCCACCACACCACACGGCAGCGCCCCCGACTGCCGCTGCCATGGCGCACCTGGACGCTCCCGCCCCGCCGCCGGAAGGCGGACGCCCAGAGCCTGCGCGAAGCCGCCCATCCCCACCCAGATCGCCCGCACGCCATCGTCGAAAGCCCTGAGGCACGGGCGACGAGCACAGGCTGCTGATCGATCCAGCGGCTATAGTCGATCAGATGTATGAGCTCGACCAAGCGCCACATACCTCACTCAAAAAAGTACAAGTGAGATTGTGAAACCGCAGGTCGGGAAGTGTCCTCCCCACGCCCGTGGGGGTGAGCCGTGTGCTCTCATCACCAGTCCCGCACCCCCCGGGTCCTCCCCACGCCCGTGGGGGTGAGCCCTCGCACGCGCCCTTAGCGCTCGGGTTGATCTTGTCCTCCCCACGCCCGTGGGGGTGAGCCTCTTTATCGCTAGTAGTGGTGGGGCACGACGGGGTCCTCCCCACGCCCGTGGGGGTGAGCCCGAGGTCGGAAAAGATCGTGCCGTCGTTGATCTGTCCTCCCCACGCCCGTGGGGGTGAGCCAGGGTCCATTGGTGGGTCGGCATCACGTGAATCGGTCCTCCCCACGCCCGTGGGGGTGAGCCGCTGCTGGAAGCGCAGCCCAGCGACGCCGCTCGGTCCTCCCCACGCCCGTGGGGGTGAGCCGGTGGAGGCCGTGGCCCCGTCCATGGCCCCGCCGTCCTCCCCACGCCCGTGGGGGTGAGCCGCCGCCCGGGACGTGCATGCGTGCAGCTCTCAGGTCCTCCCCACGCCCGTGGGGGTGAGCCGGTGCGTGGTTGAGCTGTAGCCGTTATCGGTGGGTCCTCCCCACGCCCGTGGGGGTGAGCCTACTTCCGCGCGAGATACCAGTACCGGCCCGGTGTCCTCCCCACGCCCGTGGGGGTGAGCCGGCCGCCCTTCACGTATCGCATGCGTGATTCCTGTCCTCCCCACGCCCGTGGGGGTGAGCCGGTCTACGTCAACGGCGGCAGTGGCGGGAGTGGGTCCTCCCCACGCCCGTGGGGGTGAGCCGGGCATGGAACGCCCGGCCGTCCCCGCCGAGTCGTCCTCCCCACGCCCGTGGGGGTGAGCCGCTCGCGCGCCGGGTCCCGCCGTGCTGGGATACGTCCTCCCCACGCCCGTGGGGGTGAGCCGGCCCTGCTCCGGGGCGTGGTCGGCAACACCATGTCCTCCCCACGCCCGTGGGGGTGAGCCGGCCGCTGTCACCTCGGTCTCGGTGGCGGCCGAGTCCTCCCCACGCCCGTGGGGGTGAGCCGCTCATCCACACGCCGCCGCGCCGCCAGTTGCCGTCCTCCCCACGCCCGTGGGGGTGAGCCGACTTCTGCGACCCGTGCGCCCTTGATGGTGATGTCCTCCCCACGCCCGTGGGGGTGAGCCGCCTCCGACGAGGCGATCGCGTCCAACGCCTGCGTCCTCCCCACGCCCGTGGGGGTGAGCCGGCACGACCTTTTCGGCCATCTGCTCACGGATGGTCCTCCCCACGCCCGTGGGGGTGAGCCGCCCCGCCCGACGCTGCTCGCCGCTCTCGACGCGTCCTCCCCACGCCCGTGGGGGTGAGCCGCAGGCGGTCGGCCGTGCGGTACGTGCCGAGGTGTCCTCCCCACGCCCGTGGGGGTGAGCCGCACGCGTCTTGGGCGGCCTGTTCCTGTTCGACGTCCTCCCCACGCCCGTGGGGGTGAGCCGCGCGAGGCCCGCCGCCTCGCGCGAGCCCGCGGTCCCCACGCCCGTGGGGGTGAGCCGTCAGCCTGACCTCGGGCGGGTCGGCGGTGAACGTCCTCCCCACGCCCGTGGGGGTGAGCCGGTGAACGTCCCAAAATTCGTGAGCAGCTCCGCGTCCTCCCCACGCCCGTGGGGGTGAGCCGCTTCCAGATAGCTTGCAGCGGCGTGTTCCAGGGTCCTCCCCACGCCCGTGGGGGTGAGCCGCTCCTGCACGCCCACCGCGACCAGATCGACCAGTCCTCCCCACGCCCGTGGGGGTGAGCCGCTCCTGCACGCCCACCGCGACCAGATCGACCAGTCCTCCCCACGCCCGTGGGGGTGAGCCTGAGGATGTTCGCTTTCCTGCCACGGGTAATGAGTCCTCCCCACGCCCGTGGGGGTGAGCCTCCGATCGCGTAACGTCTAGATTTCCTACAGCGGTCCTCCCCACGCCCGTGGGGGTGAGCCGTTGCCCACGCCCGGTCGGGAGACGATCAGCCCGTCCTCCCCACGCCCGTGGGGGTGAGCCCCTGGCGCACCTCGTACCGTGGCCGCTGCCGAAGTCCTCCCCACGCCCGTGGGGGTGAGCCGCGCTCGCAGTGCTCAAGCGCGTGTCGATCTGGGTCCTCCCCACGCCCGTGGGGGTGAGCCGTGGATCGAGCGCGGGGCGAAGAAGTTCGAGGAGTCCTCCCCATGCCCGTGGGGGTGAGCCGCACGGTGACGCGCTTGCCCAGTGGCAGGCCCGGCCCTCCCCACGCCCGTGGGGGTGAGCCGGTGGCAGACCGCACGCCGGGCATGGTCGACTCGTCCTCCCCACGCCCGTGGGGGTGAGCCGACGCGGCCACGCCGTACGCCTCGTGCGAGTCCGTCCTCCCCACGCCCGTGGGGGTGAGCCGTGACGGCCAGGCAGGAACACTTTGTGTGCCCCGTCCTCCCCACGCCCGTGGGGGTGAGCCGTGAGGCCACACCGAAATCAGGATCAAGCTTGTGTCCTCCCCACGCCCGTGGGGGTGAGCCGAGAGGCGATCCGATGGCAGGCAAGCATGCGGCGTCCTCCCCACGCCTGTGGGGGTGAGTCTCACCGGTTCGTGCTTGGAGGATCAGATGATTGGGGGTCGGCCTGCGCGGGTGAGCCTCAGCACGGTGGTCCAGGTCATCGGACGCCGCTGCCCGTGGCCGCCCTTGAGGCCTTCCCGCAGGCCGGCGAACCAGACGGTGAGGTTCGCGCGGGAGCGGATCCGGATGATGCTGAGGAGCGTCCAGGTCGCCAGGTAGATGGGGATCAGGGGGGCGGGCAGTCGTCGGTAGGCGAGCCAGACTCGGTTGCGGGCGACGAGGCGGTAGTACTGCGCGTGTCGGGCGGGGTCGGTGGCGGGGTGGTGGATGACGATCTCGGGCGCGTACCAGCCCGTACGCCCGAGGTCCCACAGCCGCCAGCTCAGATCGATGCCTTCGTGGAAGAGGAAGAAGTGGCCCGGCCAGCCGCCGGCCTGCTCGTAGTCGGCGCGGCGGAGGAGGACGACGCCTTCGGCCATGACGGTGATGGTGCCGGGCCGTGTGGCGTCGCCCGCGCGCAGCCGCGGGACCCAGCGGCGCATGGTGACGCCGGTGTCGGGGTCGGCGATGCGGGGTTGGATGTAGGCGGCTTCGGGGTGGCGGCGGGCTTCGGCGACGAGCCGGGCGAGCGTGCCGGGCGTAGGGAGGATGGCGTCGTTGTCGAAGAAGAAGATGAACTCGCCGCAGCCCGGGCCGGCGAGTGCGTCCGCGCCGACGTTGCGGCCCTGAGGGATGCCCGTGTTGACGGGCAGCGTCACGGTGTGCACGCCGACGGGGACGTAGTCGGGCTCGACGCCGTTACCCACGATGACCACGCGTAGATCGACGTCTTGCTGGGCGAGGAGGGAAGCCATCGCCTGCCCGAACGCCTCGGGCCGGTCGTTCATGGTGAGGACCACCACGTCGATGGTGGGCTTCAGGCTGGTCATCATGTCTCCCGGAGGGGATTCGACAGCTCGGCGCATAGGAGTGGTGCCGCGTGCCGAGGGCGAGCACGGTGGTCTCGTCATCCGTGGGCTTCGTCGTCTTGCCGCGGATCACCCTAGCGATGCGCAGCCGGGACGTCGGCGCGAACGCGAGGGGCGTGGTGGTTTCTCGGACGCGCAGAGCCGTACGCCGTGGAGTGCTGGGGCGACCGACTCCGTTCCCGGTCTCAGCGGTTCCACAGAGCGTGAACGGCGCTGATGACCCGATCCGACTCCTGGGAGGTCATGGCGGGGGAGCAGGGCAGGGAGAGTTGACGCGCTGCGGCCGTTTCGGTGACCGGCAGCGGACGTGTGATGGCACCACGGTAGAGCTGCAGGGTGTGGACGGGTGTGAAGTGTCTGCTGGTTCCGATCGCGTAGTCGGTCAGGAGATGTTCGGCGACCTGGTCGCGGGTGAGCGGTGCGCTGCCGGGGTCGATGAAGATCGAGTAGAGGAACCAGCCGGGTTCGACGCCGGGCAGCACGGTCGGCGTGGCCAGGCCGGGCAGGTCGGCCAGTGCCTGGGTGTACGTGGCGGCGATCTCGGCGCGGCGGGCGGTGAAGGCGGGCAGCTTGCGGAACTGCTGGACGCCGATGGCCGCGGTGATGTCGGGCATCACGTACTTCAGCCCGGGCACGATCACCTCGTAGTCGGCGGTGCTGCGGGTGCCGTGCCGCTGCCACACCGAGGAGTCGATGCCGTGCCGGCCCAGCAGGCGGGCGCGCTGGACCAGGTCGCTGCGGCCGACGAGCATGCCGCCTTCGCCGGTGGTCATCACCTTGTTCGCGTAGAAGCTGAAGGTGGCGAGGTCGCCGACGCTGCCGGCCCGCCTGCCGTCGCGGGTGGCGTACAGGGCGTGGGCGGCGTCTTCGATCAGCAGGAGCCCGTGGTCATCGGCGAGCTTGCGGATCGCGAGCAGGTCGCAGGGGTAAGGAACTGCTGGCCCTTGAGGGTACATGAGCGCGTACGGCCGTAGGTTACTCTACGCAACGTGAATGTTACGGAATGGGCGCGAGTACAGGGGGCCGGTCCCCACACGGCGTACCGCTGGTTCCGTAACGGCACCCCGCCGGTGCCCGCTGTGCGGGCCGGGCCCCGCACGATCCCGGCCGGCGCCACGCCGAAAGCCGTGATTGGTATCACCCCTATGGCACTGGAGGCCGCCCGGCATGGCTGAGCTGCGCCGGATCGATGCGCCGTTCGTCGTCCCGGGCCCTGCCGGGGTGGCCGTACGCGACCGGCTCAAACACCTCACCGCCCGCGATGAAATGGTGTTGCGGCTGGTGGGAGGCCATCTGGGGTCGCTGGCGGGCACAGATCTCAAGGCACGATGTGCGGCCGGTCTCGGCCATGACGGCGAGCAGTGGGCGGCGCGCAAACGTGCGCTGACCGGGCCGTCGTCCTCGCGCTGGGCCGGATCGATCACCAAGGCCACCCATGACCAGTGGGCGCTGGCCCGGCGCGGCCAGGCCGCACACATCCGCGACCTCGAAGCCGGTATCCGTACGATCGCGCACCGGTTGTCCCTGCCGATCGGGCAGAAGGGGACGGGGAAGGCCCCCGGCGGGTACCGCTCCCGGGCCGAATGGCATGCCAAGACCCGCCGCCTGCACACCCTCACAGCCCGGTTGGAACGGGAGCGGGCCGACCAGGCGGCCGGGGTGGTGCACGTCGTACGCGGGGGCAAGCGCCTTGCGCGGGCCCGGCACAACCTGGAGGCCGCACAGCTGACCGAGCAGGAGTGGCGGGCGCGGTGGGAGGCCGAGCGGTGGTTCCTGCACGCGGATGGGGAGTCGGGTAAGCGGTACGGCAATGAGACGATCCGCGTCACACCTGAGGGTGAGGTGTCGATCCGGCTGCCGGCGCCGCTGGCACACCTGGCCAACGCGCCGCACGGCCGGTACGTCCTCACGGCACGGGCGCGGTTCGCGCACCGGGGCGAGCAGTGGGCCGACCGGGTGGCAGCCAACCGGGCCGTCGCCTACCGCATCCACCATGACGTGGTGCGGGGGCGGTGGTACCTGACCGCTTCCTGGCAGCACGCCCCCGCCCCGGCCATCCCGCTGCAGGCGGCGCTGGCCGAGGGGGTGATCGGGGTGGACACCAACGCCGATCATCTGGCCGCCTGGCACCTGGACCGGCACGGCAACCCCATCGGAACGCCCCGCCGCTTCGGCTACGACCTGTCGGGGAGTGCGGAGCATCGGGACGCGCAGGTCCGTCACGCCCTCACCCGCTTGCTGAACTGGGCGAGCGCCTGCGGGGTGCGGGCGATCGCGATCGAGGACCTGGACTTCACCGCCGAGACGACCCGGGAAAAGCACGGCCGCCGCAAACGGTTCCGGCAGCTGATCTCCGGGATGCCGACCGGCAGGCTCCGCGCCCGCCTGACCGCGATGGCCGACGCCACCGGCATCACGGTCATCGCCGTCGATCCGGCCTACACCTCGAAATGGGGTGCCCAGCACTGGCAGAAACCCCTCACCAGCAAGAACCGGAAGACCAGTCGCCATGAGGCTGCCGCCGTGGCGATCGGACGACGCGCCCAGGGGCATCCGATCCGGCGACGGACGGCACCGCCCCGCGACGACCAGAGCGATCGTCGCGGGCATCGGACCGTCCAGGCCCGACCGGACACCCCCGGGCGTGAGGGACCCCGCCCCCGCAGCCCCGGACCGGGCACACGATGCCCGGGGACCGGCCGCGGAGCGAACGCGGGCGACCAGCGTGCCCAAAACCGTTCGGAGCACGCGGCTGTGAATGTCACTCATGCACAGTCTTGAGGAACGGTGCCCGCCGTAGTGCATGACCACGGCCTTCGTACGGTCGGTGATCGCGGCCTCGGCTGCCTCCGGGTCGATGTTGAAGGTGACTGGTTCAATGTCGACGAAGACGGGGCGGGCTCCGGTCTGGAGGAGCGTGTTCGGGGCCGCGCAGAAGGTCAGGGCCGGGGTGATGACCTCGTCGCCGTCGCCGATGCCGGCGGCGAGGAAGGCCAGGTGGAGGGCCGCGATGCAGGAGGACACGGCGAAGGCGTCCTCGACGCCGAGGGCGTCCCGTACGGCCTGCTCGAACTGGGTCGCCTTCGGGCCGTGGGTGAGCCAGCCGGAGCGGAGGGTGTCGGTGACCTTGGCGATCTCCTCATCTCCGACGGAGGGGCGGTTCCACGGCAGGAACGGCATGTCCTCGGGCCGGCTCACTGGACGCTCCAATCGGCGGCGGCGTACTCAGCGTGCAGGCGCTCGCACGCGAGTGATCGGGCCGCGGTGATGCGCCCAGCGTTGCGGGAGGCGACCAGACCGCGGAGATTGTCGTACTCGGGCAGGTCCGGGTCGCCCAGTTCCTTGGCGTCCATCGCGTCGGCGATCTCGCGTACTCCCTCGGAGAGGTGGGTGGTGCAGGCGCCGGGGAAGGCGGTCGCGAGCCGGGCGAAGGACGTCCGGTAGTCCCGCGCGTCCGCCTCGTCCCGCTCCGGGCCGCGGTCGATCCGCGATCTGGGCACCGCGGCCTGCACGGTCTCGGCGATCTCCGCGATGGTGAAGTTCTCCCGGTCCGAGCCACCGGGCTGTGGTTACCGTGAGATCGTTTCGCCGGTTCGGCGGCGGAATCAGGACGACCAACTGACGTGATCATTGGCTGGTGGAGGAAGCCGGGTGGGCCCCAGTGCGAACAGCGATCGGGTCTGTCCGGCATGCCGCTACGCCAAGATCAGCCGGTACAACAGTGAGCCGCTGTGCGGGCCCTGTCTTCGGGCGGCCCGCGAATCGGGCGGCGTCACCCCGACGTGGATCTGGGACTCGCTTCCGCTGCGTCAGGCGCTCGCCCGGGTCGATATGGGCGCGGTGCTGGCGATTCTGCGTGGGGCGTCGGGGATGAGTCAGCTCGACTTCGGCAACCTGCTGGGCTGGTCGCAGTCGGTGGTCACGAAGATCGAACGGCGTCAGCGGTTCACTTTCCACGACGTGCGCGAGATCCTGCGGGTGCGTGACGAGCTCGGGATGCCGCGCTCGGCGTTGCTGCCGCTGATACTCGGCCGGGAGGATGCCAGTCTGGAAAGCGACGATGAGGCCGGGTGCTGGGGAGTTGATGTGGATCTCGATCGTCGAGAGTTCGGCGCGGTGGCCTCCGGCCTTGCCGTGTCCGCGCTGCTGCCTCCTCCCCCGCGCGTCGACCGGGCGCATGTGCGTTACCTGCACGCCGTCCTTGGGCGGTTACGCAGCCAGGACCGCATCGCCGGCGGAGCCAGTCTGCTGAGTCAGGCAACGAGGATCTTCGCCCGAGCCCGGGCGACGCTCGATGAGTCGGATTACACCGCCGCGGTCGGCCGAGAACTGCTCGTCGTGGCCGCCGACCTCGGCCTCGTCAGCGCCTGGCTCGCCTACGACGCAGGCGACCAGCCGCTCGCCCGCGCGCTGTACGGCGAGGCCGCGCTGCTGGCCGGAAGCTCCGGTGACACGCACGTGATCGTTCACGTGTACGTGAACATGGCCCAGCAGGCCACCCACCTGGCCCGGGTGTCGGGCCGCCGCGGCGCCGCACGCGAGGCCCTGCGGTTCGCCGACCGGGCAGCGGACGCCGCCCGTCACACCCACGCGCCAACCCTGCACGCGCTGGTCGCCCTCCGTCAGGCCCTCGCCTACGCCCAACTCGACGACGAGGTGGCCTTCCGCGGAGCGATTTCGCATGCCCGTCATGAGCTGGACCGCGGCCCCGACCCTGACACCCAGCACTCGTGGACGGCCTTCGTCACCCAGTCGGAGATCACCGGGTACGAGGCGATGGGCCGGATCCAGCTCGGCGACCCGGCCCGCGCGGCCAACCTGTACCGCGCCGTTCTCAGCGACTCCGATCGTTCCCCCCGTGACCGCGCCTACTACCGGGCCCGCCTCGCCTCGGCGACCTCGGCCACAGGCGACCACCGGACCGCGATCCAGGAGGGGACGGCCATCCTGCCCGACCTGGGCGGGCGGCTCACATCGGTGCGGGTGCTGGATGAGCTGCGCCCCGTACGAAAGGCAGCCCAAGCCCTGGACGAGGAGTTCTGCGAGCGCTTCGACGCGGCAGCGCGCATGCTCGCCCCCATCTCCGCCTGAACCCGGAGGATGCAGCCATGGCCGGACTCGACGCGATCGTCTTCACGCACTACGACACCGCCGGCGCCCGCGCCCGGCGCGACGTCGTCTCGCTGATCCACCGCGACGCCTACGCCGAACGCATCGCCACCGGCGAGACCTTCGCCGGCGACGAGGCGTTCATGACCCGCTTCGACGCCTACACCCGGCGAGGCGGCTTCGACCTGGTCATGGCCTATGACGGGGACGAGCCGGTCGGCCAGGCGTGGGGCTGGCAGCTCATGCCGGACACCCGGTGGTGGGACGGGCTGGAAGCCGAGCCGGAGCCGGGATTCACCGTCGAAGACGGCAGCCGCACCTTCGCCTTCTCCGAGATCATGGTGCGGCGGGCGTGGACCGGCAGGGGCATCGCCCGCGCGCTGCACGACCACCTCCTCGCCGGCCGTCCCGAAAAGCGGGCCAGCCTCCTGGTACGGCCGGGCAACACCACCGCCTACGGCGCCTACGCCCGATGGGGCTGGCGCCCGGTCGCCCGCCTCCGCCCGGGCTGGCCGGACGCGCCCTGGATGGACGTACTGATGCTCCCTCTGGACGGCCCCGGAACGTAGCGGCGCGGCAGACCGGGGCGGCGCCCGGATGCGACCGGCAAGAAAGGCAGATCGGGAACGCGCTTTGCCGGCTACGGCGGGGATGGCCCGGGGCCGGCGGTTACCGTCGTCCCATGTCCAAGCCGCCTCTGCCTCCCGCCGAGTACTACGCCCGGCTGCCGCACCACCTGGTCGGCGCGGGCGTCGTGCTCCGTGACAGCGACGGCCGGGTGCTGCTGGTACGGCCCACCTACCGCTCCGACACCTGGGAGATCCCCGGTGGCGCTCTCGAGCACGGCGAATACCCCTGGGAGGCCGCCGTCCGCGAGGTGCGGGAGGAAATCGGCCTGGCCCTTCGCCCGGGCAGGCTGCTGGCCGTCGACGTCGTCCCCGCCCAAAGCGACGGACAGCCCCCGCTGGTCAACTTCGTGTTCGACGGCGGCGTCCTGAGCCCGGCAGAGGCGGCCGTCACCCGCCCCTGCGACGAGGAGTTGTCGGCCGTCGCCTGGTCCACCCGCCCGGAGCGGAACGCCCGACTGGCCCCTCACATGGCGCGTCGCATCAACGCCTGCCTGCAGGCCGCCGAAACCGGCCGCACCGTCTACCTGCAGTACGGCTACCCACCCGAAGACGGCCACGGATGACACCAGCACTCCCGTCCTGCCCGGTCAGTGATCCGGCGTCTACTATCGCATCGCTTAAGGAGAAGAGCGTCGGTGCCAGTGGCTATAGTTGATCAGGTATATAGCCCTGCTCGGCCGCCGCATTTCTCGCTTCGAAAAGAGCTAGCGAGATTGTGAACCCGCAGGTCAGGAAGTGTCCTCCCCACGCCCGTAGGGGTGAGCCGTACCCCACATCCCGCCACGCCGCGTCCGGCGCGTCATCCCCACGCCCGTGGGGGTGAGCCCACCTCGATCAGGTCGTCCTCACCCCCCTGGGGGTGAGCCTGCCTCGCATTGAGGGAATGATGGTTAATGTGGGTCTTCCCCACGCCCGTGGGGGTGAGCCGAGCGTGGTGTACGGCGGAGCCACCCGGACCAGGCCCTCCCCACACCCGTGGGGGTGAGCCGCGGCGGCGCAGCTCGGCCAGGGTCAGGGGCCGGTCCTCCCCACGCCGCAAGGAGGACGCGGTATAGACCTTGTTCCGGTCCCTGTGGGACGCCACCCGGGCTTGGGAAGATTGTCCGATTAGAGCCGCTTCTTTGCAGGATACGCGGACTTCGCTTCATCTCTGGGCTGGGGCGAGGCTGAGTAGGCCACAGCCGTAGGCCTTGCCCCGGCCGATGCCGTCTCTTACAGCTGAGGCGAAGAGCGCGGAGTCTGTGACGATGAGGTGGCCGTCGTAGCGGACGTGATCGATGCTGACTTTCTGCGCTTCGTCGCTGATGTAGGTCTTGCCCTGTATCCGGAATGCCGGAGTGGGGGCGACGTCAGGACGGCCGTTTTTACCCGCCGGAATGACAAAACCGTTGCGTTCCCCCTGACGAATCAGCCAGTCGATCTGAGCCTCAGGGGTGCGGTGAACGACACGGCGTGGCTGGTTCCGCTTTCCCTGTTCAGCGCGTTTGCTCTGCTGCTTCTCGTCGCGCTTGACAGCCCTTGTGGGGTTGGCCACCAGGCGGAACGCGAATCCGCGGCCTCCCACGATGGCGTCGAAGAGAGGCTGCAGGTCCCGCACCTGGTGCGGCTCGGTGAGGTAGTGCTTCGGCAGGCCAGACCAGTCGGGCTGGACACGACTTTGCACATACAGCAGGTATCCCCGCTGGCTCTGGTCGAGCCTCCAGAGCACGCCGTGCTCCTGTCGTGGTGGCTGCTCCCCGTCGACTTGCGGAAATGCCGCCATCACCGTGCGGTGCATCTGATGTACGTCGGCGTAGTCGCGGCGGAACTCCCGCGAGGTCACGTCAATCTTGAGCTTGCTCAGAAACACCCGAGTCTCCTGCTGAGATCATTTCCTTGGAAAGTGTGACGTACCCGGACAATACGGAGCGGGTCGTGAAGCGCCGGTCGTGCCGGACGAGGGAGATGGGTTGGTCGTGTCTCGGTTCGGCTCCGGGGACGGTTGCGTCACATTCGATCATGGTGCGTAGCTCGGTGGCCTCGCCGCGCTGCAGATCGGCAAGCGCCCGATCGTTTGCCTTGGGGTGTGTTTCCAGCCAGGGGTGCTCACGCAGGACCGTGTCGAGGGGCATTTCCTGGAGACCTTCACCGGTGCGTGGTTCTCCGGGGCGGCCGGTGCGCGTCAGCGGGCGGGCCGGCACGAAGGGCTTACGTCCGAAGCACAGCGGCCAGTGCGGACGTTGCACGGCCGCGGCGGCTTTGGTGAGCGTGGCCTCGTCTCCTTCGAGCACGACGAGGAATAGCGCGTCGGCCAGGTAGCACCGCTCGCTGACCACCGTGCGGTGGCCCGTCCCCGCCGTGGTGGGGACGTTCTGTGCCGTGTGGTAGTCCCGCTCCAGAATGCCTTCGCGATCCACTCGTACGGCCATGCGCAAGCTCGCCAGCCGGCGCAGTTGCTTCTCGTCGTCGCGAGGGATCCCAAGGGCAGCGCCGAGCAGACCCACGATGCCAGATTTGGTGGGTTCTCTGGTGGTCTCGCGCACGGTGAAACGGGATCGGATGCCCCAGGACTGCATGGGGGCGTCGAGGCAGAGTGCCAGGGAGAGGGTCATCGATCAGGCCTCGATGGAAGCCAAGACCCGGCTGCTGAACTCCTCCAGGGTTACGGCCCGTTCGGCTTCGTCGATGCCGGGAAGCGTGCTGGTGACCGAGGCGGCTGTCACGGACATGTCCTTGCCTCCGTAGAAGCTGCGCAGCTGCCCCAGGTGCTCGATCAGCCGCTGGGTGGACAGGCTCATGAGGTCGGAGCCGGTGACTGGCCGGAGGAAGGCGTTGGCCAGGTTCCAGGCTCCCGTCTCGCGGATGACCCCGATCAAGGTGTCCGGCATGGTCCGGGCAGCCATGGAGTTCTGCTTGCCGGTGGGGACGGCGTGGACGAGGGCGTACAGCCATGCCCGTGCCGTACGTATGGTCAGGTCGACATCCCCGCCGAGGTTTTTGGTCAGCTGGTCCAAGTCCAGGTTGGCGTACCGGTAGTAGCAGGCGCTGTTGAAGTCGACAGTGCCGATCATGTCGGCCCCGGATTCATCCTGCGGTTTGAGGTCGTCAACAGCGGTGTAGTAGTCGAACTCGTTGACAACGGCGTGGGTGGACAGGGCGTGGGCCACCTGGGAGGCGGCTTCGACGTTGAAGTCCTTGTTGTCGGCGATCATTCGTCCGAACAGTGCGATGTCGGCGACCTGCTGGGCATCCAGGATCCTCTGTGCCTCTGCCAGAGTCTCCTTGTCCGGCTTGATCTTTTTGCTCTTGACGGCGCTCTCCGGTTCGCCGGAGTCCCCGGTCTTCTTCTTGGCTGCAGCCTTCTTCGCCTCCGCTGCCTTCGCTGCGGCCGCCTTCTCAAGGCGATCCCACTGGCGATCGCAGAAGTCGGCCAGCAGTTCACTCGCCTGTGGGCCGACGAACAGGAGGTATTGAGTGAGCCTGGTGCTGGCATCGACGCCGAAGCCGAGCGCCTCAAGACCCGCGCCCACTACCACCTGGCTGCGCTCGGCGTCACGGCCGCGTTGGTCGGCAAGCAGCCTGGCGGCGTTGTCCAGGAGTCGCTTGGTGCGCACGCCGGTCTCGTCGGCGCTGAGCCCGTACTGGTTGAACAGCTGCCGGGCTGCTCGCTTCAGGCTCTGGCTGGAGATCCGCCCGCGGGTGACCCCGCCGAAGGTGGCGGTCTTGGGCTGCCCGATGTCGTCGCGGTTGAGGTTGCTGACCGGAAACGACTGCAGCAGGTGAAGCTCGATGATCATTAGTTCTCCTACGGGGGAATGGTCAGGTGGCTGGGGCGGCGGGGACGTTCGCCGGGGTTTCACGGACCTGGCGGTGGAAGTCGCGGGCCCATGTCAGCCGTACGCGATGGGCACGCTCCGCGTCGTGGTGCTCGCTCATGAGACTCACGACGTCATTGAGCAGCCGGTCATAGTCGAGCGGGATGTTTTCGGTGTGCAGGAGTTGCACGGCCTGCCGGAGATAGTGCGGCAGGGCCGTTCGGTCGACGCCCAGCAGCTGAAGGAATCTGCGCTCCGCAGAACTTCGGCGTTCCACGAGCCGCCTCATGGACACGCCGATGGAGCGGGATGGCCGGCGTTGTGCACCTGACGGGTCGGACGCTGTTCGCGACCGGGGCTGGGGATGCAGGGCGAACAGGCCGGCCACGAGCAACCATGCCTGTTGCTCGTCAACCGGAGGGTCGTAGGGGAAGACCACCGCGTACGCATCCGCCTCCTGGCGGCCGCCGGCGAGAGAACGGCGCAGCAGAGCCAGTTCGCGTCGGGCCTCGGCGCTCTGGTGCTGCCGCCCTGACTCGAGCTTGGCGTGCAGCCCGTACAGATGACTGATGAATCGGCGGCGCCGTTGGCGGATCTCCTCAAGTGAGGACGCCTGGGGAATCAAGAAGAGACCTCCTCTTCGACGTAATTCATGACTTTCGCGACGAACACTTCCGTGAGGTGGTGCAGCACACCCGTGAACTTGCCGAACTGCTTGCCGGCTTCAGAAAGGTTGCGTCCCTTACGGGGGGATCCATAGGCCCAGCGGTCGGCGACGGCAGTGGCCGCCTTCCGCACGGCCCGCACCCAACCCTGGATCGCATCCGTTTCCGGCTGCCCGTTGCGGCGCGCCTCCGCCAGCTTGCGCAGGAACTCGTCGAAGGGCTGCGGCAGCTGCGCCCAGTACGGAAGGTCGATGCCCACGCCCGGCTCCGCTTGCATCGCCGTGCAGAAGTCACGATCCATGTCGCGAAGGGCGCCACCGGCCTGATCGGCGAGATCGACGGCATGGCCGATGATGGGACCCACCGGCGCGTGACGTGCGCGCAGCAGCGCGACCGGCGCCGAGACGGCCTCTTCCGCCCACGACTCCACCACCGCGCCTTTGGACCCGAGCTGCTGTCCGAAGACCCGGATCGTGTAGACGGTCTCCTCCGGGATGGTCTCGCTTTCTACGAGGTCCGCGATATGGCCCAGCGCCCGGGGGCGGCGCCGCGTATCCTCATCGCCGGCCAGGAGGAACGCTTCCGTATGCCGCCAGATACCACGGCGCCCATCCAGGCGCACCGCACGGAAATCCTCCCTCTTCTTCTGCCTGGCCTTGCGGGGCGGCCGACGAAAGGCGGCCAACAGCTCGATGTCCGCCAGGTCACCGCGTAGACGCGTACCCGGGGTGATGACGACCTTGTCGACGACTACGCCAGTGCCATCGTCGTACGGGAGCAGAAGCACTCGTCGTGAGGGCCAGGTGAGCAGGTCGGTCCATCCGAGCGGGGACCGCTCATCCGGCTCCGGGTTTGGAGGCTCGTTTACCTCCCACAGCGGCCGATCCTCGGGAGAAGTGGGCTCCGGCTGCTCGTGCTCGGGCTTGTAGATCGGCATGTTGAGGAGCAGGGTCTCGTGGAGAGTCGTCCCTTCGACCAGCACCATGCCGAACAGGTTCGCGGGAGCACGCTCCGACGACTTGACCTTTCTGTAGGGGGTCTTCAGGCCGCCTGGGTCGTAGGCGTGAACTGTCATCAGCCATCGCGCGGCTTCCGCGGGCTCAAGGGTGACCCGATCACGTGCGGTGGTGTGATCGAACAGGGTCGCGTTGTTGCCGACGGAACGGCTGGGCACGAGCTTGGCCGCGCCTGTCGGCTTACCGGTCGCCAACGCCGGGCATTGCAGGAACGGCCACTCGGGATCGAAGAGATCGAAACGTCCAGGGTGCTGGGACAGGTAGGAAACCAGCGGTTCCTGAGCGAACTTCCCGTCCCACAACGTGACCCACGCCCTGCTGTCGGCGGGGCCGTAGGCGCGGTGCGCGAAGGCGAGCACCAGGCGGTAGAGGGCGGCGGTCACCGTGGGTGTCTCGGCCGACAACCGCCGGATGTCCCGCGCCTCCAGCAGTAGTTGCCGCAGTCCCAGGCAGTCGGAGGAGCCATCCACGCGCTCGACCGGCAGCCACCGCTCCGCAACAAGATCGAAGGTCGCGTTCACCTTCCCTTTGTCCAGGGTCATTCGCCTGTATCCGTTCTGGGCAGCTCATCGACGACGAGTCCGAGACGTGGGCTGTAATACATCCGGAAGGAGCCCAGGGCTGCGCGGTTACCGCGAAGGGTCAGCACCCGGTGCGCACGCAGCCAAGGGCTCTCCGCGAAATTCGCCGGGACAGGCAGCTCGGTGACGGCCTCGACGATCTCGCGGGGAACATCGGGCGCGGTGAGGCGGACACTGGAGTCGAGCAGCTGAGCAACCAGCTCGGGTGCCGGTGGCGTACCCTCAGCGAGGTCGACAGGCGTGTTCCCCTCGACGGGGAGGATCTCACCGCTGATCGGATCCTCATGCAGGAGCACCACAGTGACCGCCGCGTCGATGCCTTCTGTGTATTCGAGGGCGTTGGTCATGTCGGGCGTCCTTCCCTGCGGGTCTGGCGGGAGCTTCCTGCTCGTTTGGTCATGTCCGTGAGCGGCATATCCCGACGAGGCCAGGGCAGATAGATCACCCGAGCGTCGAATCTTTGGCTGGCGTGCGACTTCTGCAGCGTCTGAGCTGCCTCATCGAGGTCCATCCACCCCGACGGGCAGGCCACCGGCTGCGGCCCGTACACCTTCTCGATCAGTTCGGACACGTCGCCGGGTGAGTGGATCTCCGCACGATCCCGCAGCAGAGCCCAGGTACGCCACATGACCGCTTTCGGGTAAATGCTCCCGGTATATGGGGGGAGCTTCGGCCCCTTGCCCGTCTCCTCGATCCCGGTAATGGCCAACGTGAGCTTCGCCATGTGGGCGGGGCGAAGGTGCGCGTCTCCATGGCGGTGCACGCGGCCCATACGCTGGATGAGACAGTCGATTGGAGCGAGATCACTGACCAGCAAATCGAAGTCCAGATCAAGGCTGGACTCCAGCACCTGCGTGCCCACCACGATGGCCCGAGGCGGTCGCGCGGCATCGCCTCGCTGCTCCATGCGTGAACTGTCCGGCGGGTCTTCACGTGGCGGGGGGCCGAAGGCGAGACGGAGTTCGTTTTCGACTTCATTTCTTGCCTTCGCGGACAACTGTCCGGTGATGACATACAGCCGCGGCCGTTCCTCTTCAGGAAGTCGGCTGATGGCTTCCTCTAAGGCCTCCTGCGTATTCGCGACCCGTCTCACCAGGTTGTGAATCACAGCAACACAGCCACCAGGACGTACCTGCTCCAGCAACCAGTTGACCAACTCCTCGTCAGGGACCTTGAGCACGGTCATACGGCGGTCGGCATTGAGGTCGCTTACGGCAGTCGGGATCGTTTCGCTCGTCTCGGCGGTGGCGTAGGTGATGCGGGGGTAGCCGACCGTGACGTCGGGGGCGGGGGCCGTCACGTCGTGCCCGAGCAGTTCCGACTGCCACCTGCGGACGAGATCCGCACGCCGGTGGGCCGGCAGCGTGGCCGATAGAAGGATCACCGACACACCGAGGAAACCCAGCCACTGCAGGACCCGGTCCAACATCGTGGACATGTACGGGTCGTAGGCGTGCACCTCGTCGATGACGACGACCTTGCCGGACAGGCCGGTCATCCTGACGAAGACATGCCTCGATCGGATCCCCGCCATCAGCACCTGGTCCACCGTGCCGACCGCGATTGGTGCCAGCAACCCCTTCTTGCGGGTGAACCAATCGCGAGCGTCCACCGCTACTGCCGGGTCGCCGCCCTCATCCACGGCGCTGGGCTGAAGCACCTCGTCCTCCTGTGCCCGCACCCGCTGAGCGATGAGGAAGTCCTCGGCACCGCTGTGCAGCAGCCTCACCGCGAGTTCCGGCTGATGTCTGCCGATGAAGTCACTGAGCTCGCAGTAGGCCTGATTACTGGTTGCCCTGGTCGGGGTGGCGAAGTACAGCCCCGCACCGGGACCGAGAGTACGGCGGGAACGTGCCAATCGAGCTCCCGCCTGTAGGGCGGCCTTCGTCTTCCCCTCCCCTGTCGGAGCCTCCACCACCAGCATCAGTGGGCCACCGAGCTCGTACGTGAGCTGTTCGACATCCAGCTGCATCTGGCGCGGCTCCTCACCGAAGAGGTTCTTGTACCGCCCCTCCTCCGGAGGCTCCCAGGAGATCCAACCGAGCCGACTCACAGCTTCATGGGCCCGCTCCGCCGCGCGCTGAACATAGGCGTCAAGGTCGACGTCGGCGCCCGCGTAGGGGAAGTTTCTCTCATCCGAGGCGATCCAGTCGGAGACCGAGGTCAGTCCCGACAGGACCACCAGCAAGTCGGTCTCGACGTGCAACTGCGCCCACGCTGCCTCCGACGGCTTCGGCAACTCCCGAAGGTGAAGAAGCTGCTCAGCGAGTCTGACGCACCAGCCCTTCCAAAGATCATCACCTTGATCACGGAACCCGTTCCGAGCTTCCCGCAGGGTCTCGCTCCTTAAGAAGAAGCCGTGGTGCCCACCGATAGCGTTCGCCAGGTCCTGGGCAGTGCGAAGGTCGGCTCCCCACGCCCTGAGCATCGGTCCGACCCGAACTGCCGTCAGGACTCCGTGCGGAGTGTCGATGCGTCCTACACGTTTGTAATCCGGCATCTGCCGGATCGCTCCGGCTGCGGGCTCCCCCATCAGCCGTACCGCCGCATCGGCCCTCACTGCTTGGAAGGCCGGCGACAACTTCCCGAGATCATGAAGACCACAGAAGAACGCCACCCACGCACGCGCCTCACCGATCGGTGTGAACGCCGCCACAAACTTCGATCGGAGCCGGGGGCTTATTAGCTTGTCGAACAACAACTCAGCCACCGCCATGGTATCGATGGCGTGACAGATAAGGGGATGAGGAAGGTCACCGCCACCCAATTTGCCCCACGGCGATCTAAGGTCAATTTCATCTCTCAAGTCACACCATCCATCACTGGCGGGAAGGAAAGGTAAACCGAGGCAGAGATAGCCCTGCTGGAGTGGCACCCCCACTTGGATCGTGGGGAGTTTTGGCCAACGTTCAGCACGTACTGGCACACCCCCACAGATGGGGAGGCCTGATGAAGATCACCACCAGGTCGCAGTCAAATGTCCGGCCGCAAACAGGGCGACCCACCAGGCATAACGCCCAAAACGTCGCAAAGTATCACGCAAGTCTTCTTCATCAAGCTCTATCCTGATCTTCAATCTCTCCTCCTTGCCCCGCCCCCTTTCCTGGGCAGGAATGTACGAGCTATACGTTGTCCAAGGATGGCCGATTGACGATATAGGTCCACAAATAAGTACGTCAGATCGTGTCAGACCTCCCATTTTAAGAGTGCACAGGAGTTAATACATGACCGAAAATGGCCTTTTGTGCTCAGATATGGCATCGCGAACCAGCCCTCCAAGCGGCTCGGCAAGAACGCGGGCCCCGACGCGGGGAAGATCCAGGCGCTCCGCGGAGCGGCGGCCGAGCAGTGGTGGGCCCAGCGGGCAGCCGACAACGGCCTGGCGGTGATGACCGTCTCCGCGCAGTCCCAGCGCGATATCCGTGCCAAGGGCGGCATCCGCCATGCCGTCGTCCGCTTCGACGGAACCGCCACCGTCACCGATGCCGACCTCGCCCGCCGAGCCGTGCTGGAAGGCATCGGGCGCGGCAAGTCCTACGGCTGCGGCCTGCTCAGTCTCGCGCTGGCGGGCAGATGACGACAGCGGCACGCCGCAAACTGGCGGCCCCGACGCTGGCGATGCTGCCGCGGATCGCGGACTCGCTGTCGTTCCTTTACGCCGAAGCCGTCCGGATCGTGCAGGACGACACCGGGGTGTGCGCGCAGGTCGAATCCTCCCGAGGCGTCGATCGCGTGTACATCCCGACCGCCGCCCTCGCATGTGTTCTGCTGGGGCCGGGCACGTCCATCACCCAGCCGGCCATGGCGACCTTCGCCCGGCACGGCACGTCCATGGTCTGCGTGGGCGCAGGGGGCGTGCGCAGCTACGCGGGGATCCTTCCCGCCCCGCTGACGACCAAATGGCTGGAGAAGCAGGCCCGCGCCTGGGCATCCGACGAGACTCGCCTGCAGGTGGCGATCAGGATGTACGAGATGCGGTTCGGTACCTCCTCCGCACCGGACGGCGTCACGCTCGCGCAGTTGAGGGGCCTGGAAGGGCAGCGGGTCAAGGCGTTCTACCGGCTGCTCGCGACCAAGTACGGGATCAAGCGATTCAGGCGCAACTACGACCCCGACGCCTGGGACGACCAAGACCCCGTCAACAAGGCGTCGTCCATGCCGCGGTGCTGGCGCTGGGCTGCTCCCCTGCTCTGGGATTCGTACACAGCGGAACCCAGATGGGATTCGTCTACGACATCGCCGACCTGTACAAGGCCCGCGTGACGATCCCGCTCGCGTTCTCCCTGCACGCGTCCACGGATCCCGAACGCGAAGCCCGGCGCCGTCTGCGTGAAGACTTCCGCGCGTTCAAGCTCATGCCGCAGATCGTCATGGACATTCGGTCCCTGTTCGACCCGTCCGACGGCGAGAGTCCCGCCGCCGACCGGACACCGGATCTCGTTCACCTGTGGGACCCGCAGGCCGGTCCACTCCCCGCAGGGGTGAACTACGGGTTCGAGGCCACGTCGTACGACGCCGCCGACCTCGCGGATCTGGAGTAGCGATGGCGTCAATGGTGGTCATCTCCACGACGGCGATCCCCGACCACGTCGGCGGGGCGCTGTCACGCTGGCTCATCGAACCCACGCCCGGCCTGTACGTCGGAACGGTGTCCGCCCGCGTCCGCGACGAACTCTGGTCGGCGGTCAGCGCCAGCGTCGGCGACGGGGTAGCTGTCCTGATCCACCCGGCCGACACCGAGCAGGGGTTCGCCATGCGCACGGCCGGGCAGCGCCGTCGTCACGTGATCGATTTCGACGGCCTACAGTTGATCAGATTCGCGGCAAACGCCGTCGACACGACCCCCGCCTCAGAAACTGCAAGTGAGATCGTGAACTAGCAGGTCAGGAAGTGTCCTCCCCACGCCCGTGGGGGTGAGCCCCAGTCCTGGGCGATCGAGGCGTTGCGGCCGGTGTCCTCCCCACGCCCGTGGGGGTGAGCCGATCGTGGATTCGAGGATTGCGGGAGTGAACCCGTCCTCCCCACGCCCGTGGGGGTGAGCCGTGGTCGAGGTGGCCGAGGTCGGCACGGGCAAGGTCCTCCCCACGCCCGTGGGGGTGAGCCGATCGCCTGGTTGGCGGCGGCGTTGAAGGACTCGTCCTCCCCACGCCCGTGGGGGTGAGCCGACCTCGGCCTGGTCGCTCGGGCGGGGGCCGAAGTCCTCCCCACGCCCGTGGGGGTGAGCCGTGCAACGCGTCCAAGGGGGCACGCACACTACCGTCCTCCCCACGCCCGTGGGGGTGAGCCACCAGGGCGCCGACGGTGGCCTGCTCCGGCTCAGTCCTCCCCACGCCCGTGGGGGTGAGCCGGACCCGGCCGCCAAGCCCCGCAAGGCGACACCGTCCTCCCCACGCCCGTGGGGGTGAGCCGCTGGCCGGTGCCGGTCTGATCGCGGGCGCTGAGTCCTCCCCACGCCCGTGGGGGTGAGCCGGAGTTCAGTCGCTTCCAGCGGCAGCACGAGCGGTCCTCCCCACGCCCGTGGGGGTGAGCCGCTCACGCGCCTCGAATATCGAATCTTTTCCGTGTCCTCCCCACGCCCGTGGGGGTGAGCCGGTTGTCGATCATCCAGCGCATGACCGGGTTCCGTCCTCCCCACGCCCGTGGGGGTGAGCCGCCGCCCGGCCCGCCCGGTTCCCTGGCGTTTTCGTCCTCCCCACGCCCGTGGGGGTGAGCCGCCGCCCGGCCCGCCCGGTTCCCTGGCGTTTTCGTCCTCCCCACGCCCGTGGGGGTGAGCCGGAGCGTCCTACCGTGCATTACTGGCATAACCGGTCCTCCCCACGCCCGTGGGGGTGAGCCGCGTTCGGCCAGGGTCTGCTGGACGAGTTCGTCGTCCTCCCCACGCCCGTGGGGGTGAGCCGACGCTCACGTACACGGCGGCGGGTAGCTGGCAGTCCTCCCCACGCCCGTGGGGGTGAGCCGGGCCTCACGAAGGGGTTGTTGTCGCTGGGGAAGTCCTCCCCACGCCCGTGGGGGTGAGCCGTCGCCCGCCGAGACATCCTCGTCCGGGCCGCCGTCCTCCCCACGCCCGTGGGGGTGAGCCGGAACAGGGATGGACCCTGGCGGACCGCAAGCCGTCCTCCCCACGCCCGTGGGGGTGAGCCGTGGGGGGCGTCCTCGTGGCGAGCTCGAACCGGTCCTCCCCACGCCCGTGGGGGGTGAGCCGGCGTGCTCCATGCCCTGCTCGGACACGCCGACGTCCTCCCCACGCCCGTGGGGGTGAGCCGTCGCGCTGGTCTGCCCACCCGAATGCCGGTACGTCCTCCCCACGCCCGTGGGGGTGAGCCGCGGATCGGCGTGGAGGTTACCGGCGTGGTCAGGTCCTCCCCACGCCCGTGGGGGTGAGCCGGACGCGGCGACGGTCGAGGTGGACCTGTACGAGTCCTCCCCACGCCCGTGGGGGTGAGCCGTCGGCGGCGCAGACGGCGGCCGAGGCGGCGTCGTCCTCCCCACGCCCGTGGGGGTGAGCCGGGGTCACCCCGGCACCATCCATGCCGGGGTGAGTCCTCCCCACGCCCGTGGGGGTGAGCCGACGTGTGGGTGTGGGTGCGTGACCACGCCGACGTCCTCCCCACGCCCGTGGGGGTGAGCCGGGTCACCGTTCACTGTTCTCTCCCTCCGTTGAGTCCTCCCCACGCCCGTGGGGGTGAGCCTCCTCCAAACGTGAGTACGTGAACCTGCTGACGGTCCTCCCCACGCCCGTGGGGGTGAGCCGGCCGGACCGGTGGAGGTGGCGGGCGGCCCGGCGTCCTCCCCACGCCCGTGGGGGTGAGCCGACGGCCGGTCGGCCGGACCCCGGTGGGTAGGTGTCCTCCCCACGCCCGTGGGGGTGAGCCGGTAGCGCAGGCTCTCAACGCCCTGGACGGTGGGTCCTCCCCACGCCCGTGGGGGTGAGCCGACTCCGCCGGCTGGCTGTGGCGGGAAGCCGTGGTCCTCCCCACGCCCGTGGGGGTGAGCCGGTGGGCTTCCGCTCGCAGCATCCCGGGGCATCGTCCTCCCCACGCCCGTGGGGGTGAGCCGGACCTCTGCCATGGAAACCCCCTCCCGGCCCCGTCCTCCCCACGCCCGTGGGGGTGAGCTGCGGCTTGGCCTCCGTAGCGGAGCGGTCCCCGTGTCCTCCCCACGCCCGTGGGGGTGAGCTGCGGCTTGGCCTCCGTAGCGGAGCGGTCCCCGTGTCCTCCCCACGCCCGTGGGGGTGAGCCTCCTCGGGCATCGGGGGCGGGGAGACACCGGGGTCCTCTCCGCGCCCGCGGGCGAGCCGTTGGACGAGCTGAAGCTGGGCAACCTCGGGCGCGCATAGGCGGCCTCCGGCGATCCGTTCTGCTCCACGTCGGCTGCCTCACGCGGTAGTACGGATCACCGCGCTCGAGGTGAGCTCACGTGGCCGGGATACGGCCGGGGCTTCGGGGTTCGCCGTCGCGGCGGCGGCGGTGTTCACGACCTGGGTGATGGTGTGGGGGTGGTCGAGAGCGGCCAGGGCGACGGCCGTACGAGCTCGCTCGGCCACGGCCGCGTCGATGGCCTGCAGGGGCAGGTTGGTACGGCTCTCCAGTGTCGAGCGCAGTTCCTCGATGTGCGGTGTGGCGCCGCCGGGGCAGGCCTCCATCTCGTCGAGGAGTTCGCATGCCCGCTGCTCGGCGGCCCGCTCCCATCGTGAGCGTTCCCAGTCCTCGCGGAACGGGCCGTGTTCGAAGCGGTCGAAAACCGCCTCCTGCCCCACGCCGACCGTTACCGCCGCGCGGCGCGAAGCCGGGTCGCGGGCGTCGCGGGAGAACGACGGGGCGGCCTGGTGCATCGCCGCCAGCCGGTCCAGCCCGTCGGCGCGCAACTGGTCGTAGTGCGCCATCGCGTGCGGGTGCAGCGTGCGGAGCCGTTCCTCGCATTTGCGTACGGCGGCCTCGGCGGTGGGGTCGTCGTCCGCGTGCGGGACGGCCGCGCTCCAGATCCTGCCGACGTCGAGCAGGTCGGCCTCGCCGAGCCAGTGTGCGTCGTGGGCGGGAGCCCAGCGTGCCCGGGCGGCCTGCCGTACGGCGTGCGCCTGCCGTTCCAGTGCCCGCCTGGCGGCGAGGTCACGGGCTTGTGCGATCTCGGCCCGGCGCCGCTGGATGTCGACGACGACCTGGGCGGCGACCGCGAGCAGCGAGGTCAGCTGAGCCGTACGCCCGGCGGCGCGTCCCAGCGCTTCGTGTAGCGGGTCGCCGTAGTGGTCACCATCCATGCCGAGGCTCCCTGATGCTCGCGTCGGGCTGCCCCGGAAGGTCACCGCGCAGCCGTACGGGCTGAGCCTGGCCCGGGGGCATTGCCGACACCGTGACCTGGGTGAGCAACTCGCTTGCGGCCTGGCGGGCGGCGGCCGCCTGGGCCGCCTGCTGCCGGGCCTGGCGCAGGTCGGCGACCGAGGCGACGAGGGAGGCCAGGGCGCCGACCAGGGCCACGCCGGCGAGCGTCGTGTCCCGGCCGCCGGCGATGCCCGCGAGCGCCAGCAACCGGGCGGCGGCACGCAGCCGTACGCCCTCCGGCGACGGCGACGGGATCCGCCCGTAGGCGTTACGGCCGGCGCGCTCGTACTGCTCGGCCGCCCTCGCCAGGACCGGGTTGCCGAGCGCGGCGGCCGCGACGCGCAGGACGTCGGCCGTCGCCCAGGCGATGTCGGCGGCCGAGGCCGGGTCCTGCCGGAGGCGGGCGGCCGCGGCCGACGTCGCCTCGGCGGCCTCGCCGTACAACGCCTCCCGCTCGGCCTGGGTCCATCCCCGGTCACCGGCAGCCCACCGCTGCCTGAGGCGAGGCAACGTGAGCCAGCCGGCCAGACGGCCCCCGGCGTACCAGACCGGCTCGGCCGACGGGGTCCTGCCGGGCAGGCTGACGGCGTACCCGGTGACCTGGCCGGGGTTGATCTCGCTGTGACGCAGCCGTACGAGCACACCGTCGGCGGCCAGGCGGCGGAAGAAGTCCTCCTCGCCGCACGCGGCGCGGGCGGCGGCCGTGACCTTCTCGCGCAGCTCGTCCCGGGGCGTACGCCGCCAGCGGGCGCACAGCTTGGGCCAGGTCAGATCGGCGGCCAGCGCCCCGCCGCCGTACCAGACCAGGGTCCCGGCGGCGGTGCGGTGGTGGTCGAGCGCGACCGCATACCCGACGATCTGGCCGCCGTCTCCCCTGCGGAGCCTGAACCGGACGCCCTCCCCGGCCAGCCTGCCCAGGAAGTCCTCCGGTGAGGCCGCGGCGGCGACGGCCGCGGCCACCCGGCGGTGCAGGGCCTCGCGCGGGACCTCGTCCCAGCCACGCCGACCGGCCTGCTCTCGCTCCCCGCGGGTGGGACGGGCGGCCGCGGTGCGGTCCCCCGGCGCGGTACGGCGCAGCTCGAGCTCGTCCTCCATCGCCCGGCAGGCCTCCCGCACCCGGTAGAAGTCGTTGGAGATACGAGGCCTGCGGCCGTCCTGCCGGGCGAGGGTCGCGACGATGTGAATGTGATTGTCGCCGTGATGGACGGCCACCCAGCGCACCGCCTCGGCCTCCTGGCCATGCGGCGCGAGCCCAGTCCGGTGCATGATCTCGCGCGCGACGCGCGCCCATTCGGCGTCGGTCAGCTCCCGGTCCTGCGGCGCGGCGCGGGCGATGCAGTGCCAGACGCGCTCGGCCTCGCCGATCGCCGCCGACGGCTGCTTGAGCAGGGCGGCCAGCCGGGCCAGGTCGTGCTTTCCGTTCGGCCGCAGCGGCGGCTCGAGTTCGGCCGGGTCCCGCCAGCCGGCGACCAGGTGCGGGTTGACGTGCTCGTTGGCCCTGCCCGGGCCGTACAGGTAGGCGAGCAACCCGGCCGCGCGGCCGCCGCGCCGGACTTTGCCGATCACGGAAGCTTCCGCAGTACGGCGTCCGCTGCCTCGTCGAGCCGGCCGACAAGGCGCATGCAGGCCGCCGCGTACAGACGCAGGGTCAGTGGTTCCTGCCCCGTCGAGTGCAACGCCGCCACCGTCTGGTTGAGGTTCACCCCGATGCGCCGGACCTGCTCGCTCGCCCGCATCAGCTCCCGCAGCGCCTCCCGCAACGGGGCGACCTGCGGGCCGGCCTCTCCCCGCGCGGCGGCCAGAGCGGCGTTCGCCGCGTACGCGCCCCGCGACAACCCCTCACGGACCGCGGCCCCCTCCAGCTCGGCGTACTCACCGTCGTCCAGGGAGAACTGCACGACGTGGCGCCGCTTCGCCCCCCGCCGCCTCCGACGCCGCCCCTGCCCATCCCCGTCCATCACGCCGAACGCTGTCCGTACAGCGTTGCCCGCGATGTGACCACGGCCGAGGCTGTTTCCATCAGGCCGTCCGACCCACACGAGCATGAGTATGATCCCGGGTATGAGCGGAGACCGGAAGACGCGGATCACCATCACCGTGGACCCCAGCGTCCTCGAATACGCCGAGCATCTCGTCGCCGCCGGCAAGGCCACCAGCGTGGCCGCCGTCTTCAACGACGCCATCGCGGAAAAGCGCATCACCGACCAGCGTGCGCTGGCCCTGCTCCGCGAACGCGCCCGCCATGCCGACCCGGCGCGGGTGGCCCGGATGATGCGGCACGTCAACAGCCAGCTCACCGAGCGCGGTTTCCCGGCGGCACCGGGTGAGTGACTTCACCCCCACGCCGTACATCCTCGACACCGGCGTCCTGGCCGACGTCGCCCGCGGCGACGCCGACCTGATCGGCCTCCTGCAAGACTTCGACCGGGCAGGACAGCCGCTCATCATCCCCGCACTGGCCGCCACCGGCGCGCTCCTCGACGGCCGCGGCTCACCCGACGCCCAGGCGCTGCTCGCCGGCCTGGCCGCGTTCGAGCACGCCATCGTCGCCCCACTGGACGGCATCACCCAATCCGCCAAGCTCACCGACACGATGGCCGTCACCGGCCTCGACGTCTACGACGCGCACGCCGCCGCCATCGCCGATGTGTCGATCTGCCCGATCCTCACGCTGCACGCCGAGAAATGGCGACAGCCGTCCCGCGCCCTGGACAATCCGCCGCACATCATCGAGATCACCGACCCCGACCAGTAAGCAGGTCACACCCCGACCACCCCTTGCACGACCGCGCCCGGTCGTACGGCTCCCGCCCCCGGGAGCCGGGATAAGCATGGGCTACACATATCTTGCTTCCGCGGTCTGCGTCGGGTTCACGGAGGCTGAACGCGTCGCCGATGTCCTGTATCGCCGACCCTTACTGTCAGACCTGGGTTGCGGCCTGGATCGGGCAGAGGTCCTTGGTCCTCCCTACGTCTGCGGTTGATCAGGCGGTGCTCACCCACCGGTGGGTGCGTCGCGGGTGGTCAGCCGATCCAGAGGATGTCGATGATCCGCAAGGACTGGGTCTCCTCGTCAAGGATGAATGTGATCATCCCCTGACTGTTGTCTCCGAAGAAGGCCTGTCTCACCATGGACTGGCCGGGACGCTCCGCGACCGCGTCCCACGGATCGCGGAGGAGTTCGATGAGGCGTTCCAGCAGAGGGCCGTCGCGGACCTCCTCGGGAAGACCGTTCAGCTCGTACAGGGCACGTCCATGGAAACCGTCGAACTTATAGCTCACACCCGGCCTTCCCACTCCGGCGGGGTGTAGCGCGTGAACATCTCCACTCGCTGCTGGAGCGCGTCCTGGACGGCCTCCTCGTAACCCGGTCGCGCGTAAGCGATCGCCCGCAGGCGCCACTGACGCAACAGCGTCTGCACCTGCTTGAAGCGGGCCAAGTCGTGGGCGGCTTCCAAAGCCTCCTCGTACTCCATCCGGAACCGGGCACGGTGCGACGGCGGAAGCGCCTCGAAGATCGCGGCAGGATCCTCACCGGGATCACGGGGTCCGGAGGACTCCAGAGGCTGAGCGCTCATGCGACCAATCTATCCTCCATACATGGAAAAGCCTCGTGGCGTCGTTGCGAACGCTGACACCGCCACGCAGCCCCCACGCCAGGTTGGTGGCACTCGCGAACGCGGAGTTGTCACCCCCGCTGTCAGGTGATGGGGAGCGTCGTCAGCCCGGTTGCGTTCGTGAAGCCGGTGGTGAGGCGCTGCGGAAGCGCGATGACCTGCCGCTGATGTCGCCCGTGTTCCACGTGAAGGTCCGCATGCCCTGGAACCCGTCGAGAAGGTCGTTGCACCCGGACGAAGATGGTGACTGCTCCCCCGTACGAGCCGCTCGTCACCTCGCCCGCACCGTCGATGCGTGAGCCGTTGACGGTCACCGCAGGTGGTCACACCGTTGTCGTCGCCGGCGTCCTACGGGGTGACCTTGACATTGGTCAGGCCGGACAGCGCGTTGCGGACGGTGTTCGAGGAGTACACGACGTTCGGATTGCCCGCGCATTTGGAGGTCGAGGTGATCTTGATGGCGTAGCCGCCGACACCGCCGAGGTCGGAGCTGTTGTCGCGCCACACGTTGCCGCAGCCGTTGGCGTACGACGGGGTGGTCGCGGGGTTGTGCGTCTCGTAGCCGTTGGCGAAGATGCCGGGGGAGGTGAAGGAGCCCGTGTTGCCGTCGATCACGTAGCCGATGCCCTTGACGTCGATCCAGGAGTCGGCCGAGTTCTGGCCGGAGATGCCGGTGCCGTTGAAGATGTTGCCCCGGATGACGCCGTCGAAGGTGCCTTCCTTCACGTCGATGTGCTCAGCGGCGATGTCCGGGCCGAACCGGTTGTTCAGGACCTCGACCCGATCAGAGCGGTCGACGCCGCCGCTGTTGCCGTGGCACGCCCAGTTGGAGTTGGCCGAACCGATGTAGACGCCCTCCCCGTAACCGGGCTGCACCAGGCCGGTGTGCGAGATCTCGGAATTCCGGATCACGCCATCCGCGGAGGACCTCCGGAAGTGGACGGCCTCCTCGTCGATGTGATGCACGTACACCCTGTCGATGGTCACGTGCGGGGAGTCGTCCAGGACGATCCCCTTCTTGGAATCCTTGACGGTCAATCCGAACAGGTTCCAGTACGGCGCGCCGAACAGCCACAGTCCGTACCCGGAGTCCCACCCGCTCACCGGAGCGGGGCAGGAGGGGCCGGAACCTGAGGGGCCGTCGTTGACCAGGACGGCATCGGCCGGGCCGACCAGCGTGATGGGCAACGAAGCCGTCCCGGCGCGCTGGGTGACGAACGCGCCGTGGTACTCCCCGGCAGCCAGCCTGATCGTCTGCCCGGGCCGGGCGCCGGCCAGCGCGCTCTGCAACTCGGCCGCGGTCGATACGTCGATGACCCCGCTTTCGCTCGCGGAGTGTTGGACAGCCATGGTGCCGGCTGCTGATGCCAGCGGCCGCGCGTTCGCCCCGGCCGACGGTGCCACCAACGCGATCACGGCTGCGAAGAGCCCTGCGGCTGCGCCCGGCTTCACGAACACCTCCTGAATAGTTAACAAAGTTTCCTATTTGTCGCAGGTTAGGGGGACGCCCGGCCCCGCGCAAGGCCCAACCTTCACAGGCGAGGCCTGCCGTACCGAACAGGTCGCCGGTCACACGCGGCGGGCCCGATCACCGGTTCGACTGCAGGTGTGAGCATGGCTTCAGGTGTGACCTCGGGTGCGGTGGGTGCCGTACAAGCGCCACCCGACCGGGTTGGTCGCAGACAGTCTGCAGGCCCATTTACAAAGTAAGCATCCGGCGGGGAGAGTGGAGCGCCCGCGCCCAGTTCGCGACTTCCTCTTCCACGCCATCCGCGACGGAGTCGCCTACGAGTCCGGGTTGCGGAGCCTCTCAAGTAAAGATCATATCCAGGAGTCCCGGAGATCGCCTCGAACGCGCCATTGAGAACGTCTGCGCAGGTGGAAGACGATAGGGCGATCGATAGATAATAGATAGAGAAACAATAGTTAAATTGATAGACTAATAGAAAGGAAAATAGATGCTGTATTAGATTAATCTGCAATAGTTATTTAGACAGAGCTATAAATAGTGATATCAATTGAAACTAGAATGAGATTTAGATAGTAGATAGATAGTGTTTCCAATACGTTTTTGACGTTACCGATAGGTGTACCGATAGCTCGTCCATCAGTGCGCCAGGGAGTGAGTAGGCAAGGGCCGACGCAGGATCACCAACGGTGCCGAGCACAGATGAAGCGGTGAGGACACGGGAGCAAAACCGTCCGGGGTGGCCTGCCTGCGGCGGCAGATGAGTGCTCAGGGGCAGAACCCGGCGATACGCCGCAAGGCCAGGGACACGCCGGAAGCTCCAACCGCTCGGGTGCTTGAACACGCATGCAAACCTCTGCTACCACGGAGGCGGACTACCACCAGAGACAAAGGAAACGGACATGAGTCGCCCCGATGGATGGGTTGAGGACGAGGCAGCGCGAGCCGAAGCGCTGAAGCGCGTTATCGCGGTCGTCAACGAGAAGGGAGGAGTGGGCAAGACCTCCATCACGGGCAACCTCGCGGGACAGGCGGCGTCGGCGGGCTACCGCGTACTGGTGGTGGACCTCAACCGTCAGGCCAATCTGGCGCAGGACCTCGGGTATCGGCACAAGCCCGAGGTCGACGACGAAGGGGCGGAACTACTCACGGCCATCATGACGGGCCAGCCCATGACACCCATGAAGGACATCCGCCCGAACCTGGACGTGATCCCGGGCGGGACCCAGCTCGAGAACCTCACCGGGGTCATGCTGACGCGCATCCAGAACTACGGGGAGACGGCGTTCCTGTCGCTCGCCAAGGTGCTCGCGCCGACGGCAGCGGACTACGACCTGGTGATCATCGACTGTCCGCCCGAGAACACGATCCTGGACGACCTCGCGCTCGGGGCCGCCCGCTGGGTCCTCATCCCGACGAAGAGTGACGACGGTGGGGTGGAGGGCATGCGCCTGGTGGCGCAGCGCTTCGTGAAAGCCCGAAAGATCAATCCGTCGATCGGGCTCCTCGGCGTGGTCCTGTTCGCCACCGGCACCACCTCCACCCAGATCCACGCGCAGGTCCGGGAGAAGGTCGCGGCGGCGTTCGGCGGCCAGTCCCCGATGTTCCAGACGCTCATCCGCCACTCGGAGCGGGTCGCGGTCGACTCGCGCAAGGGCCGCCTGGCTCACGAGCTGGAGCAGGCCGCCAAGGACCAGCCGCAGTGGTGGCAGGCACTGCGGGAAGGCAAGCGAATCGAACGCGTCTCGCCGACCGCGGCCAGCGTCTCCTCCGACTACCAGGCGCTCGCGGTCGAGGTGCTCAGCGTCCTGGCCACGGCCGAGCAGGAGGCCACGGTATGAGCGACGACCTGTCTTCGATCTTCGGAACGCCCGCGACCGCCCTCGGCGGCATCCTCTCCAGGAAGGCTCCGTCACCGGCACGTCAGGACCAGCCGGAGGCGGGAGCCGTACGGACCCGGCCCGAGGAGGCGCCTCCCGCCCAAGAGCCCGCAGCTCCCACAGCGCCCGCGGAGAGCGGCGAGAACGACGCTCCCGCCGTACGCGAGGAACCTGAAGCCGGGCCGGAGCCCGCGAGCGCCTCCGCCGCGCCGGAGCGGACCCGGGAGGATCACGGGAGCGCCGCGCGTACGGCTCCCCCAGCCAAGGAACGCACCCGCTCCGCGCCCGCCGGGACTGACCGTTCACACGCCACGCCGACCAAGCCCAAGCGGCCTGCCGCATCCCGTACGGCTCCCGCCGCCCCCGCCATCCGGGAACCGCGTGCCGTACGGCCGGCGCCTCGCCCGCAGCCCGTGCGGACCGCCGTGCCGGTCGAAGACCTCGACGTGGAGGTCACCTCCCAGTTGTCGGTCTACGTGCTTCCTGAGGCCGTACAGGCGATCCGCCGGGCCCGCGAAAGCAGTGGACGTCTCAACGCCGAGATCGCGTTCGACGCGATCGACTCCACCCAGGGCCTCCTGCAGCACCTGGTCGAGGCGCGGCAGGTGGCCCCTCGCTCCGAGGGAAGCCTGTTCCCCGCCCGCCGTGCCGCTCGCCGCGGCCGCCGGCGGATCAGCGAGCAGCAGGCCCGGACGCTGTGGACCATCCAGATCACCCAGGCCGAGTACCAGGTGCTGAAGGATCTCGTGGCCGAGACCGGAGCCGACTCCGTCAGCCAGCTCGTCTCCGCCGCCATCGAGGCCTACCTCCTGGACGACGACCCGGCCCGCTGACCTGCCGCGTGACGATTTCCACGGCCTCGGGGTAGTCGCTCGAGACCGACAGCGCCAAGGGCCAGGTCAGGGCCCAGGCGTCGTACTCGGCGACGATGGCCTGACAGATCGTCGAGACCGTGGACTTCGACAGTACGGCTCGGGGCCGACCTGCCCGGCCAGGGTTCAGTCGAGCAGTGCGGTTGCCTCGACCTCGACGAGCACATCCGGCTCGAAGAGGTAGTCGACACCGATGAGGCTGGCCGGCGGCATGGGAAGCTGGAGGCTGATCTCTTCGGCGACCGCCTCTACTCCAGCCATGAAGTCGCCGATCTTCTCCGGGTTCCACTGGGTCACGTAGAACGTCAGGCGCAGCACGTCCGCGAACGAGGCGCCCGCGCCCGCCAGGCCGAGGGCGGCGTTCCGCAGGGCCTGGGCGACCTGCCCGGCAAGATCGCCGGGGGCCACCGGGGTTCCGTCGGCCAGGCGGGCGACCTGCCCGCTGACATGTACCTGAGTCGTGCCCTTGCCGACGGCCACGTGGTGGTAGGGGGTGGGCTGCATCATGCCTTCCGGCGTGAAGTGCTGGACAGTCAAGGCCGTTTCTCCTCCTCAATCTAGGTATCTGTAAGATATCTAGTACAAGAAGGACACTTCAACGAGACCAGGTTTCACCATGGATACCGACGGCGAACTCCGCATCGACGCCCCGCACCGCGAGCTCCTCGATCAGGTGCTCGACAAGTGGTCCCTCGGTGTACTCAACGAGCTCTGCGAACACCCCTGCCGCTTCAACGAGCTCCGCCGAGCCATTCCCGCGGTCACGCAGAAGTCGCTGACCGCCACTCTTCGCCGACTCGAGCGCAACGGGGTGATCGAACGCGAGGTTGTCTCCACCCGTCCGGTGGCGGTCAGGTACCGGATCACGCCGCTCGGCAAGACCCTGCGGCAGCCCATTGACGTATTGCTGGCGTGGGCCTCGGAGCACATGCCCAGCATCGAACGCGCGCGCGACGCTTTCGATGCGCGGGAAGAGACAAGCCTCTGAGCCTTCTCCCCTGACCGGCCGGGCGTGAGCGCCCGGGGTTCCTTGGTAGTTGGCGCTGAAGATTCAGGCATCCGGTGCCGATAGCGGCCGGCTCAGGGTCGCTTTCGGCGGATGCTAGGGCTACCCCAGAGTGAACGCGACATCGATCAGTGTCATGGCCCCGGTGGCCAGGGCCCCACACACGGCGAGGGTCAGCAGGGCCCAGAGCCGGTCCCGCAGCGAGCGGGCGAGGATGAGCGGAAGCACCACCCCGACGGCGATGAAGCACCACCCCGCCGTCGTGCCGGGCCCGCTGTGCGAGTTGGCGGCGCTCGCGAGGGAGAAGAAGTGGGCTCCCTCCATCACCCACACCGACCCGGGGACACCCGCCGCGACGCTGCGCACCCGGCGCCGCCGGTCGGCCAGCAACGCGCCGGCGGCCCCGTAGGCTGGCCCCGCGACGAGGCTGGCCACGACCCAGATCACCACGGCGGACATTCCCGCGGCGAAACCCCTCAGTTCCGACGTCGCGTAGTACCCGACAACCAGCCCGACCTGGGATACCAGCCCCGCCACCACGGCACGTGGCCAGCGACCGCGAGCACCCAAACCGACCAGGAAGGCGATCATCACCCAGGGCGAGGCCGAGTTGACCAGCGCATGCCACCCGCCAGTCAGCACACTCTGCCCGAAGGACGTCAGCGCACCGCCGACCAGTCCGACCACCAGAGCCAGCACACCCAGGAGCCAGGGCGAGCCGAGAGCGGCACGGGTGGCATGCATGATCGCCGGACGCTCAGTCGTGGACACCGGTAGCTACTCCAGACATATCGTTTGCGACGCAGCGGACGAACGCGGACCAACACCAGGACCTTCCATGGCACTAGCTCTGCCCCTGACGACCTCCGGCATACCAACGGAGCCGCTCGCCGACTCAGTACTGGTGCCGCTCCTCGTATCTGCTTGAACGCCCGCGCTCGACGATGAAGCTTCCGGAGGGGGATCCCACTGCGGAACACCTCGCCGATCTCGATACCGCTGTCGCAATCTTGTTCGTGTTCAGAGTAACGGAAGCTCAAGCGGCGGTGCGGCCTGCGTGGGTGAGCCGAGATCGTGCCGCCGCATGGTCGGCACGCCCATCGTCAGCGCGGGGGTAGCGGGCACGGTGGGCGTACCGGGGCAGTCCGGGCAGGATGAGTCGGCCCTGTCCTGCTGCCTGAGCTCGGGCACGTCGTCGTTTGCCTCGAGCCCGCATCCATTCCTGCTCCGCGAGCCACCAGCCGTACAGCTCACGCTCGATGGCATAGACGTGCCGGCGACGCTCGCTTCGGCCGAGGGCACCGATGCGACGAGCGGCCAGATCCAGTTGTCCCGGAGCCGCGCGCCATCCCGGCCGGGGGCGTACGCGTTCCTGGACTAACTCCTGCGCTGCCAGGGTCTCGAGGTGCCGCTGGGTCGTCTGGACGCTGTAGCCGGTTAACTCCGCCAGTTCTCTTACTTTGTAAATTCCGTCAGGTGAGTCCGCTCCTACCAAAGCTGCGTACGTGTTCGCCGCATGCCGGCCTAAGCCCTGATCGCTTCGAGCCCGATTCGGGTGAGCGAACACATCGTGAGCGACGCTTTCCCTGCGCTGGCGAAGCTGGGTGCGTAGGGCCTCGCGGGTGCGCCCGGGAAGGGGGAGGGCCCCTCCCGGGCGCGGGATCGCTTGTGTCCCACCCTGTTCACCAGTCACATTCGTAACAGAAGCCTCGGCGTCTCGGTCAACTGTCCGGTCTGTGAGTCGCGGCGGCAGGATTCGGTAGCGGTGGGCACGCTGGCCATCACCAGAGGCGGACAGGCTCAGCCATTGGTCCAGGCACAGACGTGTCAGCGCTCGTGCGGCGGTGCTGCGGCCCATCCCCGTGGCCAAGGCCAGGCGGCGGCAGTCGATCTCGATCTCATCGCTGACCGCGTCCAGCGCGAGTTCCAGCACATACTCCAGGGCGCGGCGGTCAGACGGCCCCGCCTGAGTGCTCCACCGTTTCGGAACCGCCTCAATGGCCTGCCGTACGGCCGTGGCCAGCTCGACGACGGCGGCCACGCGCTCGGTCCACTCGTCGGTCTCCTCGCCGGGGCGCTGACCGTCGCTGAGGTCGCGCCGCAGGGTCGCCGCGTAGTCCACGGCCCGGCTCCATTGCCGCCGGATGAGCGCCGCGCGCTCGGCCGTTCCCCGGGGCCGGCCTGCCGACGTCCCGCTACCCTGACGTCGCAGATGGACCAGGCCGGGGGCCTTCTGGTCACGGTCGAGCAAGGCGGCCACATCCAAGGGGCTCCAGCGGGCCAGCGCGAGCCGTACCAGGATGCGGGCCAGGTGAGCATGCCCGCGCCCGGGCGGCGGCGTCTGGGCGAGCAGATCGGCCACGTCGCACGGGCGGCGCGTGCCGGCCAGCCGGGGCCCGTGCGGTGTCTGCTCGATCGTCCGTACGGCTTCCGCCTCGATCTGCTCCGCCTCGACCGGGTCGACGTCCAGTACGACGGCCAGCCGCTCGAGCGCCTCGGCCGCGTTCGGCCTCGCCAGCACGGCGGTGGTCTCCTCCGGGCTGAGCGGCCGCCCCTGCCGGAGCGGGGTCGACCAGCTTCCGGCGCGGTGCGGAGCGCCCGGCGGCCGGACACAGCCGGTCCGCGGGTTCATCAGCGGCGCGATGTCCAGCGACGGCAGGCGGCGAGCGGCGGCCCGGGCCAGCGACCGCACCACGACGGCCGGAGTCGGCCCCACCGGCACCCACACGTGCATGCCGCCGCCCGGCCCGGACCGGCACACCAGGTGCCGCACGTCGGCCACGTCGAGAAGCTCGACCAGCGCGACCAGGTCGCGGGCCACGTCGCCTCTCGCGGCGTCGAGATCGAACACCACGAACTGGAACTCGCGCCGGGTGTTCGCGAGGTACCAGGCGTACGGGGCCGCCGGCGGCACGTCGCCGAGACGCACCTCGGCGGCGTAGGCATGCGCCCACTCGCCCGTTTCGGCGCGTACGTCAACGCGCGCCCGACCACGAGGGGCAAGACGGTACAGAGCCGCATGAAAGGCGGCTGAATCATCCCGGGGGTAGCTCGCATCGTCGTGAGACGACACACCCGAAAACGGGCATGCTGCACTACCTGGACGGCCATCGGCTATTGTTGGCTCCAGTACTAAGGCACCGTTTCACGGCGCGCAAAGGGGGCCGGTCGGCAAACCGGCGCTTTTTGTGAAGTTGTGGCAGCTCAGAGCTGCTCCAGCACTCGCTCCGGGAACTACTCGCTCCCGGCGGCGCAGCGGCGTGATTCTCGTTAGGCGGCTCCGTTTCTTCCCCGGTGCCGGCTGGCAAGACCGGCTCTTTGGGGGAGTTGGGGTGTGGTGTGAGTAGTCCGCCCGTGGTTGGCGCCTCAGCAGCGGACTTCTCTGAAGTTGGTGGGCTACGCCCCGGCCAGTGTGCCGGGGCCATCTGCCCTATGTGATCAAATCAGCGGGTCCTTCTGAGCAGGGTCGTAGCTTTCGCGGGCGAGCGGGTCCATCTCGATCAACCGTTCCAGGTACATGCTGAGCGAGACCCCGCGGCGGGCGGCAGCCAGGTCATATCGGTCTCTGACGTGCACGGGCACCCGGGTCTGGAGCGGGGTGTAGTCACCCGCTCCCCGGTGCCTCTGCAGTCGTCCTACAATCGCGGCCATGCGGGAGATCCTTCCAGATCGCTCTGCTGGTGCATGCAAGAAGTACAGCGTGTCGCGGGAAAACTTTTTACCGTTACGAGAAAGCGACTCGGCCCGCTGCCCGTCATGTCCCGTTCGCCCCTTCACGTGAGGCTGACGAGCACGAGCGCGGATCGAATCACCCTCAGCACAGCGGCCGGAACCGCGTGGTGACGGCTGGTGTTCACCTTGATTGAGTACGTTAGCGTGCCTGCTCAAGTCCGTGGATCTCCTTTCTGATCAGGGGAGTGGTTTTATCCACCGCTTCGGCCGGGGCTTCACCGCGAGGTGGTGCTTCAGGGTGGGGTTGGCGAGGGGGCGGGTGAAGCCGACGATGTTGCCGCGGGAGCCGTACGCGGTGATGTTGATCGGGCCGCACCGGGTGCAGCGGGCCTCGACGGCCTGGCCGCCTCCGATGACGAGGGCGACGTGCCCGGGACGGCCGGGGCCGTTGCCGGGGCCGGAGGAGAAGAACACCAAGTCGCCGGGCCGCTCCTGTCCGGCCGGGACGCGGACGCCGAAGGGCCACTGCTCGAACGTCGTGCGCGGGATGGTCACGCCCGCCGTCTTGTACGCGGCGTAGACGATGCCCGAGCAGTCGTACCCGGCCGGGCCGGTCCCGCCCCAGACGTACGGCTTGCCGATCTGCCTGCGGGCGTAGGCGATGACCGCCTCGACGAGGTCGCCGCCGACGGCAGGGGCGGTCGCGGTGCCGTACGCGGCGGCCTGCGCGAGCACCCGGTCGACGTACCACCAGGCGTGGTTGTAGGCGAACAACGCCCGCCGCACATCCGTGGCCGCGCCCGAGACGCACAGATAGGCCGCCGCGCTGTGGATCGCGTCCGCGGGGTCGTCGATGTCGGTACGGCTGTCGCCGTTCCCGTCGACCGCGTGCGCGGCGAACGTGACCGGCAGGAACTGCATCGGCCCGCGCGCCCCGGCCGAGTTCGGCCGCCGGGAGGCGAGGTTGCGACCATGGTCGGACTCGACCTTCCCCACGGCCGCCAGCACCGTCCACGACAGGCCCGGACAGGTCTGCGCCGCGTCCATGTACCAGCGCAGGTACTCCGGCGGAATGTCCTTGAGCGCCAGCTCACTCGGCGCCGCCTCCCCGGCCTGACCACCGGTCGGGGACTGGGCAAGGGTGAACACGACGATCAGCAGCGGGACCGTGAACACGGCCACGCCGGCGACAACCGCCCAACGCCACCCGCCCATCAGAACAGGAAGATCTCGTCGACGAGCCACCGCCCGCCGACACGGACCAGGCGCAGCGACACCTGCAGCGGCTCGTCACCCCGGTGCCCGGTGACGGTCACATAGCGCCGGTCGGCAGTGGGGGAGGGCGCCCCATCGGGCACGAACACCTGCTCCACCCGGACCGCCCCGCCATCGCCGGATGCCCGCCCCATGGCGCGGGCGAACCGTTCGGTGACCAGCGCGCGAACCCGGCCCACCTCCTCCGCAGCGCCGCCGCTGCCCGAGGCGACGACGTACGCCGCGGCGACCGCCGCCGGATCGCCCAGCCCGGCGGCAGGCGAGCTCGCCGTCTCCCCGCTCTCGTACGGCCGCCGCTCAGCCGCTTCAGCACCTTCTGTTCGCGCGCCGGTGGTGGTGCTCGCGCATCCCGTCGCCAACGCGACGGCCGCAATCGCGACGGCGAAGCCGTACCTCAACACTGGGTTCCGGCGGCAGCCGTACGGCGTCCGCATGATGCCTCACTCCCTTCCCGCCCTCCTGGAGAGGGCCAGCGGGAGCAAGAACACCCATGACCGGTTGCATGAGCTGTGACGGCTCGGGAGATAGGCGGGCTTGGCGCTTCCACTCTGTCGAAGTGTCAGGCCAACTCGGGGAAAGCACCGTGAGGCGGGTCGTAGTAGCGGGCGATCGAGGCACGATAGCGTAGGGCGCTTGCTTGAAGGTGGCGGGGTTCTAGACGGACGCCGGTGCGCTGTTCAGCGAGCGCCAAGGCGGCCTCGATGTAGCGAGCGAAGAAGCCGTCCTCATCATCGGGGCCTCGTTGCGGGAGCATACCGAGGTCGTCGAGGTCTTGCCGTAGCCGTTCTGGCTCATCGCTGAAGGCCCAATTCGGGAACATAGGGTCCAGGCTCGCGACGACCCGGCCGTCGATGGCATGAACGAAGCGCGAGTGGTGGTTGACGTTGCGTGTGACGCTGGCCATGGACGTGCCGAGAGACAGAGTGCGCACCACATCGTGGATGATCCCGGCGTGGCCGGCCCACTCCACCATGATCGATCCACCGTCGGCGTCTCCGACTTCGATGGTGGCGAACCCTTCCTGCTCACGGTCTTCCGTCAACCGCAGCCGACGGAGCACCTCTTCGGGTGCGAGGCCAGAGATGAAGGTGAAGCAGAACTCTGGCCAGCGAGATTGGCCCCACCACGCGTAATCGTCCGTTGTGGCCTTGCCCTTGCCGACGGCGCTCAAAGTGCTCGTCTCCTTGGGATGAGGGAAATTCCGATCATCTTGGCAAGCGCCACCGACGTTTTGATGAACCTGCTCTTTGCCAGCTGATCGCCGTTGTGGATGGTCCTTGGTGCGTACGGCTCCAGCTGGTCGCGCCAGCCAATGACCGCCAGGGCCGTCACGGTGCGTGCAACCCCGTTGGGGCTTCCTGAGCAACGAACGATGTGAGCTCGTGGGAGCTCGGGAGCCAGGGGAGAGGCCTGATGTGGTTGCACGCGCTGCAGGACGCGATCGGCGGCGTCCTGCTCCCACTCGATCTTGTCGGTGATCCGTCGCCGAAGGTGCCGCCGGGGCTGAAGCCGAAGATCGAGCTGCTGCTGGCCTGGGGGAAGTGGGCCTGCCTGATCCTCGGCATCGCCGGGATCCTGATCTGCGCCGGGAAGATGGCGGTCGGCCAGTCCGGGCGGTCGCACTACGCGGCCGAGGGCGCCTCCGAGCTGCCCAAGGTCCTGCTCGGGGTGTCGCTGGCCGCGGTCGCCGTACCGATCATCACGGCGGTCTTCGGTTGACTTCCTCCCCCTCATAAACGAGGGGGATTCCTACAGCTCGCGCCGTAGGGCTTTCTGCTTCGTCGCCGACTGCCCGCCCGGAGGTCTCCGTTGAGGTCTTACACCGGCTCCACAGACCGACACCGCCAGCCCGGCGGCCAGAAGGTTGCGTGCCGCGTTCACGTCCCGGTCGTGGGTCGCGCCGCAGTCGCACGTCCAGGTACGGACATTCAACGGCATCTGCTCCTGGAGGGCGCCGCAGGCCGAGCACAGCTTGGAGGAGGGGAAGAAGCGGTCGACCGCGATGACTTCCCGCCCGTACCAGGCGGCCTTGTACTCCAGAAGGCCCCGGAACTCCGACCAGGCCGCATCCGAGATGGCGCGGGCCAGGCTCCGGTTCTTGACCATGGTGCGGACGGTCAGGTCCTCGATCACGAGCGTTTGGTTATCGCGCACGAGTCGAGTCGAAAGCTTGTGCAGGAGGTCACGCCTGCGGTCGCTGATCCGCGCATAGATGCGGGCGACCCTCCGGCGCGCCTTCCCGCGGTTGGCGCCGTCACCCCGGGCCTTCTTCGCCAGGGCCCGCTGGGCCTTGGCCAGGCGGGCGCGGTCCCGGCGCTCATGCCTCGGGTCGGCGATCTTCTCTCCGGTGGACAGGGTGAGCAGATGATCCAGGCCGACGTCGATCCCCACCGCCGCATCGGCGGCGGGAAGCGGCTTCACCCCGGGGTCGTCACACAGCAGGGACACGAACCACCGGCCCGCCGCGTCCCGGGAGACGGTCACCGTGGACGGCTCCGCGCCCTCGGGAAGCGGACGCGACCACACGATGTCCAGCGGGCCGTCCATCTTCGCCAGCGTGAGCCGCCCATCCTTCCAGCGGAACGCCGAGCGGGTGTACTCCGCCGACGCCCGGGACTTGCGCTTGGACTTGAAACGCGGATACTTGGCTCGCTTGGCGAAGAAGTTGGTGAACGCCCCTTGCAGGTGCCGCAAGGCCTGCTGCAACGGAACCGACGACACCTCGTTGAGGTAGGCCAGCTCCTCGGTCTTCTTCCACGCCGTCAGCATCGCCGACGTGGCGTTGTAGTTGACCCGTTCCTGACGCGCCCACGCCTGGGTGCGGGCGGCCAGCGCCATGTTGTAGACCTTCCGCACGCACCCGAACGTCCGGGCAAGCTCGGTGGCCTGCTCGGAGGTCGGGTAGAAGCGGTACTTGAACGCCCGCTTCACAACAGCGACGGCCACATCTCACAAACTACCAGGTCAGCTTGTGAAAACCTGCGGAACGGCCGGCCGGTAGACGACGAATCGCCCGGCGGCGATTCGTCTTTCCCTGCCCTGCTCCGCAGAAGTCCGATTCCTCCCCGCCCGAAGGCGGGGGTTTCCTCGGAGGTGTCCGATGAACCGGCCCCGGAACCGCCGCAGGCTGCTCGCCTTGGGCGGAGTCATGGCGGCCCTGGTCGCCGCCGTGGCGCTGCTGACAGTCATGCGGTGGTCGTCACCGCTCGACCGGCCGAGTGCCGTCCCATCGAACCCCGTCGGCCAGGGCCACGCCGTACCGTCGGCGCCCGCTGGCCCGGCCCAGGCCGTACCGCCGGCGTCCGCCGACCAGGCCACCCCCGACATGGACCTGCGGGGCTGGCGGTGGGCGGACTATCGCGGGGTGCGCCTGCCGTACTCCTCCGCTGACGGGCCGCGCGTGGTGGCCGGGGACCGGGCGTACGGCTTCGCGCCGACTCCGGGAGGGGCGGTGCTGGCCGCGCTGCACCTGGGGATGCGGGCCAGCCCGCGCTGGGGCCCGGCCGTGTTCGAGCCGACCATCACCGAGCAGTTCACCGGGCCCGAGACCCCGGCCCTGCTGCGGGCGGTCCGCGCCACCTACGACAGCGTCCGTGCGGTGGCGGGCGTCGCCGACGGCGAGCCGATCGGCCTGGCGTACGTGGTGGTGGAGGCCTTCCGGTGGCAGGCCTACGCCCCTGGCCTGGCGATCGTCGACGTGGTCATGGCCGGGCCCGGACGCGGTGGCACCACCGTGCGTGCCGCCACCCGGATGCAGCTGCTGTGGCGGGACGGCGACTGGCGGGTGGTGGCCCCACCCGGCGGCGACTGGGCGCGCACGTCGGCCGTGGTGACCGACCTGACCGGCTACACCCTCTTTCCTGCGTCCGCTCGAGGACAGGCGGCCCGATGATGACGTTCCCCCCCGACCTGGTGACAGCACCGGCCCCGGCCCCGCCGGGCTGCGCCGACCTGACCTCCCCGGCGTGCGCCACCGAAACGGCCGGCAATGCCGTACTGCCCGGGGCCGGCACTCTCGGCCGGGCGGCGGTCGAGGGTGGCGGCCAGGTCCTCAACGACGCCGCGGGGGCGGCGGCCAAGGGCGCGGTGCAGTACGGCGTGAACGGCCTGGCCGAGGCGATCCAGTACGCCGTGTCCTGGCTGATCACCAACACGGTCTCCTGGTGGGTACGGATCGACTCGCCCTGCCTGGTCGCCGACCCCGTGGCCAGCTGCACCGGCGGCACGTCGGCCTCAGAGGTGATCGGGCGGATGCAGCAGTGGACGCTGCCGCTGGCCGTGGCGATCGCCACGCTGTCGCTGCTGGCGGCCGCCGCCAAGATCGCCATCACGCGCAAGACCACGCCGCTGCTGGACGTCGGCACCGGCCTGCTCGTCATCGTCGCCACCACCAGCCTCGGCGTACTGCTACCCGCCCTGCTGTTGAAGATCGGCGACGAATGGTCGGCCTGGGTGCTGAACATGAGCACCGGCGACTTCGCCAAACGCCTCACCACCGTCCTCGGCCTGACCGGTGCCTCGCCCGGCGTGGTGATCGTCCTCGGCATCGTCGCCATCATCGCCGCGGCGGCCCAGGCGGTGCTGATGCTGTTCCGCCAGGCCGCCCTGGTCGTACTGGCCGGGGTCCTGCCGCTGGCGGCCGCCGGATCGATGACCGCGCTCACCCGCCCCTGGTTCCGGCGGGTGACCGGCTGGATGCTCGCGCTGATCTTCTACAAGCCCGCGGCCGCCATGGTGTACGCCACGGCGTTCGCGATGCTCGGCAACGCCACCGACGCCCAGTCGACGTTCATGGGCTTCGCGATGATCGTCTTGTCGATCCTGGCGCTGCCCGCGCTGCTGAAGTTCTTCACCTGGGCGACCGGCAGCATCAGCGAGACCGCCTCAAGCGGCGGCTTCCTCGGCACTGTGGTCGGGGGAGCTGTCGCCGTCGGCGCCTTCCGCGGCGGCCGCGGCCTGGGCGGGGCAGGCGGGGCCAGCGCCGTCGACCACGCCCGCTTCATGTCCTCATCCATGCCCCCGCCCGGCGGGGCACGTCCCTCCGCGTCCGGCCCGGTCCCCGCGCCCGGTCCCGCACCCGCGGGAGGGGCCCGTACGGCATCCGCTCGGCAGACCTCCACGGCCGCCACCGCGTCCACGGCAACCGCCGCCAAGGCGGGAGCCGCCGCCGGTCCCGCCGGGGCGGCAGCCGGGGCGGTCGTCTCCGGACTGGCCAGCGGCGCGAAGAAGGCCGGCGGCACCGTCTCCGACTCGATGACCCCGCCACGACAGGAACGGACATGAGGACGGGAACGGCCCAGGAGGCGGAGCCACGTACCTACGGAGGATGGCGGCGCCGGCGCGGCATCGGACTGTTCGGGATGTGCGTCGGCGTGACGTTCACCCTGCTCGGCGTCGTGGTGGCGCTGCTGGTGGCCGCCGCCGTCTCGCCCCGCGCGCTGGTGTACCTGGTGCCGCCGCTACTCCTGGCTGCTCTACTCGGCCTGGCCCCGGCCGGCGCGACGCCCCTGGCCGGTGTGCTGCTGGTGCGGTGGCGCTGGTGGTACGGCACCCGCCGCGGCCTGACCCGCTTCCGCTCCGGGCCGCAGCTGGAGCTGCCCGGCGTGCTGGCCCCGACCGCGCTGCTGTCCATGACGGACGGGTACGGCCGGCCGTACGGGCTGGTGTGGAACCGCCGCACCGGTCATCTGACGGCGACGCTACGCGTGGTGGCCACCTCGCCGTGGCTGGCCGACCGCGACGACGCCGACACCTGGGTCGCCTGCTGGGGCGGCTGGCTGGCCTCGCTCGGGCACGTGCCGACCGTGCGCTGGGTGAGCGTCACCGTGGAGACCGCCCCCGAGCCGGGCAGCAGGCTCGCCGACACCATCGCCGCATCCCTCGACCCGGCATCGCCGGACGGGGCCAGGGCCATCCTGGCCCAACTGGTCGCCTCCGCCCCCGCCGCTGCCGCGCACGTCGACACCCGAGTGTCGATCACCTTCGACCCCACGGCCTCGCCGCTGGCCCCGCCCACGCTCGCCGAGGCCACCGCCGAGGTGTCCCGCACGCTGGAGGGTCTGGAGTCGGCGCTCGGCTCCTGCGGGGTCACCGTGCTCGGGCGGGCATCGGCCGCCGAGATCGCCGGCATGGTCCGTACCGCCTTCGACCCGAGTGCGCGGGGCGAGGTCAGCAGAGCCCTCGCACGCCCTGGTGAGCAGTCGTCGGGGTGGGCCGATGCCGTACCGCTGTCAGCTGAGGAACTCCCCGGCTGCTACCGGCACGACAGCGGGGTGTCGGTGGCCTGGAGCTGGCAGGAGGCCCCCCGGCAGAACGTCCACGCCGACGTACTGGCCCGTCTGGTCGCGCCCGGGCCGTACCCCAAACGGGTGACGCTGCAGTACCGCCCGTTCCCGGCGGCCGCCGCCAGCCGCGTCCTGGAAAGCGAAGTCACCTCCGCCGCGTTCCGCCAGGCCTACCGGCGCCGCACCGGCAGAGACGAAACCGCCCGCGACGCCTTCGACCAGGCCCGCGCCCGGCAGGCAGCCGGAGAGGAGGCCATGGGCGCCGGGGTGTGCCTGGCCGGCATGTTCGTCACCGTCACCGTGCTCGACCCCGCCGACCTGCCCCAGGCCATCGCCACGACCAAGGCCGCCGCCGAATCCTCCAAGATCCGCCTACGCCCGCTGACCGGCTCCCAAGCCGTCGGCTTCGCCGCCACCCTCCCCTGCGGCACCTGCCCACCCGCCCTCGCCCGCCGCTGACTTCTCACGTTCCTGATCTCCGCTTGTCGACCATCTCGAACGATCACCCCTATCCGGATGGTTTTGCCGTACCCTCAGAGGGTGGCCACGCCTGCGCATGATGAACTGCATCACCTGGTCGACCAGCTACCGCCTGCCCAGGCGCGTCGCCTGCTGCGCTTGGTAGAGACCGACCCAGAGCTGGCCGGCTACGTCCCCGAAGCGTTGCAGCCCGGTCAGCAGGTCCAGCCGGACGATCAGGAGCAGCCGACGGCGGGCCGGGAAGTACGCCGTCGGATCTCCTTCGCCGGCATCTTCAATGACGGCCCGGCGGATCTGGCCGAACGCGCCGAGGATTACCTGCACGACCACTTCACCAGGTCGGCATGACGACTCTCCTCGACACCGGCCCACTCGTGGCTGCCGCGCACGGTGGTGACAAGCACCACCAGGAATGCGTACGCCTCCTGGAAGAGCTCCCCGGGCCGCTTCTACTCCCGATCACGGTCCTGATCGAGGCATGCTGGCTGATCAACAAATACGGGGGGACCAAAGCTCACGCGGCCTTTCTCGATCAGCTCCACGCCGCCGTCAACGCCGGGGACTTCACCCTCGTGGCCATCACCCCCGCCGACTTGAATCGCATGGCCGAACTGGTTCGCACCTACCCCGCCTTGCGGCTCGACCCGGCGGACGCCTCAGTAATCGCACTGGCCGAGCGCCTCAATGTGCGCCAGATCGCCACCCTAGACCGCCGCGACTTCACCGTCATCCGCCCGCGTCACTCCGCCCTGACACTGCTCCCCTAAGCGGTCGCGCCAGGAGCCAGCCTGCTGCAGTCCGGCTTCGGATGTCACACCGGATGCAACCTCCCCTCGGCGTACTGGAGATGGTGATCAACCAGGGGAGGCCTTGTGACCGTGCAGCAGTTTCGTTCGCGCCGTGATCTGGTACGGCTGCCGCCGAGGCCGTTGGAGGCGGTAGCCGTACCGGACGTCGCTGAGCGGGGGACGCGGCGGGTGGTGGCTCCGGCGCGGGGGTGGCGCAGGCCGTACGGGGGGCGGGCGGTGCACGTGGCGCCCGGGGTGGAGTATCAGGCGACGACCACGCAGGTGTGCGGGCTGTACCCGTTCGTCGCCGGCTCGGGCACCCCGTCGATCGGCACGCCGATCGGACGGCACCAGCTGTCGGGGGAGGTCGTCTGCCTGGACCCGCTCACCTGGCTGCGCGCCGGGCTGGTGACCAACCCCGGCGTGTTCGTGCTCGGCCAGCCCGGCACCGGCAAGTCCACCCTCGTCAAACGCCTGATCACCGGGGCCGTCGCGTTCGGCTCCACCGCGCTGATCCTCGGCGACACCAAACCCGACTACACACCACTCGTCACCCACCTCGGCGGGCAGGTCATCACAGTCGGGCGCGGGATGGACCGCCTCAACCCGCTGGACGCCGGGCCGCTGGGCGCCGCGCTGCGGCACATGGCCGGGCCGGATGCCCGGCGGCTGCGCTGGGAGGTACGCGGCCGCCGCCTGTCGCTGCTGCTCGCCCTGTGCACGCTGATCCGGGAGAAGCGGATCGGCAATGCCGAGGAGGTCGTGCTCGGCCGCTCCGTCGACCTGCTGGACGAACGGCTCACCCGCGAGCCGACGGTGCCCGACGTCCTGGCCGTCATCGAGGAAGGCCCCGAGGCGCTGCGCTCGGCCGCCCGCACCGACACCATCCAGGCCTACCGCGAGCGGACGCGCGAGCTGGTGTTCACCCTCGACCTGCTGTGCACCGGCTCTCTCGCCGGGGTGTTCGACGGACCGACCACCCACCCGCTGGACCTGACCGCCCCGGCGGTCGCGATCGACATCTCCCGGATCGGCGCGGCCGGCGACACGCTGCTCAGCGCGGCGATGCTGTCCACCTGGGCGTACTGCTTCGCCATGGTCGACGCCTGCGCCGCACTCGCCGAGCTCGGCCTGGCGCCGCGCCGGTCCTGGCTGGGCGTGATGGACGAACTGTGGCGCGCGCTGCGCGGCGCGCCCGGCCTGGTCGAGTACGCCGACACGCTGACCCGGCTGAACCGGGCCAAGGGCATGGCCTCCATCATGATCACGCATTCGCTGTCGGACCTGGACGCCCTGGCCGGGGAGGAGGACCGGGCCAAGGCCCGCGGCTTCGCCGACCGCTCCGCGATCACCGTGCTGGCCGGGCTGCCGCCACGCGAACTCGCCCGCGTCAGCCAGATCACCCCGCTGACCGGCCCGGAGCAGGAGCTGGTCGCCTCCTGGTCCGCCCCCGACTCCTGGCAGCCCGGCGCCAAACACCCCGGACGGGGCAAGTACCTGATCAAGACAGGAGAGCGGCTCGGCATCCCCGTCGAGCTCGCGCTCGTCGGCGTCGAGCACGAGCTGTACGACACAGACCCGAAGTTCGGTCCATTTTCTGGACGGCCAACCCAGAACTCAGAGGAGTGACGGTTGGTGAGGCGGCCCAGGAATTCCCCGAAGAAGATCAGGGCCTTTCGATCGGCGAACGCGGTCAGCCCGCCCACAAGACGTCGTACACCGTGATGGTGCGGCGGGGCCGGTCGAGGTAGAACGCGACGATCCCGCGATCGCCGAAGGTCGTGTGGCGGAAGTTCGGCTCCTCGGCGCGGACGGGCGTGCTGTCGAGCGGGTCGTCTCCGATCTCCAGCAGGCGATCCACCAGCGCGGTGAACGCTTCCGCCGGCAAACCGGGGATCTTGCTGGAAGCCGATACGTGATAGGTGATGTGGTAGTTCACTCGGCGCGGCCCGCTTGGCGAGCGGCCACCAGTTCCGCCCAGCCGGGGATGACATCCTCGGCGGGAACGCAGTTGATGCCCTGCGCCGCCTCGTGCTTGGCCTGCTCGTGTCCGGGATCGGCGTACATGAGGGCGCGCAGGTGCCACAGGTGGAGGACCTTCTGCAGCTGGCGGTAACGCCAGGGTTCCGCGGCGGCGCTCAGGGCCTCGCGGTACTCGGCGAGGAACTGGGACCGGTACTGCTCAGGCAGGCGGCTCACGATGTCGTCGGGGTCGTGCCCGGGGTCGTGATATTCGACCGGCTGAGCTGTCACCGTCGCCTCCTCCTGCTCGCGTCTTGGGCCAGTGTACGCCGGGAGCACCAAGTCGGCGGTGGTGCCGGTGCTCCCCGGAAACGCGAACTCCGGTGTCGTACGGCCGAAGGCGGCAGCTTGACAGCGGAGCGGCAGCAATCGGATACTGATCGTGTCGTGCTCTCTGGGGCACGGAAGTGACGCCGGGAACCCCCCGATGGAATCGGGAGCCCGGCGTTCGCGTTTTCACCGGTCACACCTCGCCTGCTTCCAGGAATGCGACGCGGTCCTCGAACAGCGGCCACCACAGGTGCTCCCCACCCAGCCACCCGGTCACGACTCCGGCGATGACATCAGCCGTCCACAGCGCGGCGTCCGAGCTGGCTCGCTCCCACCTGACCGACATCTCGGCGGCAACCTGGCCGTGCCTGCGAAGGACCGTCAGAATCGCCCGGTCGGCGGCATCCTGCTCCCTGCGCGACTCGAAGACCACCGTCCCGACCTCGCGCGCCGACAGCTCAGGCAGTAGCCGGAGCAGACAGTGCCGCCTTGCGCGTTCCGAGCGGCTCGCTGTGCCGTGCAGACTGACGGCGACCACGGAAGGGAAGTCGACGGATGCCACCGTCTGCGCGATGAGGGACCTGCGAGCCGACCGTTCCGTCCTCCAGTGAACGGTGGGTGCCTTGCCGTACCGGAGCGTGTCCATCAGCGATCTGACGCGGTCAAGCTTCTCGGCAGGGAGGAGAACCGCGGCGAGGACGTAGACGCAGTCATCGTCCGCACGCACCCGGCAGCTTTCATCGACGAAGGCGTAAAGCACGGCCTGGCCCTACGTCACGAACAGTACTGTCCGTGGCCATGTAAAAGTGGCTCTGACACAGTACCCGGCAAGACACTTTCCGCCACGTCCACGGTGAAGACACCGAGCCCGGAGAGGTTCATGGGTGCCTGGTGGTCGTCGGCTATCGGGGAGGCCGGGCCCGCCGACCTGCCTGCCATAGTCGCCAACCTGATCATGGGTCTGATTAAGCACCCGGCCCGCGCCGATGCGCCGCCCCTGCACATGACGGAGCTGCCGATCCCAGGAGACCCTGACCGGACATCCGAGCCGCATAAAAACGATGGTTACTTGAAGAGGGCGCACCCTTACCTTCCACAATCAACGGCTCCACAGCCGTCCCGGAAGCCACCGTCTCCACCCTCCTGACGACGCCCGGGTATAGGGCTGCACGATCTCGAGGTTGCCTCGCACGACGCGGGTTGTGGGATGGTCAGGGCCCAGCACCCGCTCGCTCTCGTTGAGGGTGCGTTCATACAGGGGGATGGCGCGGGTCAGGTCCCCCGCCGCCTCATAAGCGTTGGCGAGGTTGTTGCGGGAGGCCAGCGTTGACGGGTGGTCGGCGCCCAGCACCCGTTCCCGGTCGACGAGAGTGCGCTCCAGCAGGGGGATGGCGCGGGTCAGGTCCCCCGCCGCCTCATAAGCGTTGGCGAGGTTGTTGCGGTAGGCCAAGGTGTCAGGGTGATCGGGGCCCAGCACCCGTTCCCGGTCGACGAGAGTGCGCTCCAGCAGGGGGATGGTGCGGGTCAAGTCTCCCGCCGACTTATAGGCGTTGGCGAGGTTGTTGCGGGAGGCCAAGGTGTCAGGGTGATCGGGACCCAGCACCCGTTCCCGGTCGACGAGAGTGCGCTCCAGCAGGGGGATGGCGCGGATCAGGTCCCCCGCCGCCTCATAAGCGTAGGCGAGGTTGTTGCGGGAGGCCAGCGTTGACGGGTGATCGGCGCCCAGCACCCGTTCCCGGTCGACGAGAGTGCGCTCGTACAGCGGGACGGCGCGGGTCAAGTCTCCCGCCGACTTATAGGCGTTGGCGAGGTTGTTGCGGGAGGCCAAGGTGTCAGGGTGATCGGGACCCAGCACCCGTTCCCGGTCGACGAGGGTCCGCTCCAGCAGGGGGATGGCCCGGGCGAGATCGGCCAGCTCGTCCAGGTACCGGCCGCACGCGGCACGCAACTGCAGCAGGTCGGCCGTGAGGGCGTTGTCGTTGTGAACATGCCGGTAGAGCGTGTCAGTCTGTTCGACGAGCATCTCGACTGCGGTTCGGGCTTTCCAGAGTTGGTGCCCCTCCGGCACGGTGGTGTTGAAGGCGTGGAGCAGGGCGGTGGCCTGGCTTATCGCAGCGTCGAGGTCACCTTGGTGGGCGGCGCGTTCGCGGAGAACACGCCGCACCAGGCGATGCATCAAGACCGCTGTACCGTCCTCGTTAAAGGTGATCAGTGAGGTGTCGGCCAGGTCGGCGAGCATCTGGCGAATTTGCACCTGCGAGTTTTCGTGGTTGTTCAGGCCGTTCAGCATGGGCGCCGGAACGCCGGCGGGTGAAAGCACCGCCAAGATCGGCAGCACCTGGCGGGCGACGGGCAGCGCCGCCTCGGCCTGGGTGACTGACAGCAGGATCGCCTGCGCTGTGCCGGACGGATAGGCGTCGCCGGACTGGGCCGACAGGTAGTCGCCGATGGCGAAGCCGCCCAGCAGATCCAGGTAGCCGGTGTAGCCGAGCCGGAGGCGGACGATGACCGCGGCGGCCTGGGCCAGTGCCAGGGGCAGGTGCCCCAGCTCGGCGGCCAGGGCCTCGGCGCCATCGGGGTCGGTCAGGCCGGTCCAATCGTGCAGGAAGTCTGCCGCCTGCGCGGGGGTGAAGACCTCGACCTCAAGCGGCTGGTAGGCACGCAGGAAGGCCCGGTTGCGGGTGGTGATGACCACCCGGGTGGCGCCGGTAGCCGGGCACCAGGACCGCACTGTGCCCACGTCGGTGGCATTGTCGAATACCAGCAGTGTCGGCCGGGTGGTGGCCGCCAGCCAGGCCTTGGCGCGCTCGGCGGCCGCGGCCGCATCATCGTCCGAATGGCGCTCGCCGAGCCGGTCGGCCAGGCCAGCAAGGCCGGTCAGGATCTGGTCGGTGGTCTCGGCGGCGATCCAGGCGACCACCGGCCAGCCAGCGGCCTGGCAGGCCCAGGCGTAGGAGGCGGCCAGCATCGTCTTGCCCGCACCAGGGGTTCCCGCCATCGCGCAGATCGCCACCGCCCCGCCGCCAGCGTCCGCGTACTTTGCGGGGATCTGATCGCCCAGCAGGTCGGCGAGGCGCTGCAGCAGCTGCTCGCGCGGCTGGAACCCCGGCGGGCGTTGCGGGATGTCTCCCTCGACGATCTGACCTGGCGCTCGCTCTGGTGGGGGCGGGTAGTGGTGATGGTGTTCGACGCCGACGGCTTTTTCAATGAGGTTATGGTGAGACTCGATGTGGTCGCCACCATAGGCGCGCTGCTCACCGCCGGACGCGTTCCGCTGTACGGGTGATGCGGCCGGTGGCGTCTGCGGGACGTTCGGCACGGCAGGCGCTGTTGTAGACGACTGAAAGGCCGTCTGCCTCGCGTCGACGCGCAACTGCAGCAGCAGGGCCACCACCGCCACGACCAGACCTGCTGCGCCGATGAACATGCTCACCACGCTGGCCCGCTGATCCAGCACCTGCAGCAGCTGCGGCGGCAGATGCAACGGATCGGCGAAGAACCCGACCAGCCCCACCGCCAGCAGACCCGTCAGCACCACGATCGCCGCGATCGTCACCCCCCGTCCCACCTCTGACCGGGGCACCGGTGCTGAACCATGCCTCGCCTTCGCCATGCCTCCAGACTGCTGCCCGGCCCGAGAAGTGTCGCCGGGAGTGACGAACGTGTTACCTCTCCTAGTTCTTGAATGAATCGGTGTTCCCGGGACCACCCTCGAAGTCTTCCCCACCGCCCCGTTCTCCCAGGAACAACCGGCCCGGAACCATCGGCGCTGTCCCCGTCCCCCCTGCCCGCGACCACCGCCGCAGGTGCCATTCTCAGCCGGCGGGCCGCAGCCGGGGCACAGCTTTATGTGAGCAAGGGTGCCACAGGCCCGCGGTCACAGGCTGAGCAACGCCTCGGCGTGACGCTCGCCGGCATGGATCTCTCGCGAACCGCGGGGCGTGGCCGGTGAGCCGGGCGTTGGGGCCGGCTGCGCCGTTCATTCCCGGGCCCGCCTTCGGCGGCTGGTTCCTGCTCGGCGTGCTGTGGAGCCTGGCCGGCCTGACCGCGACGGTGTGGATGGCGGCCAAGCTCACCGCCCTCGCCACCGGCGGCACGGTCGCCCCGCTGGGGACGGCGTTCGTCGCCGACGTACTGCACGGCCGTACGGCTGCCGCCTGGCCGGGCACGCCCACCTGGGCGGTCGCCGTCCTGACGGTTGTCCTGGCCGTGGCGGTCGCGGCGGTGACGCTGACGACATGCCGGGCGGTGCTGCGGCGGCTTCCCTCCCCGGCCGACCCGGTCGCGGCGCTGGCCCGCAACCCCCGCCTGGCCGCCTTCCACGCCCTGCCGACCGCGCGTACGGCGATCCGGCTGCGCCCATCGCTGTCCGGGCGGGAGCCGTACCGGATCGAGCCCGGCGAGATCGGCCTGGAGCTCGGCGAACAGCTGCTGCCCCGCGGCCGCAGCGGCCCGGTCCTGTACTCGAGCTGGGAGGACACCGAGGTCGACCTCATGGCCCCCCGCTCGGGCAAGACGACCGCGCGCAGCATCCCGCACGTGCTGTCGGCCCCCGGGGCAGTGGTGGCCACCAGCAACAAGGAAGACCTGTGGGCCGCCACCGCCGAGCTACGGGCCCGGCGCGGCACGGTGTGGCTGTTCGACCCGCAGTCCATCACCTACCAGCCGCAGCGCTGGTGGTGGAACCCGCTGCGCGACCTGGTCACGGTCGAGGACGCCCACCGCCTGGCCGGGCACTTCGTCCTCACCGTCGAAGACCCCGCCAAGCGGGACCTGTGGGGGCCGGCCGCCCAGGACCTGCTGTGCGCGCTGTTTCTGGCCGCGGCGACCTCCGGCCGCACCCTGGCCCACGTCGCGGGCTGGCTGGACGAGCCCGCCGTGCCCACCCCGTGCGAACTGCTCGCCGAGGCGGGCTTCCACCTGCTGGCCTCCAGCCTGCGCGGCGCCCAGAACGGCGCGGTGGAGACCCGGGACGGGATCTACCAGACCGCCCGCACCGCGACCAAGGCGCTGCGCGACGAGGCGATCATGGCCTGGGTCACCCCCGGTGAGTTGCCCGGTTTCGATCCGTACGGCTTCGCCCGCACCGGCACCGACACCCTCTATCTGCTGTCGCAGAACCGCTCGGCGGCCGCCCCGCTGATCGCCGCCCTGGCCGACGTCGTCATGCGCGCCGCCAAACGCGAGGCCGAACGCATGGGAGGCCGGCTCGACCCGCCGATGACCGTCTGTCTGGACGAGGCGGCCAACATCTGCCGGATCGCCGACCTGCCCGAGCTGTATTCGTACATGGGTTCGCGCGGCATCTGCCTGGTCACGATCCTGCAATCGTACGAGCAGGGCATCACTGTGTGGGGCGAGCACGGCATGGCCGCCCTGTGGGGCGCGGCCACCAAGAAACTGATCGGCGCCGGGGTCGACTCCCCGCGCCTGGCCCGCGACCTGGCCACCCTGGTCGGGCAGCACGACGTCCCGGTCAGAAGCCTGTCGTACGGCGACCGCCACGCGAATGAGCAGATCAGCCTGCGCCGCCAGGACATCCTCGAGCCCGCCGCGATCCGCGCGCTCGAACCCGGCACCGCGCTGCTGCTGGCCACCGGGGTGCGGCCCGCCCTGATCCGGCTGCGGCCCTGGTACACCGGCCCGCACGCCCAGCCGGTCGCCGCCGCGCTCGACCACGCCACCGCCTCCATCACCGAACACGCTGCACGGCTGCCGCCGGCGACGGTCACCGCCCGGCACCCGTACGACTCCGGCCGCAGACACGTGCTCCCAGCGCGCGAGCCGTACGTCGGCCCGACCGGCGACGAACTCGACGGCCACGGCGGCCGGGAGCCGTACGGCCCGGTGGGGGAGGGCCGCCCGTGAGCACCGAGGCCACTGAACCCGTCGAGCAGGCGCCGCAGCCGGTGTTCGCCTCGCTGGAGGACTGGGTGACCGAGCGATTCCTGCCGATGTACCGGCGGACGCTGGGCGGGGAGTTCCGCTGGTGCGCCGAGTGGTGGCGCCACGCCGAGGCCATCTCCCGGCTGACCACGCTGTGGCACCTGTGGGAGACGCTGCGGCTCAAGCCCGGCAGCGGAATGGCCGAATGGTACGTCCACCTCGACCATCACCTGCCGATCCTGCTCGGCGCGCGCGGCCCCTTCTACCAGTGCAGTCAGACCGAGCACCTGGAGCCGCATCCCGCCCACGCCGTTCCGGCGCCGCCGTGGTGGTGGACCGGCCTGGCCTCCGCCGAGACGGCCGGCACATGAACAGGTCCGGACATCCACAGAACGACGTTCGACCACGCCCTGCGGCGGTGCCCGAGATGACCATCAAGGCCCGTCTCGAGGAAGGAAGAACCTTGATCTCCACCAGTGATGCGTACACCGCCCTCGACGAGCGGCGCGAGGCCGGCCAGCAGGCCGTGACCGCCGCGGCGATCGACGCCTTCACCTCGATCGCCATCGGCATGGACGCGGGTGAGCTCAACGGACCACCGGAGCGGTACCCCACCTTCGCGCTGCTTCGGCAGGAGGCCCTTGAGGGCATGGCCGAGCTCGGCGCCCAGGTCGGTCCCGAGTTCCGCGATGCCTCTGCCCTCGCCGAGGTGCCCGACCTGGACGAGGTCAGCAGACTCGGCGGATTGCTGTGCGAGGTGCTCGTAGCCAGCGCGGAGAACTGCTCCGACCCCCGTCAGGTGCTCGGTCTGATCAATGCCGCCGCTCATGCGGGGCGGATCCGGGACCTGCTCGCCTGATGGACACCACATTCGGAGACCTCATCGACGGTGCCCGGGTGCACCTGGACGGTGCCATCAAGCACGCTCGCGATCACGTGGACGGTGATATCGCGGCGGCGTCGAAGGACGCGGGCCGGTCGCTGACCGCGATGCTGGCACGCTGCGCCGAGGACTTCGCCCACGCCGGCGAGGTCGCCGCACCCATCCGTCAAGCGTCGCTGCTGCTCACCCGGATGGAGGAGCCCGGACCGGCGGCGGCCGCAACGCACCCGATTCCCCTCCACCTGCGGGCGGCCGCGAGGACGTGGGGTGCCGCCGGCGACATGCTGGCCACCCACTTCACCCGGCACAGGGACGCCCCCCGCTCGGACTGGGCCGCCGTCATCGGCAACCGGCAGGTGCGCGAGCATCTGCTGACCGAGGTCGCCGGCCACGCGCTGGCACTGGCCGAGATCCTGGACGGTACGGCTCTCGCCCGCGAACCCGACGTGCGACACGCCTGTGTCCTGCTGCGCTCGCCTGCCGTACAGCAGGCGTCCCTGCCAGGCGACGCCGCTGCCCTGCGCGCGATCCCGCTCAACCAGCCGCCGCAGTCGCCCCCGCCCATCCCGACGGTGGCGCAGACTCCCCGGGAGCTGTCCGCGCACATCGTCGACGGCACCGACACTCTGCGCGCGCTGTGCCACCGCACCCAGGCGACCAGTCCACGCGACTGGCAGCGTACGGCTCTGGCCGCCTCGGTCATCACCGATCTCGCGGCGAAGGCTCTCACCCAGCTGATCCGCCGTGCTTATGCGCTGAATCCCGACCGTGAGCACCGACTGAGGAAGGCGCTGCAGCGCGCGGCCAACGGTGTCCAGCAGGCGAACGCGGAGTGGAAGTGCGTGCTTCACGCCTGGAACGGCCGGTTCGCGCCGGGCCCGATTGTCGCTCCTGCGCGCCAGCAGCACCTGGAGCAGGTGGCCGTACGGCTCGGCCGGCTGCTGCACGACAACCCGATCTGGACGCCCGCCGAGGAGAACGCCGCACCGCTCAAGCGCCCTGCGGCGATCGCGCCGACCACCGCCGACATGGTCCCGATCGTCCGAGCCGTACTCCACTCGATCGAAGGGCTACGGGTCGTGGCCGAACGCGACCGCCGGGACGTGACACAAGCTCTGCGCATCGACGTCGAGCAGCCTGGGAGGTCCCAGCTGCTGGCCGCCTACCGGGATCTCGGCAGCCCGAAGGGCAGGGCGTTGTGGTCGCTCGGCGAGGCGATCCTGCTGGCCGCCCCCGCCGAGTCGCGCGACGAGCTGCGGCAGGACATCCACCTGCTGGAGCTACGACGAGACGGCAGGACGCTCGACGGCCAGGCCGTACGGAAACAGAACCGAACCCTGCGGCGGCCGGAGACGCTCACCGCCCACGCGGCCATGTCCGACTCCCGCCTCGACCTGTCCGCGGCATCGTCGGCGGCCTCCGTCGCGGTCCGCTCATCGCCGCCCCCTTCGCCACCGGTACGGCACCACGGCGGCCCCTCCCCCTGAGCCCGCCGTTGCGCCCGCCCCCCTCGTAACCGAACACCCCCCGATCACCAAACCAATCGGAAGGAACGATTCAGATGATTACTGGTCTTCGACTGGCGGCTCCTGCTCTGCTGGTTGCCGGATGCCTGCTGGCCACCGCCTCACCGGCTCAGGCCGCAGGCACCGGCTGGAGCGACGAATGGGACGGCGCCGGACGGGTCACGGTGAGCGCGGATCGCACGCACATCGAGGTATGTGATCTTCACGGCGACAACGTAGGGTTCAGAGTCGAGTACGCGACGAACAACCCCTTCACCAAGGCCATCGAAAGCCTGAAGGCGCCTTGGGGCAAGTGTGCGAGCGACCGGCTCTGGGTCTCTCAGGTCAGAGTGTTCAAGCTCTGCCGCGGGACGGACTGCAAGCCCTCCGTGTGGATCAGCCGCTCTCCTTGGCTATAGCCGGGGTGAGCGCCCGCCGGTCGGGAATCCCTCGGGATGCATGCGGAACATCAGCCGCTGAGTTGAACCGAGGGCCGCCGGCGCCCCCTCCCTTCAGGTACTTCTCACGAGCACACGCGCCCCCACCCCACCATCCTCACTCAGCGCGGCGGCACCCGTGGAAGCCCGGTCGGCTGCCTGGGCGGCAAGATCAGGGGAGCCCAGTGGGGCCACTGCGGGTTGACACAGCCAGCCGGGCACCGACTCGATGGCGGTCACCATGGCCATCCGCAGCACCTGATACAGCGTGAGCAGCGCCCACATCTCCTGCTCCAGGCCGACCGGGTCGCCTGAGCGCAGGACCCGCCCGCCCAGCAGGGTGTGCCGGAGCGCGAAGTATGCCGATTCGATCTCCCACCGCTCGTGATACAGCCGGATCAGGGCTGGGGCGGGATCGCGGCGGGGATCGAGCAGTGTGGTCGCCAGCCGGTAGCGGCCGGCGATCCGCCTGCCGTCGGCGCAGACCACGGTGATGTCGGCGTCGATGATCCGCACGCTCAGATCGCCGAACTTGCTCAAAAACGAGCCGTCGCACAGCGGGACCAGCACCGGTGGGCGGCGAGTGGACTTCAACCGGACCAAAAAGTGCGTGCCACGTCCGGCCACGGCCGACAGGAAGTCGTTGCCGTCGAAGCCGCGGTCGGCCAGCAGCAGCATGTCCGGTGTGAGCAGGTGCGCCAGCCGGGAGGCGTAGGTGGTCTCGCCGCTGGTGGCCGGGCCGAAGACCGCGCCGATCAGGCCGCGGGTGCCGGTCTCCACCAGCGTCATCAGCATCAGGGTCGGGTATCCGGCCCAGGCCAGCCGATACTTGATCTTCCCGAGCCAGCCGCGGTTGCGTTCGGCGTCCGGGGCCTTGATCGAGCCGCAGCCGTCGAAGGCGACGGTGCGCCAGCGCCGATACCGCGTCCCGGGCGTGCCCGGCTGGGCCAACGGCCCGGCCACGACTTCGAACAACGCGCGCAGCGGGGCCGCGCCCACGCGTCGCCGCAGATCCCGCAGTGCCTTTTCCGACGGTCGGGGCAGGCCCAGGCCGCGTAGTCCGGCGGTCAGCTTGTCCCATACCCGCAGGTAGCCCAGCCCGGGGAACAGGCCCAAGGCCAGCAGGAAGTAGACCCCGACCCGTGAGGGCAGGTCCCGCAGCCGCCGCTGGATCTTGCCGGTCTCCTCCAGCACCGCATCGACCAGTTCGAACGGTAAGTGTTGCGTCAGCTCGCCCAGATGGCCGGGCGCGAAGACGCCGCCGGCGACCGTGATGGTACGGGTGAGCGTGGTAGTGGTGGCAGAATCAGCAGACAACGGGACCTCGGGACTCGGGTGGATCTTCGTCGATCACCTATCTGCCAGAGGTCCCGTTCCGTTTCTCCCCGCCCCTGCCGTTCTCACGAACCGCTTGCCACCCGCCCAAGATTCTTAACTACGCGGTCTTGCTCCTTGTCCTCTCGACCCAGGCGTGGGCTGCTTGATCCGGCCGGCGAGGCGCGCGGGCCGACGTGGAAGCAGTCGTCTAAGTGCCGGATGTCGTTGTGCGCTTCCAACGCCCACCGCCGGCCCAGCTCGGGCCGCGTCCACGACACGGGCACCTGCTGCCACCTGCTGAGGGCGGTCGGGTGGCAGACGAAGGCGAGTGGCAGCACCTGCCCGTCGGGTACCCCGAGGAACAGGTGGTGTGCCGCGGCGATGGTCTCCCCGTGGGCGACGATCAGCACCCGTCGCCCCTCATGCCGGGTCACGATCTGCCGCAACGCGGCGCGGGCCCGGGCGAGGAACGCGGCCCAGGTTTCCGCGCCGGGGGCGACGGCACGGGTGGGGTGCAGGGCAGGCGCGTCGCCGAAGTCGGCGACGACTTTCGCCCATGGCAGCCCGTCAGCGGTGCCGTAGTCCGGTTCCCGCAGGTCAGGTTCGACCACGGGGGCGAGTCCGAGGGCGGCGGCGACCAGGTCGGCGGTTTCCCGGGCGCGTGGCAGCGGCGTGGTGTAAACGACGTCGATCGGGCGGCTGGCGTGCTCGGCGGCGAGCCGCTCCGCCAGCATGCCCGTCTGGGTGCACCCCCGTGGGGTGAGACCGCGGCAGGAACGGGGACCGCCGACGTACTGCTCGCGGTTGCACCACGCTTCCCCGTGGCGAGCGACGAGGATTTCCGTCGCGTCCATCTTCAGGCCACCACCTTCCGGCGGGTCAGCACCCGCTCGTACAAGTCGAGACAGGCGGCCGTGTGCGTGTCCCGGCGGAACAGGCCGGCTCGGGCGGCAGCCGCATCTGCCAGCCGCTGCCGGTGGCCGGCGTCGCCGAGGAAACGGTCCAACGCGGCCGCCAACGCGGCAGGGTCACCCGGTGGCACGATGACACCGGCGTCGGCGACCAGCTCGGCCATGTTCGCCACATCGGCCGCGACGACCGGCACCCCGTGGGCGAGGTAGTCGGCGATCGCCCCTGACCCCTGGAATGTCGCAGCCGGGCGGTAGGGGAAAACGGCGACGCTGGTCCGGGCGACCAGGCTGGCGCGGGCCGGGGCGTCGAGATAGGCGGGGGTGACGGTCAGCTCCGCCACGCCGTGCCGGGACACCCCGACCGGCAGCACCGCGCCCACCTGGGCAGGGTCGTCCCAGAACGGGCCCGCCAAGTGGAACCGCACCGGGTGCCGCAGCCGGGCCAGGGCGTCGACCAGGCGGGCGGCGTCTTTCCACGGGGCGGGGTAGCCGTACAGGCTGGCCAGGCGGGGCAGGTCACCGCGTGGCCGCGGGCTGGCCGGGGTGCAGGGCGGGATCGTCGTCGGCAGGAAACACGTCGCGGCCGGGACATATGGCGGGCGGGACAGGGTGCGGGCGGCGTGCCCGCCGAAGAACACGTACCCGTCCATGGACGCCGCCGCCTGGGCGACAGCCGCCCGTAACCGTGGGTCGGGGCAGTGCCGGTCGAACAATGTCCACGCCAGGCTGTGCACGTGATACACCACGGGCGGCCGCCGCGCCCCGGACCAGAGGACGGGCAGTAGCTGTTCGACTTCCAGGTTCCCGAAGTGCAGCGACACCACATCGAACGCGCCCAGGTCCACCTGGGAGAGCAGAGCGCGGGCGGCGGCGACGATCTCACTGGTGGGGCGGAACCCGCCGCGTTCGGGATCGTAGGGCGGGCCGTCGGAGCCGACGCGTTCCACGTGGGCGCCAGCGGCGGCCAGGCCCGCCTGCAGCACATCAAGGTACGGGGGGATGCTGCCCCCCGGGTGATTGGGGCCGACCAGCAGAATCCGCATCCCGGGTCACCGTCCCGCCGGCTGGGCCGCGCCCACCAGAGTCTCGTACATAGCCAGCGTGGCGGCGGCGTTGCGGTCCCAGTCGAACTCTCCGGGCAGCGCCCCACGCAAGAACGGGCGCCGGCCAAGCGCGGACACGATGTCGCCGGCAGTCCGCCACAGCACCCCAGTCACCTGGTCGGTGACGAGCTCGCGGGCCGTGCCCAGACCGGCGGGCAGCAGAGCGGGGGTGCCACAGGCGAGCGCTTCAGCGATCGCCAACCCGAACCCTTCCCACCGGCTCGTCGACAGCAGGTAGTCCGCCGACCGGTACAGGCCCGCCAGATCCTGCCCGGTCAGGTCCTGCACGACCTGCACGTTCGGGTGCGCCTCCAACGTGACCGGGTGCTGCACCAACCCATGGCCGAGGACGACGGTGACGACCGCCCACCCTTCCAGAGCAGGCAGCATCTCCTGCAGCACGTCGGCGCCTTTCATCGTGGTCAGCTTCCCGACCCACACCAGGCGGGGCAGCCCGGCACGGCTGCCGTGAAGCCGCCCCCACAGGGCGTCCGTGTCGCCGGTGACGGGCGCGCTACCGATGGTGCGACCGTGCCGGTCGAGCCGCAAAAACCGCCCCGACGACAGGGGCGCGTTACGGAGGCCGGGCCGGAAACGGACACGGTCGACACCGTTGAGCAGCACCGGCAGCTGGTGACCGTAGGCGTGAGCGATGTCGTCAGCCGCCCACCGCGACACCGCGACCCCGGCCTCGGCCAGGCCGAGAAGTTCCCGCTCTGTGTCGACCAGCACCGGCTCGCAGCCCATCGTGTGCGCGGACAGGTCGGCCCGGACCAGGACCGGCACCCGCCGGTCGGCGGGACGGGCGGCGTAGCCGAGCAGTTCCGCCTCCCACGTGGAACATTCGGCGACATCAACCTGCCGGGTGTCCAGCGCGGCGGCGACCGCGGCCCGGTGGGCGGCCATGTCGCCGGTGCGGGGCAGCGTGATGACCTCGAAGCCGGGGCGGGGCGGCAGCGGATGCTCCGTGACCTGCGTGATCAGGGTGACGTAGTGTCCGGCGTCGGCGAACCGGCCGGCGAGTTCCCGGTACACGGTGCAAATGCCGCCCCTGGTGACCGCGTGTAGGTCCCGGTGGGCGATCGCGATACGCATCATGGTCTCCCGGTGGGGTGAAGTATGTCGGTGCGGAAGGCCGCCCAGTCGCAGGTGAGGGCTGCCAGCCGCTGGTCGCGCCACGGGCCGGGGTCGGCTTCGCGATGGATCCGCAGCTCCCGGGTCAGCACCATCGCCTGGTTGATCGTGAACGCGGCGCGGGTGGGCGGGTCGGCGGCGGCCAACCGGCTCATGATCACGTGCCGTGCCGGTGGGGTCGCGCCGAGCAGCACCCACAGCAGGGCCAGGTCCAGCCCGGGCAGGTAGGTGCCGGCGAACTCCCAGTCCAGCAGCGCCACCCGGTCGGGGCTGGCGGGCTCGGCGAGGAGGCGGATGTTGCCGGGCAGCACGTCGCCGTGGGCGAAACACCGCCGCAGGCCGGTCATGTCGAGCAGCACGGCCAGGGCGTGATGGTCGTCGTCGTCGAGCAGCCCGTACCCGCGGTACCGGTCCAAACGCTCCTTGTAGTCCCACCAGCGGGGGAGGGGCGCGGGTGGCTGCCAGTCGGCGAGCGTGGCGACCGCGTCCACCACCGCGGTGATGACCCCGGCGGGCAGCGGCCCGGCAGGGTAGCGGTCAACGGCCAACGGCCGGCCCGCCAGCCGTTCGACGATTAACACGCCCGCCTGCTCGTCGGCGTCGACCAGGCGGGCGACGGCGACCGGCGGCGTCTGCCGGGCGAACGCCCGGCAGACGGCGATTTCGTTGACGAACTTGTCCCGCCAGAACGGGTCACCGCCGAGCAGCACCTTCACCACGGCCGGCCGGCCGGCTGTGCTGCCGCCGATCACGATGGTTTTGCCGGTGTGCTGCAGCAGGTCGGCCCGTTCGAAGTCCGGGCGCAGCCGCCTGGCCGCGGCCACCGCGTAGCCCACGTCGTCAGTCACGAATCCTCCCTGGTCACGGCGTCGGCGAGGCGGTCGCGCAGGCCTGCCTCTCCTACTGTCCCCGTGACCAGCCCGTACAGCAGGCGGATGACCCGTTCGTAGTAGAACGGGGAAACGTGACGCCCGGCGGCCAGTTCCTCGTCGGCGATGGCGTACGCGGCGAGCAGGTAACGCCGCCCGAGGTCGGCCGCACCACCGGCTGGGACGGGCCAGCGGGTCATCAGCTGGTGGTGTGTCGACCGGAACACGGTCAGGGCAGCACCTACCCCGGCGCCGGTGCCGTTCGTCATGCTGGCCGTGTCGGCCACCCGGTGGTACACCACCGTTTCCTTCGGCACGTGCACGAACTGCGCGGCGTGGTGGTGGTGCAGCCGCAGCCACATGTCCCAGTCCTCCTCCACCGGCAGCGTCTCGTCGAACCGGGCATCGGCCGGCAGGTTGCGGGCGACCACCGGCGTCACCGGGATGTAGTTCGCCACGTGCAACGCCTCCGCATGGAACGGAAAGTCGAACACGTGGTCGGCGTGGACGGGGCCTCGGCTGGGTGTGACCCGGCGGGGGCTGACCGAGCAGGACGTGTAGGCCACATCCACGCCGGCCGCTCGCAGCACGGCGACCGCAGTGGCCAGGTGGCCGGGCAGGAACACATCGTCGTCGTCGAGGAACGCCACGTACTCGCCGGCGGCGGCGTCCAGGGCGGCGTTACGCGCCGCGGGCAGACCCTGGTTCGCCTCCAAAGTGATCAGCCGGGTTTCCAGCGACGGCGTGGCCTGTTCGATGACGGGTTTCACGTCCTGGCCGCCGTCGTTCACTACCACGGCCTCGACTTCGACGCCGGTTTGGGCGGCGACACTGGCCAGCGCCTCCGCCAGCAGGTGCGGCCGGTTGAACGTCGGAACGATCACGCTCACGGTGGGGGTCACTCGGCACCGCCCCCGTCCAGGGCGTGCAGCAGCGGGGCCACCTGCCCGGTGTGCGCCCACCGCATCATCCGGGCGTCAGCGCACAGGACGCTGATCAGGTCCTGCCCGTCGGCGGTGAACCGCTCCACCGCCCGCCGCGGGTACGGCAGATGCCGCGGGTTGTGCACCGGGTCGAACACCCAGTCGATGCGCAGGTGCGCGAGCAGGTCGGATGCGGACCCGCCCGGCTGCGGCTCGGCCGCAATGCCGTCGGGGGCATACTCGGGCAGCACCACGACAACCCTGGCCGTGCCGGAGACGCCGCAGTGGACGGCCACCGGGTTCGGCTGCCCGAACGACGCGAACGTGTAGTCCAGGCGGGTGTCCAGGCGACGCAGCTCGGCGGTGGGCCACCGCCGGTAGGAGTCGACGTCGACGCCGTTGGTGTTCCACGGCACCGGCAGGACGTCCTCCATCGCCAGATAGGTGCCGATCTTCACGGGGATCGGGGTGGGCAGCGACGTCACGACCAGACCGCCCAGGCCCGGATCCCGGTACACGATCAGGTGATCGTTGGAGATGTAGTCGAAGCCGTGCCGGACGACGGCGTCCAACGCCAGGGTCGTCTTTCCTGCGCCTTTGTCACCGGCGAACACGATCAGCAGGCCGTCGCGGTGCACGGCGGAGGCGTGCAGCATCGCATACCCGCGGTCCTCGCAGAACGCGACCATGACTTCCCGGATCGCTTTGCGGACGCTGATCTGCAGGTTCTCCGGGTCGGCCGCGCGCACCAGCAGGCGGCGCTGCCGCTGGTCGGCCAGGTAGCCGACACCGTAGGAGTCGACCGTCATGCCCGGGTGGGGCTGTTCGAGACGGCCGTCGACCAGCCACCAGGGGCGGCCGGCGTCGGTGCGGGCGTAGAAGTCACCCAGGTACGCCAGCACGGGCGCGTGGTCGGTCGCGACGGCCACCCGCACCTCGCCCAGGGCGTACACGGCGTTGCGGGTCCCCGTCGCCGTGTCAACGGCATCTGTAGTCACACACTGCACCTGCGGCACCTCCAGCACGTCGAAGGGTTCGTTCCGGTCACAAGGCGGAGGAACAGGCTCGCGGCGTTGACCAGCCCGGTTTACGCTCCGACTGTCCGTCCTGTATAAATCGTCGTCCGCCCACCCCCGGGCTGCCCAGGAGTCGGGTGTTGCCGCAACATGCAGCAACACCCCGAGGAGGCTGGTAGCGCTGAACGATGACCGCACCGACACGACCGCGCACATGCTCGGCGTGGTACTGCGACACTTGCGCACCCAGGCGGGACTCTCGCAACGCGCCCTCGGCCGGGCCGCCCTCTACGACCACACCCGTATCTGTCGCGCGGAACAGGGGGAGATCCTCATCCCGGTCGAGCAGGTCCAAGCGCTCGACACCGCGCTACGCGCCAGCGGCCTACTGGTCGCGCTGCGGGCCGCAGCCGACGCCGCTCCGGTCTCCGTGCTGTCGGCGGGCCAAGCTGGCATCCATGACGGCGAACCGGTCATGCTGGACATGCAGACCGCGGACGGAAGGACAGTGCGCGTGACGATCTCGCGGCGGGATTTCGCCCACCTGCTCGCCACGGGGGCGCTCGGCTCGGTGTTGCCCGCGCTCGGCAACACCGAGGAAGCGCAGCGCGTCGCCCGCGCCATCGATGAACCGGCCCGCGTCGACGCCCAGGTGATCGACTATTTCCGCCGGGTGCTCGCGGAGCATTACGCGGCCGACAAGATGCTCGGACCGAGATCGTTGCTGCGGCCGGTGCTGGCGCAGATCGACGTGCTCGACGAGCTGCGGCGCGGCGCACGCGCCGCCCAGGTCGAGCCCCTGCTGCAGGTCCTCGCCCAGTACGCCGAAATGGCCGGCTGGCTGCACCAGGACCTCGGCGAGGTGCATGCCGCGATGACCTGGTCGCGCCGCGCCGCGGAGTGGGCGCAGGTCGCCGGCGATGACCAGATGGCCTCCTACATGCTGGTGCGGCAGGCCAACATCGCCTGCGCCCTGACCGACGATCACCCCGCCGTCGTCCAGTACGCGGCTGCGGCCCGGCGCAAAGCGTCCGGGTTGGAGCCGAAGCTGGTCGCACTGGCCGCCCAGCAGCAGGCACGCGGGCTCGCGCTGCTGGGGGAGTACGCCAAGTGTTTCACCCTGCTTGACCAGGCCGGCCAGACGCTGCGCGACCACCCCGAGGTGACCGAGCCACACGTGCCGGTGTACCTGCACCACTACGATCTCGACACGCTCGAAGAGCAGTCGGCCGCCTGCTACCGGGCGGCAGGCCGGGCCGACGCCGCGGTGGCGATCCTGGAACGCAAGATCGCCAATCTGGCGGGGAACCTCACGCGCGACCACGGCCACCTCACCGCGAAACTCGCCGTAGCGGTTGCCCAGTCTCCCCAGACCGACCCCGACCGCGCGGCGCACCTCGGGCACCAGGCCCTCAACGTTGCCCGCCAGACCGGTTCAGCCCGCATCCGCCGCGAGCTGCGCACCCTCGACATGGAGCTCCTGGAGCGCTGGCCCGGGCACGCCGAAGCGCGGGTGTTCCACGACGCGCTCGCCGCCGCCTAGCCCAGGGGCGACACGAAGGCAAGTCCCCGCGTACGGCTGCGGCGACGCGAGCGCGGTCACCGCCTTAGTTCGTGTGGCGGCTCGGTTTCGTGATCCCCGTCAAGGTCGGCATCGTCGCGCGCCGGGCAGCCGTGCGCCGCCCTTCATCCGGTGCGGGCCGGGGATCACGGTTCACCCGCCGTGAGCTGGTGCGAGCTGGCGGCAGCCCGGAGTTCTTTCGGGTCTGGGATGTGCGTGCCCGGGCTCACACCCAGCAGCTAACTGACTTCCGAAATCCTGTGCACTGCCAAAGCTGAAGGGCGGCTCCGAGAGCCGTCCTTGTTGCTGCGCGATTCAGACGCACTCGACGTGGATGGCGATCGCGCCGAGTGCTCTTCGTGAGCTAGGTAGCTGGCGTTAAGTGATCTTCCTGTGATCTCGGACTGGCCGTCGGAGGCGCTCAGTTCCTCTGCAGGGCCCGGCCCAGACGGTTCCGGGTCCTTGGCGGGAAGCCCACGGCGAGCGGCGTGAGGCGCTACGCGGCGGCCGGTGAACAGGAGGTCAGGCGGAGTATCGGCTCCGACCTGGGGCGATACCCGTTCACCCAGCGGCCACTGCCCAGTTTCCGCCGCCGGTGGACACCAGTCCGAGCACGCCGAGCCGGGCCAGGTTGACCGCGGCGGCCAGGAGCGAGAAATCCGCGGCGATCTTGTCGAGGCCGCGCATCCGGGCGCGCCTGCCACCATGCCGGCGGCGCATCAGATGCGCGATCTTGCGTTCGACCTTGGGACGGGTCGCCCGGTAGTCCGCCTGCCAGGCCGGATCGGCGCTGTTGGCGCGAGCCCGGGCCAAGTGCTCCTCATGGCGGCTGATGGTGACCTTCCGGCCGCCCTTGGCCGTGGTGCACCACACGGCCAGCGGGCAGGACGCACACACCCCGCCGAAGGTGGCCGTCCCTGCTCCGCCGATGGTCCGCCGGATCGGCGCGACCACACCGTTCGGGCAGGTCACCGTCTGCTCGTCCAGATCGATGCCGAAGGCGTCCTTGGTGAAGCGGCCGCCGGTGTTGACCGGCGGCTGCGTCTTGACCTTGACCTCGACATCGGCTTCTTCCAGCTGCTCCAGCAGGTCCCCTGCGCCGTAGGCGGCATCGCCGTACACCACAGCCTTCCCGCCGGCTTTCCCATCGTCCGCCTCGCCGGGTTCTGGGCCGCCGCCGCCGTCGCTGAGATCGGCATCGGGATCGAGAGAGGAACCGGCGACGTCGTCGCTGCCATCACCGGCGGGATCGGCCAGCAGATCGGCCAGCAGGTCAGGGGCGGCCTGCGCGTCACCGCGGTTGCCGGCGGTCACCGTCGTCGCGGTGATGATCTCACTGTCGGGGTCGGCGGCCACATGGCCCTTGTACCCGTCGAACCCACGGGCGGAGGTCTTGTGCCCATGCCGGGCCTGCGGATCCACGGTGGAGATCACCCGGTCCCGGGCCACCTTGCGCGCGATCCGGAACACCCCGTCGGCACCCTGCTCCAGGTCCTGGCCGGCAACGGTGGCCAGCAGCACCGCCACCTGGGCCGCCTCAAGGGGCAACTCGCGTCCGTCCAGATGCGCCAGCAACGCGCGGGCGTCCCTGGCCCGCGAGTCGATCAGCGCCTCCCGCTCGGCTGGGTCGCTCCAGTCGGTGACCGGCTTGGCCAGGTCGGTGTAGGCGTCCCCGCTGGAGATCACCGCCCGCAACTCCACCCGCAGCGGCCGATCCGCCACCCGCAGCAGGCCGCGGATCGCCGAGCGGATCAATGTGATGGTGTCCTGCGTGGCCACCGCGTCGTAGATCGGCGCTGAGTCCAGCACCCGCTTGCGACCGATCAGCCCTGCCTGACCGGCCACCTGGATGGTCCGCTCGAAGATCCGGTCCGGGCGATCGGAGGCGGCCAGCCGGGCCCGGAAGTCCACCAGCACCGTGTGCACGAACCCCGGATGGTCGAAGTCCAGCCCGCCGGCGGCGTACTTCCACCGCACGTCGAAGGCGAACCGGTCGGCCGCCTCCCGGTCCGACAGCCCTTCCAGCCGTTGCAGCACCGTGACCACCGCCACGATCATCGGCGGGATCGAGTTACGGCCATCGGCGGCGAACAGATCGGTGAACATCTCGTCGGGAAACAGGGTGCGGCACTCGCGGTGCAGCACCGCGTAGATCGAGTTCGGCGCCAGCCGCCCCTCGCAGAAACTCGCCGTGGAAGAGAGCGACCCCGGCTGCATCGGAGTCCGGCCCAGTGCCATCGCTCAACCTCTCCTCGCTCCCGGCGACCAACACCAGAACCTTGGCACACGAGGACGAACTACCGCGAGGCCTCACGAAAACACCAGCCACCTAGACGGCTAGCTGGATGAACAGCTCCTCGAACCAGTCGAGCGTGTCCGGGTCTACCTGGGCGAGGAACTCGTCCAGATTCTGGGTGAGCTGGTGAGCTGGACCGGCGTGGTCGAACTTGCCCCGAACGTTCTCGATGCGCCGCAGGATCGGCTCTCCGGTTGCCGGAAGATCTGATTCGGTCAGAGGCTGGCTGGCGCGGCTGTAGAGCCACAGATAGTCCTTGCTCGTGAACAGGTCCTCGATGTCGGCAGTGCCAGGCAATCCGGGAAGCTCACCGAGGATCACGATGTGGCTCTTGTCGACTCCGACCGCCTCCGCCGCCTGAATAATCTTCCGGGAGACCTTGGTTGTCTCGGCCCCGTCGACGAGCGCTCGTACGTCTAGGCGCCGGCCGAACAGCGCGACGAATGCGGGCATGTTGGTTACGCCGCCGACCGGGATGATCGAGATCCGGGGGTCCAGCCCGGTGCGGCCGAGACTAATCAGGTGTGCGGACATGCGGATGAGGAAGACGAAGTCGCTGCTACCCTCCACGGCAAGGTGCGGCCCGTGGCCGAGGAAGAGGTGCTGGGCGACGGTGTATCCGAGCGCGGCCTCCACCGGCAGGATCGTGGTGCGGTCGGCGGAAAGATCAACCGGTGTGATGACTACGCCCAGCTCGGGCTGTTCGCGGGTCGCCCGGTCATGGACCGCGCGCATGGTCTCGTAGCGCGTCGGGTCGAGCATGTGCTGGCTGTGCGTGGTGTAGAGCACTTGCTGGTGCGCGCCGAGTTCGTCGAAGATGTAGCGCAGAAAGTCACGCTGGGCCTCGCCGTGCAGGCTGGTACCCGGCTCGTCGAGCAGCACCACGACCCGCTCGCCGGAGTCCTGATAGGCACTGAAGGCGGCCAGGAACGAGAAGAACCACTGGAACCCGGCCGAGCGGGTAGAGAAGTTCGTGTTCACGTCGTGGCGGGCGTCGTGCAGTTCCACTTTGAGGAAGCGGTGCCGGATCTCGTGGCCTTCCCGGGTTTTTCCGACGATCGGCATATCGGTGTCGAAGACGACCGACAGCGCGTCGTTCTGCTTCCAGTACTTCATGACCTGACGGGTCAGATCGGAGCTGGCGGCCTGTAACTCAGCCTTGCGGGTGACGTACTCCTCGTCAAGGAAGCTCTTGGGCTCCTGCCCAGCCAGGCTCAACAGCGAGATCATCGTCTCATCGCCGTCGCGAAGCTGCCCGGAAGCCACCCGTCCGGCCAGCTCGTTGAGGTCGGTCTCCCCCGCCAGCATCTGGTAGTCGGAGAAGTAGAAGAATCTCGGCAGCAGGTTGATCAGGGCACTTTCCTGCTGTTCGGTGGTCTCGACATCGAGCAGCACCTCGTACTTGTCCAGCTGATGGGGCAGCTTCTCCAGCGCGGTCGCCTGCGCGGTCTCGCCTGCGGTGCGGTGCGCCGCGGCCATCTCGCGGGCACGGGCGACCACCTCGGGTACGGTACCCAAGTCGGCCAGCTCGTCAAGGTCGCCGATGTTGACTCCTACCGCCTCGCCGGCCACCCGGACCACGGTCCCCACGGGGCAGGTCACTTCCACCCGCAGCACGTCGTCATAGGACCGTGACGCCTCCACCAGCGTGCCCTCGGGCGGCGGGAACCCGAGGATCTCGGCCATCCGCGCCGTCTCGCCGGGTTCGAGGGAAAACCACGCGGTGACCGGGGTGACCTCCTCCAGATTGCGCTTGCGCCGATCGCGGGACAGCCGTGGGCGCGGGTACTCGGTGGACAGGGTGAACCTGTCCGGGTTGTTGGCCGGGTTGAGCCGGTGCAGCGCCTGGAGAACGGTGGTCTTGCCCGACTCGTTCTTGCCGACCAAGGACGTGACGGCCGGCTCGACTGTCATATCCTGCGCATCGGTGAAGTTCCGGAATAACTCAATTTTGATCTTCTCAAGGCGCATGGGCCATCCTTGTCGTCCGCAATATCAACCGGGCAAAGACGCTACTCGCATCCACCGACAACCTCGGCTCTGCCGTCGCCGCAGACGCGTTGTATGTCGATCGGCCTCTTTGCGGGTTATGTACGTATCATTCCCGCATGTCCAGATGGGTGGGTGTTGACGGCTGGGAGGTTGGCGTGATCACGCTGGACGGCCGCCAACTGTTCCGCGTCCGCCACTTGGGGTACCTGGTCAGTTACTGTACGACGGTCGCCGTGGTCGCCCGGCACATCGATTTGGCGGACCTCGTCGAAGTCGTCGACCTGCCTCGCTCACCCTGATCAACCCACCGGATGCGCGCAAGCGAATTTCGCCGCATGGTCGCGCGCTCGAATGAGACGCACGCGGCGTCACGGTCTGTCACGCTGTGTGCGTGCTGCTGGCGTATGTGGACGAGAGCTACACCCGCGACCGCTACTACATGGCCGCACTGCTGGTCCCTGACCACCAGGCAGTCTCCCTAGCCCGAGCCCTCGACGAGGTAGTCGTCGAGGCTTCCCGCGTCTACGGCATCACCCCGTCCGCCGAACTACACGGCACCGACCTGCTGCACGGTAACCGCGACTGGGAGCCGATCAAGAAGATGCCGCGCGCCCGCATCGGGGTCTACCACGCCGCGTTCCAGGCAATCGCCGACCACGAGGTGGCGATCATCCTGCGTGGAGTGTGCTCCGACCTCCTGCGCAGGCGCTACGCCACTCCCTATCCGCCGCATCAGCACGTCCTGGCGCACCTGCTGGAGCGCGTCGACGACTATGCCAAAGCGGTGGACCAGCACGTGCTCGTCATCGCCGATGAGGTCGGTCAGCAAGGCGAGTACCGCCAAGATCTGCGGACGTACCAGACCGTCGGCACCAACGGGTGGCGCGCCCGGCGGCTGGAACAGATCGTCGACACGCTGCACTTCACGCCATCACACTCCAGCCGGCTCATCCAGGCCGCTGACCTGCTGGCGTTCCTGCACCACCGGATACAGGCCGTCGCCCCTCAGGACGAGCGCGCCATGCGGGCCAATGAGGCCCTCTGGCAGCGGATCGCGGGCCGTATCGTGCACCAGCACTGCTGGACGCCGCGGTAGATGCACGAAGGCCCCGCACGCGGCGGGGCCTAAGGCTCATCGGAGTTTCCTCCTGCACGTAGAGTATCGCGGCCGCGACCAGGTCGCCAGCATAAGAAGAGCAAGAACACGGCGTGGTGCCGTCAGGGATGATGTAAGCCCCGGACTCTATCGTCGCAAGGCGATCCCCGGGGCATTGGCTTTTTGGAACCAGTGGTGACGGGATGCCGCCCGTTCTTCGACGGGTGGTCGCCTGGCCGCTGGCCGGACCATCTGCCCGCCCACGTCCTGGTGGGCGCGCTCACCGGCCTACGGCGGCAGCAGTATGCCCCGCTCTCCAACTCCGATTGGGTGTATCTCCTTCAGGGCTGGTGGACATCCCTGCACAGTCCGGCCAGGTCACAGCGGGCGCAGCTGTCGCACCAGGAGGACTTGCGGGGCAGCTGGTTGTCCCGCAGCGCCTCACCGGCGTCCCGGATCTTGCTCTGGATGCCCAGCAGCAGTTCCTCGTTGATGACCTCGCGGGAGCTGGAGGTGCTGTCATCGAGGTTGAGCACCTCGACCAGGTCGGCGTTGTGGCCGCTCAGCGCCTTGTATCCGGCGGCGTAGACGTGCAACTGGTCACGGGAGATCTCGTCGGCCTGGGCGCGCTGGGTGGACTTGAAGTCCACGATCGAGACCTCGTCGGTGTCCAGGCGGCGGATCAGGTCGATCCGGCCGTCCACGGTCACGCCGGGGGCGACGTGCACGCGGATCGGCTGCTCGGAGTGGAGCGTGTTGTGCAGCCGCTGTCCGTTCTCCCGCAGGTAGCGACGGATGGCGCCGCGGGCGGCGGTGCGCAGTTGCTTGGTGAGCTCCGTGCCGGCGAAGGGCGCGTTGAGGTGCCGGTCGACCAGCTCGTCGATCTCGGAGGCGTCGACGATCTCCCCGTCGATGGCCCGCTTGTGAATCTCGGCCAGCACATCGTGCAGCGACTTGCCGTAGCCGAGCTCTTCGGCGATCGGCTGGTCGAAGCCGTACATGAAGCGGAGCTTGAACTGGTAGGGGCACTCGAACAGGTATTTCAGCTCGCTGAAGCTGAGGGTGACCTCGGGTGTTTCGTGCCGGGCCCGCGGCTCCAGCCGTTCGGCGGGCAGCGGCGCTTCGGCGGTGAGCATGTACGGGTTGCGAGTGGTGAAGGTGAAGAAGTCCGACTCCTTGCGGTAGAGGTTGGACTCTCCCGGTGAGTACGTCACGGCCAGGTGCTTCTGCGCCCGGGTGACCGCGACGTAGAACAGCCGGACCTCGTCGGCCTCGGCGCCCTTGTAGCGGTCTGCGTCGTCGACAGCCTCGGGCGGGATGACGTGGAAGGCGTTGAGTCCGCCGTGCCGCTTGCCGGGGAAGCGGTTCTTGCGCATGGCGGGGACGAAGACGGCCGGCCACTGCATGCCCTTGGCCTGGTGGACGGTCGAGATGACCACCGCATCCGGCGTCGCGTAGCCGACATCGGCGTCGCTCTCGGCGTAGTAGTCGGGCGCCTGATAGGTCAGGAACTGCACGAATCGGTCATAGAGGTCCGACAGTGAGCTCTTGTAGTTGATCTGCTCGAACGCCGTGATGACCTTGCTGAACTTGCCGAGGTTGTAGAAGGCCAGCTCGCCGAGGGTCCGGTCACCCGGCACCCGCTCCTCGCGGACCCGGACGGCGGCCAGGAAATCGGCGTAGATCTGCTGCAGGGTGAAGGTGATGCGTCGGTGCCGCTTGAGGTCGAGCGTCCGGGCGCGGTGCAGGATCGCCATCCCGGCGTCCAGGTCGTCGTCGTCCAGCCCGAGGCCGGCCGCGTGCCAGGCGTCCCGGACGTCCTGCTCGGTCACCGGCACCGGGTTCTGCCCGCCGGTCTGGCCGATGAGGAACTCATACAGCTTGACGCACGCCTGCACCTCGGGGGCCTCGAACAGCCGGGTCAGCCCCTTGATGACGTACGGGACGCCGCGCCGCTTGAACTCCTCCACCAGCGGTCCGGCGTCCTTGTTCACGCTGCGGAACAGCACCGCGAAGTCCGACCAGGACAGGCCGCGGGGCTCGGCGCCGTCGGTGTCCTGGAACGGCAGGCCGCGCATCTTCTCAATCCGGTCGCAGATCCACCGGGCCTCGGCCGCCGCGTCGTCGAAGGCCAGCGCCAGCAGGTCGCCCCGGTCGAACCGCTGGTGCCCGGCCGCGATCATCTTCTTCGGCAGCCGCTGGTCGGCGTTCAGCTCCGCGATGGACTGGCCGAGGGAGATGACGCCCTCGCTGGAGCGGAAGTTCTCGCCCAAGGTGACGGTCTGGACGCCCTCATACCGGTCGGCGAAGCCGAGAATTCCCCGTACGGCGCTGCCGCGCCACTGGTAGATCGTCTGGTCGTCGTCGCCGACCACGCACAGGTTCGCCCCCCAGCGGGTCAGCCCGCGGATCAGCTTCTCCTGGATCGGGTTGGTGTCCTGGTACTCGTCCACCACCAGGTAGCGGATGTTGTCGCGGACGTGCCGGACCAGTGTGCCCGCGATCGGGTCATCGGGGTCGTAGTCCAGCAGGTCGACGATCGTCTTGAGCTGGTCGGTGAAGTCGAAGTAGTTGTGCTCGAACAGCAGGTTGCGGTAGGCGTGCAGGTTGTCCATGAGCCCGTCGCGCAGGAGCTCGGTGTCGACGGCGTCCTCGCGCAGGATGTTGAGGACCTGCATGTAGAGCCGCGAGTCGCGGTAGCGCTTCAGCAGCCTGTCCCGTCCCTGAACAAGCGCCTTGGTCTTGGTCAGCCCGCTCTTGCTGCTGTTGCGGTCGATGAACAGCCGGGTCTGGATCTCGTCGAGCACGCTGAACTTGAACGTCTCGGGCACGTGCTGCTGCAGCGCGTCGAGGGCGTAGGCGTGCATGGTCCCGATGAACATCTCCGCGAGCCCGGTCATCTCACCGAGCTCCTTGCTCACCAGCGTGTTGACCCGCTCCTGGAGCTCAGCCGCGGCCTTGTTGGTGAAGGTGAACGCCACCACGTTGCGCGGGTGCACCTCCGGCCGGCGCAGGATCTCGGTGATCCGCTGGGAGATGACCTGCGTCTTGCCCGACCCCGCGCAGGCCACGATCAGCAGCGGGTCGTCGACGGTGGCGATCGCACTCCGCTGAGCGTCCGTGTAGTTCATGCCGTGGATGATGCCAACCCTCACCGACATTTTTGTGAATTAGCACACATTTTCGGAGCGGGCGTGCCTCTGGTCCGGATACACGCCCATCCCGGCAGGATTAGATGTCGTAGATGTGATCAATTTAGGTCGTTGACCTGCCAAGATCCTTAAGGAGTGGACGACCTGCCCGGCATCATCGACGCGATCTACCACATGCGGTTCATGCCGTCCGATCCGCTGGCGATGCGCGACGAAGCCCCGGCCCATGGGCCGGGGCTTCGTCGTCCCGTCGTCTCACCACACGGCCGCGTAGGGCTCGCCCTTGCGGTACTGCTCGATCCCCGCCGCGTGTAGGGATAGGTGTTGGACGGCAGCTGGTCCAGCGGCCACCATGCGATACGTGCGCATTTGTGGGGCTCGGCTTTGATCGGCTCGCCGGCCCACGTCAGCGCCTCGAAGAACACACCGAGGCGGGCATCCCCTTCGGGGTTGCGGAAGTGACACAAGTGGACAAACCGCAGGTCATGTGGGGCCACGGTGATGCCGATCTCCTCGCGTACCTCCCGGATGACGGCTTGGGCGATGGTCTCGCCCTGCTCGAGGTGTCCGCTGGTGACATTCCACCAGCCGTCGGCGTAGCCGGTGCCCTGGCGCTCGGCCAGGAGGACCTCTCCGTCTCGGACGAGGATCAGCATGGCGTCCACGATCGTCCGGTATCGCATGCTTCGCTCTCCCTGGTGGTGACCGTACCTGTCGGCCGGTCACGCTAGCGTGGGAAACAGACCCTGGTCCGCCAGATGACAGGAAATCCACTCCACCCGCTTGGCCGTGGTCAGACCCTCGGGGACACCGATCAGCGGGACGCCGATCTCGGCGAAGGTGTCGCGCAGGCTGCGGTCGACCTCTTACTCACCCGCCTCGAACCGGGCACGCCGCTACTTCTCCTCGTCGACAGCATGGCCGCGCTCGACTATCTGCGGTGGTGGCAGACCGGCGACGTCGACCGCATGCCGCCCGGGTACAGCCTCCGCCCCCGGCTCCAGGCCGCGCAGTCGACGCTGGTCCGGCTCACCCAGGCTGTGGCTGGCCACCCTAGACTAGAGATGGACCACATGCTCGAGCACCGGGGCCACCCGTTGAACGAGACGGCGGACGCGCTGGCGTCCATCGCGCTGCGCCGCGCCGACGCTCCCGCCGAACAGGCGGCCGGTGCCGTAAAGGCGTTCCTGCGGAACTGGCATGCTTCCTGAGCAGGGCGCCACGTGGCCAGCGAAACCGCGTGGGACATGCATCCGGATCTCACACCCGACTCGACAAGATGCACTGCCGGGTATAGGAACGGGAACTATGGAGCTGCCCCCTCCCCCCGCGTCGCCGATCATCGGCCGTGAGAGCGACCGCATACACAACGAGCTGTACCTACAGTGGGCGGAGGAGTACGGCGTCGACCCGGCCGAGGACCCCGAGTTCCTCCGCGCCTGGCGGCGTGCCACCGGGCATGACCCGGAGACCGGTCTTGCTCTCGGCTCGGGTCGTGCACCTTCGCCGTGACCCAGCGGGGTTAGTGGTCGCGGTCGAGCAGCATGTGCGGGTAGCCGCGGTTGACCTGGTCGCCGAGCTTCACTCCGAGGCCGTCGGTGAACGAGTCGAGCTGGGCTGTCGCGTCGTCGACGTCGGCGGCCTCGCCGGCGAACTCGAACTCGACGAAATCCCCGGCCCCTGACACGGTGTCGAACGCGACCGTGACCCGGCCGGGGACCGTCCACTCCTCGCGATGCTTGTCCACGGTCACCATCACCGTGAATCCGAGAGCGTCCAGGATCCGGCGGACCGCTTCGGCATCCCCGACAGGGGACTCATACTCGTCCGCGTGCGTTTTGGTCACGGCGTCGACCGGGTGCCACAGCTTGAAGTTGATCGAGTCCCCGACGGAGCTTTCCCGGATCCGCAGCCACTCGGAGATGACCTCAGGGGCGAGGAAATCCCGGTGCGGCGCATTGTAGTACGTGTCGATCTGCCGTGCCGTCGTGCTCAGCCTGCCGTCCACCTCCTGCAGTGCCGCGCGGGCCGTTCTGTTCCGGTTTTGTTCCGGCTGGCGTTACTCAGCAACGACGAACAACGACAACCAACCACAAGGTGTTACCAGCTCAGCGCCCATTTCCGGGACGATCGCCAAGGTCGCAAAACCCCGCCGTCACACGTCGTAGACCTGGAGGACCTCGTCGCCGTAGTGGTTGATCACCTTCACCGCGATCTTCCCGCTGTCAGGGGTACGGAACGGCTGCGAGCGGGTGGTGTAGAGCTGCTCCCAGGCGGCCTCGTCAATGTCGGCCTTGAGCGCCTTCTTCAACCGCTCGTACGGCTTCTGCCCGCCGGTGAAGTAGCAGTGCCGGACGAAGAACGACTCGCCGTCATAGTCGGTGTCGATCATCCAGAGGGCGATGTCGTTCGTGCCGCTCGAACGGATCTCGCCCCGGGTGGGGTCGTACACGTCGATCCCGCGCACCTCCACGACCACGCCCTCATCGGTGCGCTCGGTCGCGATGTCAGGCTCGCCGAACACCATGAACAGGTTGCCGGTCTCGGTCTTCTTCAGCACGTCCGCCATGACCAGGTCAGAGTTCATCCGCACCAGCAGCACCGGGAGCTTGCCGAGCTTGCGCTCTTCCTGGACCGAGGCGAAATCCTCGGCGTTCGGCTTGAACTCCTCGGTGGTCTTGACCGCCTGCGGGTCGAACGCGAACGCGCACACGATCAGCAGGTCGAAGCCCAGGCCCTTGAGCGCCTCGCGAGCCGCGCGCCGGATCCACTCCGGGTCCACCGTCCCGTACTGCGGGCCGATGCTCACCGCGATCCGCCGCGGTGCGCCCTCCTCGCTCGCCTTCTGGACGCCTTCGGCGTTGATCAGCTCACCGGCGAACGGCACCAGCGACTCGAACTCCAGCCGCTCGTTCTTCCGGCCGTTCTGCACGCCGGCCTTGGCGAGGTTGTCCAGGATCGACTGCTCGAAGCTGGAGGCGTCGGCTTCGGTCGCGGCCTGCTCGGTGCGGGTCTGTACGGCAGTCGCGATGGTCTTGTGCGGCGCCAGCGACTCCACAGTGAAGGGACCCGCGACGCGGACCTTCTTCTTGTCCTCGTACGGCTGGTCGTAGAGGATCTCCTGCTCGGAGTTGCGTCTGATTGCGGCTTCGATCTCCTCGCGGGTCATACCCTCCCTGATCTCAGGGTTGCGCGCGATGGAGCTGAGCATGATGTGCGGAACCCGCTGGTAGACGAAACCCTTACGGATATCACCCTGGTAGACAGCTGGCGACGAGACCTGCCCAGTGAGTTTGTCCTCCTGGAGTTGGCCTTCCTTGGAGTCGGCCAGCAGGTACATGGGCAGCTTGGCGCCCATGATCCGATGACGGGCGAGAGCCAGGGCCACTCTTGACGTGTCGATGGTGATCCATCGACGGCCCCACTCCTCTGCAACGTAGGCAGTCGTTGCAGATCCACAGGTTGGATCGAGCACAAGGTCGCCCGGATCGGTGGCCATGAGCAGGCAGCGCTCGATAACCTTCGTATTAGTTTGCACCACGTAGATTTTGTTGTCTGTGAAAGCCCCCGTTTGCGTATCGGTCCAAACGTTGGTGTACCCTGCGACAGGAAAGTCATCTAGGAAGCGAACGTAAGCCAGAGAGTTCTTGGTGGGGGCGGCAAGTCTACGTGCAACCTTGAGTCGGTCCAGGCCATCCACCGTCGTCTTCCAGTGACTGTTCTTTCCCGGATGGAATAAAGTCCCTTCAAATTCGTACTCAACGGTGCCGCTCGGAGTTGCCCCTTGCGATGCAAGATTGTCGTGTCGGTAGATACGGCTGCCTTCCGGAATTCTGCGCACATCCGTGCGCTCCTCAGGAGTCATGGGACGCCGAGTTCCGTCGGGAAGCTCTATGCGAGTGTAGCGACCGCCAATGTCATCAGAGATTGACGTTGGTCGAAACAGCTTACGCGCTTTAATGTGCTCGATGCTCTTTGCATACCAAAGGACGTAATCACTATTCCTGCCGATATGGTTCGTGGCCAGACTCCCAGTAGTGCGAAATATGATGGTAACGACGGCGTTCTCACTGCCAAAGACTTCATCCAGGAGACAACGCACAAGGTGGACGTTCTCATCGCCGATCTGGACGAAGACGCCGCCGGACTCGGTGAGCAAGTCTCGGGCGATGATCAAACGGTCGCGGAGGTAGCTCAGGTAGGAGTTGATGCCCAACTCCCAGGTGTCGCGGAACGCCTTGATCTGCTCGACCTCGCGAGTGACGTCCTCGATCTTGCCGTCCTTGACGTCCCGCTTGCCGACGAACGGCTGGAAGTTGGAGCCGAACTTGATGCCGTACGGCGGGTCGATGTAGATCATCTGGACCTTGCCGCGGAGGTTCTCCTTCTCCGCCAGCGACGCCATGACCTGGAGCGAGTCACCGAGGATCATCCGGTTGGACCAGTTGGCCTGATGCTGGTAGTACTCGACCGCCTCGAAGCCGTCCAGGCCGTCGAAGGTGTCGAACAGCGTGAGCTCCGGCTCGTCCTCGGGCCGCTCGGCCGTACGGCGCAGGTTCTCGATGAGGACACGCGGGTCGATCTTCTCCTGGATGTAGATCGGCGGCGCGTCCACCACCAGATCCTCGGAGTCCTGTGCGTCCTTGCCCTTCCAGACCAGTTGCGGGTCCAGCTCGGGGTTGCGGGGGTAGCGCAGCTTGGCGACGCCCGCGGCCTGCTCGTCGAGCAGGTCATGGGAGTCTGCGGTCGGGATGTTCGTCCGCTTGTCCTCGTGCGTGAACGACTCGACGACGGTCGGACCCGTGGGCTTCTTCGGCGGCATCCCGCTACTTCCCTTCACCGGAGAGAATCAGAGTGGTCATGGGGTCGAGATCCCAGCCGGGGCCGACCTGGGCGCTGATCCCGCGGCCGCCGTACAGCGCCTGGATCGCCTGCTCCAGCTCGGCGCGGAACTTGTCAGGATCTTTCAGCTCGCAGTAACTCCACCGGCCGTAGCCGCCGTGGTTGTTGACCGCGGGGACCCAGCGGTCGCGTGCGGTCACCGCCTTCTCATGGGTGGAGTCGGCCGGTTTGTGACTGCCGGAAACCTCCACGATCAGCGTGCGGAACAGGTCGTCGCCCGGGGCGGGCGCCAGCCGTACCAGGAAGTCCGGGACGTACTGGCGGGTCTGGCCGCCGATGGCGTACGGGATGGTGAAGCCCAGGTGGTCGTTCTTGACGTAGGCGGCGACCTGGGGCATGGACTCCAGGATCTGGGCGACCTTCTGCTCCCAGGTGTTGCCGTCCGCTCCGTCGAGCACGACGTAGTTGACGTGGCTCTTCTCCTCGGCGGTCGGGAAGACCTGCTTGGTGGTGGAGAAGTTCACCTCGGCGGTGGAGCCGACGTGGTCGAACGGCCGGAAGATCGGCAGAGCTCGCGGCTGGCGGTTGCCCTTGGTGGTCAGGATCGAGTCCTTGATCCGCCGAGCGGCCCGGTCGCCGTGCTGGGCGATGAGCAGCAGCCCGACAAAGGTGTGGTCGTCGTAGTCGACGCATTCGGCCAGCCACTGCTTGGTGATCCGCAGAATCTGCGGGAAAAGCCACGGCTTGCGGTCGTCGGGGTCGGTGAGGTAACTCTCCATGACCCGCTTGGCCAGTTGGAAGGCGACTTCCTGCTCGCGGGCCTCCTGGAGCCCTTCGAGGACGTCCGTCCCGATGTCGCCGACGACGCCGGAGACCGTGGTCTGGGTGGGGATCATGTCCGTGGTGATCCGCAGCCGGCTGTCCTGGTCGAAGTCCGGGATCAGCTCCTCGTCGGGCAGTTCGATGCGGTAGCCGACCAGCCTGGGGAAGGTGATCTCCGCGTGCTCCCGGCCGGGAATCGCCCGCACATGGCGGGTGACCCGCAGCTTCGGGTCGATGATCTTTCCGCCGGTGGGCATGAACTGGAACGGCACGCCGTACACATCGGCGTACTCGGGGGTGAAGAAGCCGTTCTCGTCGACCGCGTAGGAGCGGCGGCGCAGGCCGCGGCCGACCACCTGCTCACACAGGAGCTGGGTGCCGAAAGCGCGCACGCCGAGGATGTGGGTGACGGTGTTGGCATCCCAGCCTTCGGTGAGCATGGAGACGCTGACCACGCAACGGACGTGCTCGCCCAGTTTGTCCTTCTTGCCGACGGTGTTCATCACCTCGCGCAGGATCTGGGTGTCGTCCACGTCGCCGGCGGACCGGCCGGGGAAGCGCTGGGCGTACTCCTGCTTGAACTCCTCGATCTCGTGCCCGAGCGCCTTGCGGAACTCCGCGGTCAGCTCGCCCTTCTCCAACTGCTCGGAGTCGACCAGGATCGTCGGCGGCCGGTGCAGCCACTGGCCGTTCTCGTCCACGTTGGAGAACAGCAGCAGCCTGCCGCGGACCGCGACGGTCGTCTCTTCGTCGACCGGCTTGTCCCAGCCGCCGATCCAGTCGTAGACCATCTTGGAGACCGTGGTGTTGTTGCACACCACGATGAAGACCGGCGGCGGGTCGCCCTGCTTGGCGGCCTCGGAGCCCTGCCAGGCCTCGAAGGACTTCGTGTAGGAGTCATACAGGCTGTGCAGGGCGCCTTCGAGGGCGGGCGGCAGGTGTTCGGGGGAGACGGCCTGTTCCTTGCGGCCCTTCTTGGGGAGCTGGTCGCGAATGTTCTGCCACAGCTGGAGGTAGGTGACGTCGGTGGAGGTGCTGTTGTCGTCCACCGGCACCCGGGGGATCTTCACGATCCCCGACTCGATCGCCTCGACCAGGGAGAAGTCGCTGGCCACCCAGGGGAAGAGGGTGCCCTCCTTGTAACCGGAGCCGGCCAGGAAGAACGGGGTGGCCGACAGGTCGTAGACGGCCTTGACGCCGAGCTTGGCCTTGACCGCCTGCAGGCCGCGGAACCAGACGCGGGCCTCGTCGTTGCGGCCCTCGGCCTCCTTCTTTCCCTCGCCGGTGAGGTTGGTGGCAGCGCCCTCCTCCGGGTCGTCGATCCGGTCGCGGTAGCAGTGATGGGCCTCGTCGTTGAGGACGACGATCTCGGACTTGGTGTCGCCCAGCTCCCGGCAGACTCGGGCCACCATCTGTCCGACGGTCTCCAGGAACGGGCTCTGCGCGCCGGACTTGCCGGCCAGCAACTCCTTGGTGGTCTTGGCCACGCCCTGGCCGAGTTTGGTTTCTCGGCGCTGGAACGCGTGGTAGTTCGTGATGACGATCTTCGCTTGGGCGAGCGAGCCGTACAGGTCGACCGGGACCAGGTCGCGCATTCGGTAGTAGTTGCCGTCGTCTTCGGGCAGCAGGACGCGCAACCGATCGCGGATGGTCAGGCCCGGCGCGACGACCAGGAAGCGCTTGGCGAAGCGTCTGTCCAGCGGACTGGCGACCTTGTTCAGCGTCTGCCAGGCGATCAGCATGGCCATCACGATCGTCTTGCCCGAGCCGGTCGCCATCTTCAGCGCGACCCGGGGGAGTTCGTCGTTGTGGGTGGCGTTGATCTCGGCGAGCTTGTTGTGAATCGAGGGGTCGCCCTGCTTGTGCGCGGCCTCGGCGAGGTAGATCGCGGTCTCGGCGGCCTCACGCTGGCAGAACAGGATCCTGTTGTCCCTGGCCGGATCGCTCCAATACTCCAGCAGGCGGCGCGAGGTCGCGGTGACGTCGGGGTAGCCCCTCAGGCGCCAGCCGTCGACCTTGCGGCGGATCGCGTTGACGAAGTGGTTCTGCTCGATCTGGTCGCCGGTCAGCCCGAGCTCGGGAAGGTCCAGCTCGACCTGGGCATTGCCCTTCTGCGCCTTGGGGACCGGGATGAAGAAGGCGCTGGGGCGACGGCCTTCCTTGATGTCGCCGGGGACGCCGTGGCTGTCGAACTCGAAGTACCTGCTCGGCGGGAGGTAAGGCGAATTGATGATCGGATTCTCGACGACACGGTCCGTCACTCGCCGCCTCCGTAGCGCTTCTCACCATCACGTGTGCTACCAAGGGTAGCGGTCTGGATCAACGAATCGCCACGGGTTGTCGATCTTGTTATTACCGAAGAAGATCCTGGTGATTACGGCAATGCCATGAAGAGCGCGGCGGGCCCTCGACGATGCGGCTTCGTCGAGGGCTCGCCGCGGTGCTGTCGGGGGCCAGGTCGTGATCCCTAGTCGATGTCGAACTCTCCGTTGCGTACGCCGCCGAGGAACGCGCGCCACTCGTCACGGTTGAAGACGAGGGTGCCGCCCTCGCGGTTCTTGGTGTCGCGGACGCCGACCACGGTGTCGGTGATCGCCACCTCCACGCACTGTCCGCTACCCCCGCTGATGCTGCTCTTGCGCCATACGGCACGGGACAGATCAAGCTCTTCGTTCACTCCCGCACTCCCTTCACGTGCTCTCTCCGTAGACGGAAGCGATGAGATGCCGTGTCGCCTCGGGGCTGGCCGCCACCGCTCGCAGATGCTCGAACACCAGCGTATATTTTGCGATTTCGTCCTCTCCTTCAAGGAAAAGGTCGGTCGCGATGCTCTCGATGTAGATCACATCAGGGTTGTCGCTGTCGTGCTTCATGATGACGAAGCTTCCGGTCATCCCAGGATGCGCTCCGGCGCCATACGGGATGACCTGCACCGTGATGTTCGGTTCTTCGCTCGCCTCCAGGAGCTTGTGAAGCTGGCCGCGCATGGTCTGCCGGCCGCCTACCTCCCGGCGCAGCACCGCCTCGTCGATGACGGCCCAAAGACGCAAGGGGCTCTGCCTGGTCAGCAGCGCTTGCCGCGCCATACGAGCTTCGACCCGTTTCTCCACCTCCTGCCGTGGGATCGTCGGCAGGGTGCCGCGAATGACCGCGTGGGCGTACTCGGCGGTCTGCAGCAGTCCGGGCATGAACAGGGACTCGTAGTTGAGCAGGTTGTCGGCTTCCTCCTCGAAGCCGATGTAGGTGGCGTACTGGTCGGGTAGTTCGAGCTGGTGGCTCTGCAGCCATACGCGCTCCCCGGACTCCCGCAGCACCGCGAGCAGCTCATCCCGCCGTTGACCGTGGATGCCGTACAGATCAAGCAGCGTGATCACGGTTCGCTTCTGCGGTCTGGCCCTGGCCGTCTCCAGCCGGTACAGCGTGACCGTGTTGATCCCGCTCTCTTCGGCCACCTCTTCCCGTGACTTGCCCGAATCGGCACGCAGCTGCCGTAGTTCGGCCGCCAGGCGGCGCAGGCGAAGCGTCGGTGTCTGCCGTCGCACGGCCACTTTTTCCATCCCTCCTGCCCTGGTACGGGTTGAAGTGTAGTGCTATCTTCCTCAGCCGATGCGCTCGCAATGGTTGCGTTCGATATAGCTGCGGTGCATGCTGAGAGCCAAGCCTGCCAGGGAGCGCGCCGCCCGGCAGGCCAAACCGAAAGGCACCACAAGCCGGCAGGCGGATGGGGGCTTGCTCAGCCTTCCCGTGAGCAGGCCCACGCCCGTTCTGCCTGGGAGCCGGCGGCCGTATCACCTGAGGGGGGACGACGGCCGCGGCTCCCGGCCAATCCCCGTCGCTTGCCGCCAGAGGTCGCCGTGAACGTCCTGGAGAACACCCCGCTCGTCGCCTGCGTGGCACTGCCCGCACTGCCGAAATCCGTGGCGACCGGCCGCGTGTACACGCGCGACACCCTGGAGAAATGGCACCTCGACCACATCGTCGAAGCCGCCGGGCTGATCACCTCGGAGCTCGTCACCAACGCCGTCAAGGCGACGTACACCGGACTCGGCGACACCCCCGGCTACGTCGAGCTGTACGACAAGATGAAACCGATCTGCCTCTGCCTCTACCGGAACTCCTCCAGCACGGTCATCGAGGTATGGGACGAAAGCAGAACCCCGCCGCGCATGCGCGTCCCCGGCGACGACGAGGAAGGCGGCCGCGGCCTCTGGCTGGTCGGGACGTACGCCAAGGCGTGGGGCTTCCGCTGGCCCAGAACCGGCGGCAAGATCGTCTGGGCAGAGCTCGCGACACCCTGACCTACATCTCTTGCCAGCCGCAGACCGCCTCACGGTACGCGGTACCGCGCCCGGCCGGGGGAGTGGCAGAACGAACTCCGGGAACCGCAGGCGATCCGCTCTGACCAACCCATCCGGGGAGAACCCCTGGGGTCACAGGAACAGCGCCCGTAAACGGTTGCCTGAAGCGACGAGTCCTCTCAGTGGTAACGTCCCTCAACCATCGGAGAGTTGATGCTCCGTCGTCTCCTCGTGACGGGCGCGCTCGTCGCGTCCGCCCTCGCGCCTCTGACCATCTCGGTCACGCCGGTGAGCGCCGCCGTTCTGCCGTCAGCCGTCTCGTCGGTGTCGGCGAGTTGCTACAAGCGGGTGGGGAAGCACTGGGTGTGCATCACGCCGGGCGCGTTCTGCCCGAAGGCCGCGCACAAGCGGTACGGATACGTCAAGGTCACGAAGAAGCGGTACAAGTGCACGTACAAGCGAAGCGATCCGTACTGGCGCTGGAGGCGCGCCTACTGACCGAGCTCAGGCGTCACTGCTCTTTGGATCGGGTGTTCCGCCGGGGCCGCGCCTGCCGTCTCGGCTCCACCCGTTGGCTTGGCCGTCCGGCCTGTCCGCCCGCTACCTGCTGTTCTCCGGACTCTGTCCTTTTCGGTCGAACTCCTCCTGCGAGACCACCGTCTCGCTCCACACGAGGACGCGGCCGGGCCGCAGCATCGCGAGGTCCGCGACCGTGAACTGCACAGAGGTGGTCGAGTGCGTGTTGTCGTTCGACCAGCCGTAGGCGCTATAGGTGATTGACGGATCCGGCGTCAGTGCCCTTGGACGTAGAAGTGGACCTTGGAGAAGTCACGCGCGGCCAAATGGTCCTTGCGGATGCCCCAGATCAGGTACGCGCCGTCGCCCCAGGTCATCCTGGCTCTGGTGTCCTCGGCCACTTGCAGCAGCGTGACCCACTGGCACGCCTCTTCCTGGAAGGCCGGATCGCCGTAGCAGCCGGTGCCGGCGGCATGCGCTGCCACGGCCTCGATCGGGTCCTGGAGCGCGTCGGAGTACCCGCCCACCTGATGCGGCGGCCCAGAGTATCCCGCTTCTTCGTACATCGAAAGCTCATCGGCGAAGGTCTCGCCGGTGTCTTCGTCCTGCATATGGTCCCACACCGTCTCCTCGGCCTCCTGAAGGCTCCCGAAGACATCCACGAGAACGGGGTGGTTCCGCTCTGGCCGGCTCGGCTCGGTGACCGCGGCGAGCGGCAGCTCGGTGTACACCTCGGCGCGGTTGTCCGGTGCGGGCCGCTCGGCGACGGCGGTTCCATGCGGCACGTAGATCACTTGGGACCGCCTCAACTCGGCCTCGACGAAGAACAGCAGCATGCCGGTGTCGGGCAGGGCGATGTCCACCTCGTAGCGTGCCAGCTCACTGCAGTCGAGCTCGGCCACGAACGACATCGGCCGGTTCCCGCTGGCGAGGGACGGCCACGCCATGTCGTCCGGCAGTTTCGCGACGCCCCCGAGCCGTCCGACCACGATCTCCCCGTCCTCGGCGGCGGAGAGCCGGATGGCGGGCCGTAACAGTCCGATCAGCCGCTCCGCGCTCTCCGCCGGCAATTGCTCTCGCACGAACTCCGCGAAGTCACTCATCCAATCCGTCATGCCGCCCATCCTGCCTATCGGGTACGACAGATAGATCCGTCGCCGTTGAGCGATCGGTCGCTGACAGCGACGTTCATGTTCATGACCAATGGCACGCGACGGCTATGAAGTCCCCGAGAAGGTGAGCCTAGGGAGGCGAGCTCGATATCAGACAGAAATTGCTTTCTGTCTGGTATTCATCTTTTCATCCGATTTGGTACACGCCGCTGCTCTACCTCCCGATCGTCGGAGGAAATCCGGCCGGTGTGTTCCACACCGAGGATGTTCTCCCGGCCCCACGTTCCCAGGAGCGCCGGCGCCTCGTTGAGCATGACGCCGAGCGAGGTCAGCGAATGCTCGACGCGCTTCGGCAACTCCTCCCGGTGCACGATGCCGTCCACTTCAAGCTCTCGCAGGTGCGAGGCGAGCACCTTCTCGGTCACCCCGGCAGCAGCCGGCGCAGCTCACCGAACCGGCAGGGGCGCTCGTTGAACGCCCACAGGACGAGCGCCTTCCACTTGGCCGCCGATCACGACCATCACCGCGTCGATCCCGCAGACGTACGACCCCGGTCTCCGGCTGATCGCCATGCCCCACCCTTCTTTCTGCTCGCTTACCCCGGGGTGACTACGCACCTCAAAGTGCGTACTTGATCACTTAAGGGGGCGGCGACCAGGCTAGCCGGCATGACTGACATCACCTCCGACAAAGCATGAACCGGCTGGTGAAGCTCGTGTACCGGAGCGGTTTCGGGTTCACCAACGTGACCAACCAGCAACGCCGGTCCCGCTACGCCGCCTCTCGTGGCATCCGGCCCGTCTGGCTGTCGCCGGCCGGGCTCCGGCAGACCGCCGGGCAGCGCGACCCCGCCGTGACACCCGCACCGACACCTTTTCCGCTGGGCAGACGCCGTTCCGGCCACGAGGAACTTCCCCAAGCGGCCGACAGTCACACACAGTCACCACGACCCTGGTGCGCCCAGTAGCGATGTGATCACATCTTCTGCTCGGCCGCGCAGAGCCCGAAACCCGAAGAAATCCTGGCCGACCTGCTGGCCTGGGAAGACGCCGCCTGACCGTCAGCTCAAAGAGCGAAAAACGAGTCTACTGGCCGCCATTGGCCTGCACAATCAACTCGAAAGCACCACCTCATCAGCGAAAACGACTTTGCGAAGCGCCCTGTCGCGCCCGTCCCAACTGCACCACGAAATTGTTTTGTCTCTCTGGTTTCTTTTTCGAGTTGCGGTATCGACTGTCCAGGTTTTCCTCGTTAGATTGATCCAAGTGTTCGGTCTCGAACACTTGGAATCTCGAGGAGGGTAAACCATGAACCGATTACGCGCACTCGCTCTGGTGTCCGTTCCGGCAGCGTTACTGATCGTTGTGTCGACTTCGGCTTCCGCAGACACATCTACCCCGAAGACGTCGACAGGCACGAGCTCCACCTGTTATGTTCCGGCTCGCGATCAGGTCCTCACCGTTCAAGAGGGTATCGATCTCTACAACGCGTGCTCCGCAGTGAAAGGAGCCGCAGCCCCGGCGTGGCATTGGATGGGAAACTACGGGGACGTCTACGCCGTGGCTAATGCCGCCAATTCATGGGGGGCCGGGCCGGGGAAGCTTCTCACCCAGATCATGAACAACGGCCTTCTGGCCACATTCATGTACTACTGAGAAAGTGGCCGGACGAGTAAATCACAAATCGTTCGGGTCGCAGAAATCACGAAGGGTTCCGGGATTTGTGGAACAGACCCCGGGGATCTGCGCAAAGTCCGGAAGCCGTTCGTACGTGATGCCTGGACCGAGAGCTGGTGACGTTGAATAACTGAATCGATGTTCTGTGGTCGCGCTCGCGCGGGCCCTGCACGGTAACCCTGGGTGATGACCGGCTCGTGCTCCTCCGGGCATGCGACGCCCCGGATATCCGGTTTGATCACTTATCGGTCGCGGGCGGCACGTCGCGGAAAGAGCAACGGAGCACCAATAAGACAGGGATTTCGGAAAATCTCGTCTGAAGGTGCTCCGTTGCCGATCAAGCCTGCCACCTCTCCCGTGCCGTCCGCACCGTCCGCGTCCTGCGCAATCACCAGCAGCCTGCTTTCGGTGGACTCCTCTCCCGCCGAGGTGGCGGTGGCGGTTCTGATCGGCCATGCCGCCATGCTTCGCTGTAGCGGCGAAGACAGCCTGCTGGCGGTGATCGCGGCCATCCCCGATCCGCGTGACAAGCGCGGGATCCGGCACTCGTTGCCGTCGATTTCGGGGTTGTGCACCTCGGCCGTGCTGTCAAGATTCCTCACTCTGACCGAGATCACCGACTGAATCCGTTCCGCCCCGCAGTTGGTGTTGTTGCGCCTGGGCTGCCGCCGCGATCTGGGCACCGCCCGCCACCGCGGAGCGGGTCTTCGCCAAGCTGGGCGCCCAGCACCTGGCCGATCGACTGGCCCGGGGACATCCGTGTCGGACACTGGATGAGATGGTGCTGTCACTGTCGTAGATGACCGTGTTCTCCACGATGCGCGGTTTCGGAAGCGGCTTACCCAGCGGAACCTCGACCCGCACGGCCGGCCCAAGCACATGATCCTGCGGGCGCTCGAAACCATCCATGACGTCCGTTTCCCGGAGGCCGGCACCAGGTCAGCCCCGTCCTCAATGAGCAACTTTCGTGAGACAGAACAGTGGTCAGATGCTGCCGGAGAAGGTGTCGCAGCGGTCGGGCTCGCCGGTGCCGTAGCCCCGCTTGAACCACTTCACCCGTTGAGCCGCGGTGCCGTGGGTGAACTTCTCGGGTGAGACGCGGCCCCGGGCCATCTCCTGGATGTGGTCGTCTCCGATGGCCGCGGCGGCGTCGAGGGCCTGCCGGATGTCCTTGTCGGTGAAGGGCTTGGCGAAGAACCCGGTCTCCACGGCGTTGCTCGCCCAGACGCCGGCGTAGCAGTCCGCCTGCAGTTCCAGTCGGACGGAGCCGCTCGTGGCTCCCTTGCCGGTGCCCTTGTCGATGTCACCGAGAAGGTTCTGCACGTGGTGCCCGTACTCGTGGCCGATCACATACGCCTCTGTGAACGGGCCGCCCTGTGCGCCGAAGTCGGCGCGCAACTCCTCGAAGAAGGAGATGTCGAGATAGACGCGTTGGTCGGGCGGGCAGTAGAAGGGGCCGTCCGAGGAGTCGGCGGCACCGCATCCGGTCTTCACCTTCCCGGTGAACAGCGTGGTCTTGGCGAGCTCGTAGCCGTCGATCTGGTGCTCCCAGTACTTCTGGAGGCTGTTCACGATGCCGACGATCCGGCATTTCTGCGACTTGCCGGCGTCCGCGCCGGTCTTGCACTCCGTGAGATCGGTGACCTGCTTCTTCGATCCCTGACTGTTCGAGCCTTGCTTGCCCTTCGCGGGCGGGGCGGGGTCGTCCCCCAGCAGGTCAGCCGGGCTGATGATGCCGAAGAGGAGGGCTACCACGAGCAGCACAACACCCGCCGCACCGCCCCCGAGCAGGAGCCCGCCGCCGCCCGAACCGCCGCCGGAGCCGCTCGAACCGCTCGAACCGATGTCCTCTACCTGCGAGGCGTCGAGCCGAGCCCGGTCATCGAAGTCCATGCGCGAGGCCCTCCGATATGCGTAGTTTCGGGTGTGCGCGCATGATCGTAGCGGCCGGGCGCGGAATGCCCAGGGGCGGGCCATGGGCCACGGGCCGCTGCAGCCGTGGGTGTTCCGGCCCCCAGCCGCTCGGCCCATCGTCGGCCGGGCACCTTGAGCGGGTTGACGCCGCCCCACTCTGACCGGGAACAGCACAAGAGGGCCGGCCGATATCCACCGGCCCCCACGCACAGCCTCGGCTACTCGTCGGGGTCGGCGATCTCCGCGCGGTCGGCCTCAGCCTGCCGTGCCAAGGCGGCGTTGACCACGGCCGACGCCGACCGGGCCCGACCGGCGGCCACCTCCGCGTTGGCGTACTCGAGCAGGTGCTCCTCGATCGTCACGCTGACCGGCTTCGTCGGCATGCGATGGCTACGCGATTTTTCCCTGGTGTGCGTCCCCTCTTCCCGGTTCCGCCCAGCTCTGGCGGGACCGTACGAGACGGTACGGCCACAGCGCCACGGTTAGAAGCCCGATGCACCGGCGGCGACGGTGACCGCTGCCGGGATCGGCACGACGGGCGGCCACGAATCCTGCGGGGGGACCTGGGCGGTCTGCTGGCCGCGCTTGATCTTGGTTACCTTCGCCGTGGCGAAGCGGAGGGAGGGGCCGACGTCGTCGACCTCGACTTCGTAGACGGTGCGCTTGTCGCTGGTGTCGGTCTCGTAGCTGCGCTGGCGCAGGCGTCCCTGGACGATGACGCGCGTGCCGCGCTGCAGGGTCTCGGCGGCGTGCTCACCGAGCTCGCGCCAGGCGTTGCAGGTCAGGAAGAGGGTTCCGCCGTCCTTCCACTCCCCCGTCTGGCGGTCGAGATACCGCTCGGTCGAGGCGACGCGGAACCGTACGACGGCCTGGCCGCTGTTGGTGAAACGGAACTGGGGGTCGTCGACGAGGTTGCCGACGATGGTGACGGTGGTCTCGTTGGCCATCAGATGTCCTCCTTGATTGTGATGATCGGGTGGGGATCGGGACGGAAGGCGCGGGGGCGACGGCCCCCGCGCGCGGTGGTTTCTAGACCTTTCGGCCGGTCACGGTGGCCAGGCGGTGTGCCTCAACTGCCACGGCGACGCAGTCCTGGCAGATCCAGGTCCGGTCGGCGCAGCGGAACAGCCGCTCGACCTGAGTCGTCTCGCCGCAGCGAGCGCAGCCGGTGAGGTCGGTGAGCTGGATGGGGAGGTCGAGGGTGAGGTTCATGCCTGTTCCTTTCGCCCGGGACCCCCTGCCGGGTGTCCGCGTCGTGTTCTGGTGAGGGAGGGGGCGCAGGCGGAAGGGAGGGAGGGCAACCGGGCGGCCCCGTACGGGCACGATGTTTTGCCGCGGTGAGTTCGATAGACGGGTGCGGGTGGAGCCGACTCCACGCGGCAAAAGATCGTGAACGTGCGGGGTGAGCGGAGCGAGAGCCCGGTTGCGCGGACGACCGTGCCTGCGAGACTGACCGGCCAGAACACGCAGCAGGGGCCTCGCCCGCGCTGGACGAACGGGCCGGGCATGAACCTCAGGACGGGCCCACTCCGAGGGAGCCCGTCCGGGACGCGCGAAGGTCAGGTGCCGGCGGCGGCCAGGTGGAGCGCGCGCAGCGCCTGGCCTTCCATGTCGTGGGCGACATCGGCGTCGTCGATGGTCTGGGCGACGCTGGTCACGGCGTGCATCACGCCGCCGGCGCTCATGTCGCCGCCGCGGATGAAGTGACGCAGGATGTCGCGCTGCTGCTCCTCGGTGAACCGCAGCTTGGTAGCGACCACCTGGACGGTCTTCTCCGGATCGGCGAGTTCGACGCCGGCGGCCGCGGTCAGCTCACGGATCTTGGCCTTGACGTAGTCGATGTCCAGGAAGGTGGTGATGGCATCACGGGTCTTGGCGGTGATCAACGCCAGGTTCTTGTCCTCGGTGTCGCCACTCCAGCGGATGATGTCGCCCTCGCCGTCACCGTTGAGGCGGCCGCCGAGATGGACGTGGCGGTGGGCGTCGGCGTTGATGGTCATGCCGTTGTTGCAGACCTGCACCAGAAGGCGCGGGGTCACGGTGAAGGCGCCGCAGCCGGTCTCACTGTTGCTGATCACGAATCCGGCGAACACCAGCGGGTTGTCGGCCCCCGTGGCGCCGGTGAACGGGCTGCGGTAGTTGCGCAGCAGTTCGGGGGCCAGGGCGGCGACCTGCTCGCACACCACGCGGACGTACATGCGCCGCTCGGTCAGGTCGCAGCCGTCGATGCGGACGTCGGCTCCGGCGAGCCGTACCCCGTCCAGGGCGGCCATGAGGACGTCCAGATTGTCGATGATCTTGTAGCGGTCCGACAGGAACGCCCGGGCCACGCCGGCCCCGTCGCCGGTGCCGCGCAGGGCGCGCACCAGGAAGCGGCGGTCGTCGGTCTCCAGCCAGCCGTTGACGTTGGCCGCGTACAGGCCAGGCCGTTCGGTGCGCAGCCGCCGCAGGTAGGCCGCGGGGATGCCGAGCTTTTCGGCCAGGCCCTGGTCGCAGATCTCGGTCGGCAGGTACAGGCCGGCGCTGTCGGTGACGCCGAGGTCCGACAGCACCGGCGGGGTGCCGATCAGCTCCAGGTGGGTGCCGACGGCGCGGATCTGCCCGGCGCCGACCAGGACGTCGACCTTGCGGGCGTGCTGGTCACGCAGCAGTGCGTGCAGGTCGCCCAGATCGGCGTTGCGGGTGGTCAGCGGAACGGGAGAGGCGATGGTCATCGAGGGCTCCTTTTCGGGTGATAAGCGGAAGGCCCGGCCTCGTTGCGAGGCCGGGCCCGTGGGCGTGGTGCGGGCGCGCGGTGCGCGCCCTTGAGGAGGGGCTGGGTCAGGCCGCCGCCGAGTACGGCGTGCCCTCGTCAGCGTCGGCGGCGGCGTCGTCGGCGGCGCGGTCGGTTTCGGGGTCCACCCAGGCGTCGACGTCCGTCGCGGGCTCGCCACTCGGCTGCGCGGCAGCGGGGTTCTGCGGCCGGCTGTCGATGCCGGTCGGCGCGTCGGGTTCCGGCTCCTCGCCGGCGGAGATGCCGTCGTTCGTCTCCGCCGCATCCGGGTTTTGCGACTGGCCGTTGACGTCCGCGTCGTCGACCGGCGGGTCGAGCTCCAGTCCCTCGCCGGTGGGGGCGTCGCCGCGGTACGGCACTCCGTCGATGATGGCCTGCTCGATCGGTGTGGGCGGGTAGCCGAGCTGGGCCAGCAGGGACAGGTACCCGCGGGCGTGGGCGCGGCTGACCGGGCCGGATCGGTCCTGCCGCCAGGTGTATCTGGCCGTGTCCGGGACGGTCATCTGATGCTCGTACGCCACGACGATCGGCGCCAGGGCCAGCAGGGGCAGCCGTCCCGGCCGGACAGTGACGGCACTCTCCACGCGGAAGTTCCCGGTGAGTGTGGCCCACAACGGGCTGTGCCGGGCGGCGGCGAGCTTGTCGCACAACGGGTCGGGCATCTCCACCAGCTGCCGGGCGACCCAGGCCAGGACCGGCTTGGGCGCGGTGGTCCGGGCGAGCAGGGCGGTCACCCATTCCTGGCGTACGACGGCGCTGGCCTTCCAGGCCCGGTTGCCCTCGATGACGAGCCGGCGCTCGAGGTCATCGGCCGTGCCGGGTTCGGCCGTGCCGGTCACCACGGGAGCGGCCGGGGCGGCGTGGCCGTGCCGGTCCGGAGTGGTGCAGTAGGCCACCGCCGTGGTCTTGTCGAACGAATGGAAGTACACCCCATGCCCGGCGCAGGTGGCGTGCGTTTCGGGGTCGAAGCCGTCGACGGCGTCGGCCAGACGGGCGAGCGGGATCGCGCCGGGCGGCAGCTGCTCGGTGACGCTGATGCCGACCTGCTCCAGCTCGGCGCGCAGCCGGGCCTGCTCGGCGGCCTCGGCCCGTTCCGTACGGACGCGCTCGACCACGTAGCGGACCTTTCCTCCCCAGCGGAGCCGCTCGTGGATCTCCGCCAGGGCCTCTTCGTCGCCGTCGAACTCGGCCAGCAGCGCCAGGTCCTCCAGCGTCCACTCGTAATCCATCTGGCCGGCCATCTGCCGGGTGGTCGCGGACATGCCGCCGGCGGTGAGTGCCTCGCCGATCTGCCGGCGGCTGCGGCCGGTGATCTTCTGGAGGCGGGTACGACTCGCACCGGCCTGATGCGCCTCGAACAGCGCCTGGGCCTGCTCCACGGCGGTCAACCCGTGCCGGAACTCGTCGTCGTTCTCCACCACCATGTCGATGAACAGGGCGGCACGGTCACCGGCCTTGGCCAGGTCGACCAGGCACAGCAGGTCGGGCAGGTCCTTGCTGCGGGCGGCGGCCAGCCGCCGATTGCCCTTGGTCACCCAGAAGCGGTAGTCCTCCTCCCCCTCGGCCCGCTGGTGGTCGGCGGGGATCGGGATGACGTGCACCGGCACCTGCTGCTCGGCGGCCAGGGACTGGCAGAAGGCCTCCGTCAGCGCGAAGTCGGCCCGGACGTTGCCGGGATGGTGGCCGAGGAACTTCAGCGAGATCCGGACCAGGCGGAGCCCCTCGGCCTCACCCAGGCCGGTCTCCCACTCGGCAACGGTTGTCGTGGACATACGAACTCCTTCTTTCGAAAAAGCGGTACAGAACGAAGAGATGCCGGCACAGCCGTACAGGTGGAGCTCGCCGGCGGCAGGAGCGCTTGCGAGCGCAGAGCCGTTCGGGCGGCCCGGTGGTCACCGGGCCGCCCGAACAGGGAGGTCAGCCTGCGAAGGACGCGGTGGCGGGGGCGGGCTCCTCGGCGACGACCGCGGAGGCGCCCTGGGCCAGGCGGCGGGGCGAGGCGTCGA
>NZ_JBHMQT010000014.1:0-247103 GCF_042435035.1 Sphaerimonospora cavernae
GACGCGGCGCCAAAGGATTGTCCGGGATCACCCAGGCCGGGTCACCGCCGTAGGAGTAGCCGATCACCTGCTCCGGAGAGCCGCCCACCAGATCGATGTCGGTGACCGACATCACCAGCCACTTCGCGTACACCTCACCGGTGTAGTACCACGTCCCGTTGACGATCTCCTGGCTCGTGGTGACGAAGTAGCAGTCCAGCCCGCGGGTCTCCCACCCGTCAGTCGGCGGATACCGCCACGGATTCGGGCACGGGCGGGCCTGGCCGTACTCCACCTCACTACGCCCGCCCAGCCCATTGCCGACCGCGCCGATCCGGGGGAACCGCACCGGATCCAGGTAGATGCTGACGGCGTTGTCCAGGAACGTCGCATCGAACGTGGTCGCCGGCAACGCGATCTGCGTGCCGTTACCACCGGCCAGGCCGACCTGCCGGATCGAATCCAGCCACAAGATCGGATGCTCTTCCAGCACATCGCCGTACAACCACGCGTACGACAACTCCCACCGGGTCACGTCCTCCCACCCAGAACCGCCCCCCCGCCTTCCAGGTCTGGGTGGTGATCGAGGTCAGCTTCTTGCTGGTGGAGAAAGTCGGCGGGGCGAACAGACACGACGACCAGTCACCGTCCTTGCACCACTCCGGCTCATCGGTGATCCCACCCGAGGCCCGGGCAGCGGTCGCGAACACGATCCGCGCACTCGGCGTCGACCCGGCGACGTTGACGTTGTGCCCGTACCGCACCTCACGCACATGCGCGGCCTGGTCGTACTCCGGGGAACACTCATCCCCCCCGCCCAGCGCCGACGTACAGTAGGCGCCGTACTCCACATCGTAGGAATAATCGATCACGTTGCCGTTCGGATCGACCTCCCGGTCCAGCATCCAACGCCAGGTGTCCTCACAGACCCGATCGACCGTCGACTTACCGCTGCCGGGCTTGGGATAATACTGATAACACGGCTCGCCCTCATCGTCGCCGATGAACGACATCGACAACGCGGAGTCCTCGTTGTAGCCGAACCGGTAGACCGTGCCGTCCTGCGTGGTGATCCGCCACCACGACTGCGAGCCGATCGGCTCGATCTTCCACCCGTAATCCTCAACCGTGCGCCACTTACCGCCGGAGTCCTTCACGATGTCGGTGGAACGCCCGTCCACCGACAACGTCAGCTTCGAGGCGGCCGGGTCGGAAGAGTACGGCGAGTGCCACTCACATCACACAGATATCTTTCGTCTAGACGCGACCACGTCACGAAAGTTGCGTGAGCGCCGACACGATCTCGGGGTGCCGCGGGGTGGGTCAGGAGCCGGGGCGGGCCTCCTTGGCCTGGAGTCCTCGGTCGGTGGGCGGGTGGCTGAGGTACTCCTTGCCCGGGACGAGCCGGCCGAGCAGCTCCGAGACCGTCACATAGGTGAAGCCCTTGTGGTCGAGTGCGTCCAGCAGGTGCGGCAGCGCCTGCACCGTGGTCGGGTGGATGTCGTGCATCAGCACGATGTCACCGGGCTTGGCGTCGCCACAGCGTTTGGCCACGATCGCCGCGTTTCGGTCACGCCAGTCGAGCGTGTCGACGGCCCACAGGATCTGCGCCAGCCCCTCCTGCTTGGTCACCGCCGCCACCTCATGGTTGGTCGCACCGTACGGCGGACGCATGACGCTCATCCGCACGCCGGCGACCTGGCGGACGATGTCCTGCGTACGGCCCAGCTCGCGTTTGAGCGCCTCCGGCGAGAGCCCCGCGAGCGACGCGTGATCCCATGAGTGGTTGCCCAGTTCGTGACCCTCGGAGACCATCCGGCGGACGAATTCGCGGGTGCCATCGGTGATCATCTCGCCGAGCATGAAGAACGTGGCGCGGGCGTGATGGGCGGCCAGCGTGTCGAGGACCTTGTCGGTCTGCTCCCCCGGCCCGTCATCGAAGGTGAGGGCGACGCACTTGAGCCTCTCACAGTCGACCTGGCGGGGAGGCGGCGCGACGGGCAGACGGGGGCCGGGCCAGCGAGGCTGGATCCCGGCCAGGCGCATCCGGAGCACTCCGGTGTCGAAGTGGGCGCGGGTGCCGAAGCGGTGGGCGGCCGGGGCACGCATGGGCAGGACCCGAGGGCCGGCCTCGCCACGCTCGGCGCCCCGACCGCACCCGGCGAGTTCGACAGACCCGGCGAGCAGCAACAGCGACAGCAGAACCGGCCCGATCCGCATGTGATCCCCCTTCTCCCACTCCACGTCTCCTATTCGACGGAGAGCAGGCGGGGGTGCGGACGCGCTAGGGATACTCCTCGGCCGGATCCCCCCGCAGAACCCTGGCCAGTTCCTCCCACCAGGGCGGCACGTCCGCCTTCAGTTCGGCGTACCGACGGGCCACCCGGATGGCGCATCCACCAGGATCACTACCCAGGTGGCGGTGTTTCACGGTTCCCTCTCGCCAACGGTAAAGATCTTCGCGGAAGCTCACGACCAGGCCGATCCACACCGAGAGCGTGACGCCGTCACCGATCTCATAGGCCTCGTGGACGCCGAGCGCGGCGAGTTCCACCCGGAGTTTCTCGATCGCGGCGCCCGACTCGCTCAGCGTCACGTGTCCCCCTGCCTGAGCGACGATCTGCCCCAAAAGGTATGTACCCAGTGTTGAACCGATGCAGATGACTCCACTCAGTAATGATGCGACTTCAATCCGTAATCACGCAGGCGTACCGGCGAGTCGTCGACGGGTTCTTCCGCACACCGCCGAGGGCCGCCTCCGGTCGCGCGGAAATGATCAGCCATTACACTTCGTCGCACCATCAATGACCGTTTTGTGGGGAGTTGTTCGTGACGGTGGTGGCGCTGGCGACGGCGAGTGCAGTGATCTTCGGTACGGCCGACTTCTTCGGCGGGCTGGCCACCAGACGCTCACGGGTGTTGGCCGTCGTGGTTCTGTCACAGCTCGGAGGGCTGGCGCTGATCGGGGCGCTGATCCCGTTCCTGTCCGGCTCGCCGAGCGCGCCGGCGCTGATGTGGGGGCTGGCCGCCGGCGTGGTCGGGGGCGCCGCCATCGTGCTGTTCTACCGGGCGCTGGCAGCCGGGATGATGTCGGTGGTCGCGCCGACCACCGCTGCCGCTTCGATGGCACTGCCGGTGATCTTCGGCCTGGTCGCCGGTGATCGGCCCCCGGCCCTGGCGCTCGTCGGCATCGCTGTGGGACTGTTCGCCGTCGTGCTGGTCAGCCGGGAGCCGAACGGCCCCGCCTCGGCATTCAAGATCGGCCCGGTGCTGGCCGCGCTCGCCGCCGGCGCGGGCTTCGGCGCCTTCTTCGTCCTGATCAAACTCGCCCCGGCCGGGACGGGTGGCTGGCCCCTGCTCGCGGCGAGGGCCGCGTCGGTCACGCTGGTCGCGATGCTGGCGCTCGCCGCCCGCAGGAGTCTGCGGCCCCTGCCGGGCAGCCTGCCCGTGACGATCGCCGCCGGGGTCCTCGACATGGCGGCGAACGTGCTCTATCTGCTCGCCGTCCAGCGCGGCATGCTCAGCCTGGTCGCGGTGCTGGCCTCGCTCTACCCGGCGAGCACGCTGCTGCTCGCGCGATACGTACTCGGCGAACGGCTGAGCCCGGTGCAGATCGCCGGCGTCGGCTTCGCACTGGGCTCGATCGCGCTCATCGCCGCTGCCTGAGGCCCCCGGTTCAAGCAGCCCCGTGCTTCAGGCGGCCCCGTGCTTCAGGCAGCCCCGTGCTTCAGGCAGCCCCGTGGTTCAGGCAGCCCCGTGGTTCAGGCGGCCCCGTGGTTCAGGCGGCACAGGGCTCGGGGACGCGTACGACGCCCTCTTCCCGGGCGTAACCCTCGAGCATGCCGCGCAACTGACGCCGGCCGCGGTGCAGCCTGGACATGACCGTGCCGATGGGGGTGCCCATGCGGTCAGCGATCTCCTTGTAGGCGAAGCCCTCGACGTCCGCCAGGTAGACCGCCACCCGGAACTCCTCGGGCAGCGCGCGCAGGGCGTCCATCACGACGGTGTCGGGAAGCTGGTCGAGGGCTTCGGCCTCCGCGGACCGCAGGCCGTTCGACGTGTGGGACTCGGCAGCGGCGAGCTGCCAGTCCTCGATCTCCTCGGCGGCCGAGAGCTTCGGCGATCGCTGCTTCTTGCGATAGTCGTTGATGAAGTTGTTCGTCAGGATCCGGTGCAGCCACGCCTTGAGGTTGGTGCCCTCACGGAACTGGTGATAGGACGTGTAGGCCTTCGCCACGGTCTCCTGAACCAGGTCCTCCGCATCCGCGGGATTCCGGGTGAGGCGCATGGCTGACGCATAGAGCTGGCTGGTGACCGGCACGACCTCGCGCTCGAACCAGGCCTGTCGCTGATCGTCCGTCAAGATCATCTCATCCCCCTACAGACTTCTCCCCCGTTACCCGTCCGGCAGGAACCCATGCGAAAGATGCGCGTCCATCGTCATACCTGGGCCCTGATCGACAGCGCACCCCGCGGCATCATCCCAAGTGGGCCGTAAGCAGAGCGTTAATCGTGGTTTCTGTTGATTCGGAATGCCTACGGCATTGGCACACCGCGGTCAGGTCACGCGATAGCCGGACAAGTCTCATTATCATAACACTAATGGCTCAATCGCGAGTAAAATGTGGCAGACGTCACGCCAGTAGAGTGACCGCCATGGAATACGTGGACCGGCACGATCCGGCCACCCGGGCGTGGGTGGCCGAGGCCATCCAGGCCGTGGAGGCCGACGCCAACCGCAGTTGCGACACTCACATGCATGTCTTCCCACTCCCTACGCGCTGGGGGATCGACCTCTACCTGAAAGACGAGTCGGTACACCCGACCGGTTCACTCAAGCACCGCCTCGCCCGGTCCCTCTTCCTGTACGGCCTGGCCAACGGCTGGATCGGCCCCCAGACGACGATCATCGAAGCGTCCAGCGGCTCCACGGCGGTCAGCGAGGCGTACTTCGCCCGTCTGCTCGGCCTGCCGTTCATCGCGGTGATCCCGGCGACCACGTCCCCGGAGAAACGGGAGATCATCGAGTTCTACGGCGGCAAGTGCCACCTGGTGGCCGATCCGGGTGCGATCTACGCGGAGTCCCACCGGCTCGCCGCCGAGACCGGCGGCCACTACATGGACCAGTTCACCTACGCCGAGCGCGCGACCGACTGGCGGGGCAACAACAACATCGCCGAGAGCATCTTCCAGCAGATGACCCTGGAACGGCACCCGGAGCCGCTGTGGATCGTGGTGGGCGCGGGCACCGGCGGCACCTCGGCGACGATCGGCCGCTACATCCGCTATCGCCGGCATCAGACGCGGCTGTGCGTGGCCGACCCCGAGGGCTCGGTGTTCTATCCGTCCTGGGTCTCCGGCGGAGAGCACGCCGGAAACGGGTCACGGATCGAGGGCATCGGGCGCCCCCGGGTGGAGCCGTCGTTCCTGCCCACGGTCATCGACCGGATGACCCGGGTGCCCGACGCGCTGTCGATCGCCGCCATGCACTGGGTCAGGGAGGTCACCCGCCGCGACGTCGGCGGATCGACCGGCACGAACATCGCGGCGGCCGTGCAGGTCATCAGGGAGATGCGGGAGAAGGGCGAGCGCGGCAGCGTCGTCACGTTGATCTGCGACGGTGGCGAGCGCTACCGGGACACCTACGGGGATCCCCGGTGGCTCGCCGAGAAGGGGATCGACATCGCTCCCCATCTCACCGAACTCCGGAAATTCCTTACGGCCCATTAGGCAGCGGACTCGAGGACGGCGCGGCGCAGTGGAGATCGGGACACGGCCACCGACAGCAGCAGCCAGATGACGCCCGAGACGGCCAGGATCACGTACATGTCATGCAGTGCGTACTCCAACGCGCCGGTGACGATCGACGCGAGGGGAATGGAGGCGAAGCCGAGCATCCGCGCGCTGCCGAGGACCCGGCCGAGCAGCCGCTCGGGGATGAGCCGCTGCCTGAGGGTGAGCGCGGACACGCCGAGCACCCCCGCCGCGGCGAACTGCACCAGCCAGGCCGCCCCGATCGCCACCGGGCCGCGCGCCGGGATCAGGCACAGCACGGCCAGGCCGCCCACGGCCATCGCCCAGATCATGAGCGGGCCCGGTGGAAAGCGCCTGAGCAGACGACCGACCAGCGCCGCGCCGAGCACCGCGCCGACGCCCTGCATGCCGTACACCACGCCGATCTCGGTCGGCGTGAACCGGTGGTATTCGGTGAGGTAGAAGATGAGGTTGGCCAGGGCCAGCCAGATCGCGAAGTTGCCCGCCATGGAGAGCAGGGCGCTGGACAGGACGATCCGGTTCTCCCGGAACAGGTAGCGCAGGCCCTCCCGGATGTCCGCGAACACCGATCGCCCGACGGCGACGGCACGGCTGACGGCCGGGACCGCGCTCCTGCGGCCGATGAGCAGGATCAGGAGCGCGGACACCAGGAACGTCCCGGCGTCCAGGAAGATCGCCGTCTGGTAGCCCAGCGCCGTCACGACGGCCGCGCCGATGACCGGGCCCACCGCGCTGAGCGTCCAGTCGCCCATGTGGACCCGCGCGTTCGCCGTCGCCAGACGCTCCGGCGGCACCAGCGCGGGCAGGATGCTCTGGAAGGCCGGCTGATAGAGCGGATCGACGCACGCAAGCAGGAAGGTGAGCACGAAGATCAGCCAGATCGGCTGCGCGCCCGCCATCACGAACAGGGCCAGGGCGCAGGCGATCACCCCGGCGGCCAGGTCCCCCGCGATCAGCACCCGCCTGCGGTCGAACCGGTCGGCGATCACTCCGCCGAACATCGCGAGCAGCAGGTAGGGGAGGTACTCCAGCGCGTACAGCCCGCCGGTGGCCAGGGCGGAGTCGGTCAGGTGCAGCACCAGCAGGGGAAGGGTCAGCCGATACATCCAGTTGCCGACCGACGAGGTGAGATAGGCCGCGAGCAGCAGCCAGTACCGGTGGACGGGGTAGGTCTTTCCCTCCGGCGCCGGTTGACCGACCGGCCTCGCCGGGGTCTCCTCCCGCACCTCTCAGCTCCCCGCGTCCAATGCGCGCCGTACGTCCTCGTCGTCGGGCGCCAGCTCCAGCGCCTGGAGCAGGTCGGCCCTGGCCTGCTCCTGCCTGCCCAGCGCCCGCAACGCGACGGCCCGGTTGAACAGCGCTGTGAACAGCTGCGCGGCGTCCTCGGCGTCCTCCCCGAGCTCGACCGCCCGGGTCAGGTCGGCCACCGCCCCTTCGAGGTCGCCCGTCTCGAAGGCGAGAACGCCCCGGGCGGCCCAGGCGGACGCGAGTCCGGAGTCACGGTCGACGGCCGCGTCGAGCGCCTTGCGCGCCTCCGCGTGCCTGCTCTCGGCCGTCGCCACCTGCCCCAGCACGCACAGCAGGTGGGCGTTGCCCGGTTCCAGGGCCAGACCCCGTTCCGCGTCGTCACGAGCCCTGCCGTACTCCCCGGCGCCCGCCAGCAGACCGGCCCGGTTGACATAGGCGACCGTGAACCCGGGATCGAGCTCCAGCGCGTAGTCCAGGTCGGCCAGGGCTCCCTCGTGGTCCCCGGCGGCGAACCGGATCTCCGCCCGGTTGTAGTACGGCTCGGGGAAGGGCGGGCTCACCCGCATCGCGGTCTCGTAGTCGGCGACCGCGTCGTCGTGCCTGCCCAGACGGCACAGCAGGTTGCCGCGGTCGATGTAGTAGTCGGGGTACCGCGGGTCCGCCTCGATCGCGGCGGTCAGGTCCGGTAGCGCCTCGTCCGGCCGGCCGAGCATCGCGGTCAGCTGGGCCCGGTTGGCCCGCAGGACCAGCCGGTGGATCGGATGCTCGCCGGGGTCCAGATCGCGTTCCGCCAGCTCGATGGCCTCCTCGACGAGCCGGTACGCCTCGGTGAGCCGGCCGCGGCGGCTCACCACCAGGGCCTTGCCGTTCAGGTCGAATCCCAGGTGGAAGGCGCGCACCCGGCGGTCGGGCAGCAGCGAGGTGAGCGCCACCGCCTCGTTGATCCAGGCCAGCGCCTCGTCGGCGTCCCGCCGGGCGGGGTCGTGGTGGCGCACCAGCAGCATCGCCGTGGCGTACGCCGCGGTCGCCCGGTCCTTGGCGTCGACGATCTCCCGGCGGGCCAGGTCGAACAGCGCGCGGGCCGCGTCCTCCCGCTCGGTGGCGCCCAGCGCGGACGCCGTGCTGTGCAGAATCCGCCACCAGGCGTCGGGGTCGGCCTCCCGCTCGATGATCCGCAACGCCCGTTCGCCGAGCTCGACGACGGCATGGTGGAAGCCCTCGACCAGGCACCGCTCCACCGCGTACCCGAACGCGTCGATCGTCGCCCGCGGGTCTCCGGCCTGCTCGCGGTGGTAGGGGATGGCCCCCAGTCGCGGCGCGACGAGCCCGGTCGCGGCCAGGGCGTCGGCCCTTTCCCGGTGCCGGCGTGCCCGTTCCTCGGAGGTCATCCGTTCGTACGGCTCGCGCACCGCCGGCACGTCACAGCTGCCGTCCAGCTCGACGTAGTCCCCTACAAGCCCGGCGTCCCCGACAAGCCCGGCGTCCCCATCGGGCCCGGCATCCTCCACGAGCGCGGCGTGTCGTTCCAGGGCGGCCGCCAGATCAGGGTCGGGGTCGGCCGCGCAGATCACGAGCGTGAGCAGGGCGGGGTCCAGGCGGCGGAGCAGCACGGTGAGCAGTTCGCGGTCGGTGTGGTCGGCCTGGTCGACCTGCTCCACAACGAGTGCGCGCGGCCCATCCGATCCCGCTGATCCCGCCTGATCGCGCAGATGGTCGCGGAGGAACTCGGCGAGACCGTTGGCGATCCGCAGCGTGCGGCGCGGCCCGGGCACCAGGATGCGCTGCGACCTGGGCAGGCCGGCCGAGATCGACTGCCGCCGGGCGGGGACCCTGTCGCACAGGTCGGGCGCGGCCGTACGGATCTCGATGTCGTGTGCGGCCACCAGGTCGGGCCGGCGCTCCAGCGCGCCGGGCACCAGCGCGTGCAGCAGGACGCCCGCGGCGGTGTACGGCCCGCACCGCCGTCGATGGGCGTCGATCGGGGGCACCAGGAGCCCCTGCGACGGCGCCTCCCCCGACCATCGCGCTCCGCGGACCCACAGATGGCGCACGCGATCTCCCCTCTCCGAATCAGTCCAGAACGCGAACGAAGCCGGTGCCCCGGGTTGGGTGAACCCTGCAGGGCGCCGGCTTCGGCGTTGATCAGACCAGGTGCCGAGGGCTGGCCGCGGCGGAGAGCTTGACCGTTCCAGGCTTGTGAACAACGATCTTCTTCATGTCGATCCCTCCCGATCATGTGTCAAACGAGGGAAATATCAACATAAACCAGATCGCTTAACAAGGCTTCACTGGAGATTGTCCGGAATCGGACGGATTCCGGCGCGATCAATCCCCCACAATGGCATCGACGAAAACCTCCGGATCGAAGGGCGCCAGATCATCGGGGCCCTCGCCCAGGCCGACCAGCTTGACCGGAACCCCGAGCTCGCGCTGCACCGAGATCACGATCCCGCCCTTGGCGGTGCCGTCCAGCTTGGTCAGCGCGATGCCGGTGACGTTGACCACCTCGGCGAACACCTGGGCCTGGCGCATGCCGTTCTGCCCGGTCGTCGCGTCGAGGACCAGCAGCACCTCGTCCACCGTGGCCTTCTTCTCGATGACCCGCTTGACCTTGCCCAGCTCGTCCATCAGCCCGGTCTTCGTGTGCAGACGGCCGGCCGTGTCGACGATCACGGTGTCCGCCTTGTCCTCGATGCCCCTGGCCACCGCGTCGAACGCCACCGACGCCGGGTCGCCGCCCTCGGGGCCGCGTACGGTCGCGGCGCCCACCCGGTCGCCCCAGGTCTGCAGCTGATCGGTCGCCGCCGCCCGGAACGTGTCGGCCGCGCCGAGCACGACCTTCTTGCCGTCGCCGACCAGCACCCGGGCCAGCTTGCCCGACGTGGTGGTCTTGCCGGTGCCGTTGACGCCCACGACCAGGACGACGGCCGGCCGCTCGCCGTGCGGCTCCGTGCCCAGGGTCCGGTCGAGCTCCGGGGAGACCTGCGTGAGCAGCTCCTCCCGAAGCAGCTTGCGCACCTCGGCCGGGGTGCGCGTGCCGAGCACCTTCACCTTCGTCCGCAGGTCCTCCACCATCGCGCGGGTGGTGGACACGCCGATGTCGGCGGTGATCAGGGTCTCCTCGATCTCGTCCCACGCGTCGTCGTCGAGGCGGTCCCGGGACAGCAGGTCGAGCAGGCCCCGGCCGAGCATGTTCTGCGATCGGGCCAACCGGCTGCGCAGCCGTACCATCCGGCCGGCCGACGGCAGCGGGATCTCGATCTCCGGAGCCTTGAGCAGCTCCTCGACGGGAGCGACCGGCGGAGGAGGCAGCGTCGTCGTCGCGCCGCCCTCTTCTTCGCTCGGGCCCGCCTTCGCCGGTTCCTCAAGCGTGGGCGCGGGCGGCTCCGGCGGCGCCTCCACGGGCGGGAGGCCCCTGCCTTTCGGCCGGAGCAGCAGGAACAGGCTCCCCACCGCCAGGACGGCGATGGAGATCACCATCACGATTATGCCTACGTATGCGTCCACACCATGCAGTTTCCCAGATCAACCGCGATGCTCCCGTCACCGCACCCGTGACGCGCCCGGGGGTGCCCGGGACAGTCAGTCCCGCAGCCGCTGGCTGACCACCTGGGTGACGCCGTCACCCCGCATCGACACGCCGTACAACGCGTCGGCGATCTCCATCGTGCGCTTCTGGTGGGTGATCACGATGAGTTGGGAGCTCTGCCGCAGCTCCTCGAAAAGGGTCAGCAGGCGCTGGGTGTTGGTGTCGTCCAGGGCCGCCTCGACCTCGTCCATCACATAGAACGGCGACGGGCGTGCCTTGAAGATGGAGATGAGGAAGGCCACCGCCGTCAGCGACCGCTCCCCGCCCGACAGCAGGGACAGCCGCTTGACCTTCTTGCCGGGCGGCCGGGCCTCCACCTCCACCCCCGTGGTGAGCATGTCGCTCGGGTCGGTCAGCATGAGCCGCCCCTCACCGCCGGGGAACACCCGCTGGAAGATCTGCGCGAACTCCCGCGCCACGTCCTCGTAGGCCGCGGCGAACACCTGCTCGACCCGCTCGTCGACCTCCTTCACGACGAGCAGGAGGTCCTTGCGTGTCTTCTTGAGGTCTTCCAGCTGGGAGGTGAGGAACGCGTGCCGCTCCTCCAACGCGGCGAACTCCTCGAGAGCGAGCGGGTTGACCTTGCCGAGCTGGGCCATCTGCCGCTCGGCCACCCTGGCCCGCTTCTCCTGCTCCTCCCGGACGTACGGAACCGGCGGCTCGCCCGGCACCGGGGCCTCCGGGCCGTACTCCGCGATCAGCGGCTCGAGTTCGAGGCCGAACTCCTCCATCGCCCGCTGCTCCATCTGCTCGAGCCGCAGCCGCCGCTCGGTCCTGGCCATCTCGCTGCCGTGCACCCGGTTGACCAGGGCGTCCAGCTCGGCGCCGAGCTCGCGCACGCGCAGCCGTACCGCCTTGAGCTCGGCGTCGATCTCCCCACGCGCCCGCTCCGCCTCGTCGCGCTCCTGCTCAGCGGCGGCCAGAGAGCCCTCGATGGCGCGCAGCGCGGCCCGGGCCCCCTCGACCACGGTGGCGGCGGTCTGCGCCTGCGCCCGGCGGCGTGCCCGCTCGGCCGCCGCCTTCGCGCGGTCCTCACGTTCCCGCCTGGCGGCGCGCAGCAGCCCGTCCACGCGCCCGGCGATGCCCCTGACCCGCTCCTCGGCGGTGCGGACGGCGAGCCTGACCTCCATCTCGGCCTGCCGGGTGACCCCGCAGGCCGCTGCCAGCTCGTCCCGGGCATCGGTGGTCGGCTCGGCCTCCAACTCGGCCGCGTACTCCGCCTCCGCGAGCCGTTCCTCCAGCTCCACGACACCCGCCTGGGCGGTCTCCCCGGCCTCCTCGGCGTCCTGTACGGCTCTGGCCAGCCGGGCGGCCTCGTCCTGGGCGGCCTTGACGGCGGCCTCCAGACGGGCGAGGTGCTTGGCCGCCTCGGCCGCCCTCCTGTCGGCGTCCCGCTGTCTGCCGCGCAGCCCGTCGAGCACGGCCTGGGCGGCGTTCAATCCGTTCTGGGCGCTGTTGACGGCGTTCTGGGCGGCGCTCACGCCGCTGCTCGCCTCGGTGACCCGGGCCTGGGCCGCCTCGACGGCGAGCCGGCACTCCTCCTCCGCGGCCGTCGCCTCGGCCAGCGCCTCGGCGTGCCGCTCGGCGGCCGCTCGCGCGGTGGCCGACTCGGCGGCGGCCTCGTCCAGCGCCCGGCGCATCTGCAGTGCGGAGCTCTCCCCCGCCGCGCCGCCGCGCGCCGCGTGGACGCCGAGCACGTCGCCCGCCCGGGTGACCGCCCGCAGATCCGGCCGCAGATCAACGACCTTGCCCGCCGTGAGCAGGTCGGGGACGACGACCACGTCCGCCAGGAGCGCCTCGACCGACGGACGGAGTTCCTCGGACACCTTCACCAGGTCGGCCGCCCATGCGGCGTCCGCCACCGGTGGTTCGGCGGCCTGCCGCACGCCCCCCTCCGTCTGCTCGACCGACTCGGGGCCGGCCGCGATGAGGAGAGCGCAGCGGCCACCGCCGCAGTCACGCAACTGCTCCACCGCTGCCACGGCGGCCGTCAGCGAGGCCACGGCCACGCCGTCGACCGCGAGCACCGCGGCGACGGCCGCCTCCGCTCCGGGCTCCACGTTCAGCAGGGCGGCGATCGGGCCGAGAACTCCGGGCAGCCCCGCGCCGAGCAGCGCGGCCGCCCCGTCGGCGCCTCCGGCGAGGCTCATCTCCAGCGCCTCGCACCGCGCCTGCAGCGCGGCCATCGTACGCTGCGACTCCTGGTCGGCGGCGCGAGCCGTGGTGACAGCCGATCCGGCGGCGGCCAGCGCCTCACGCGGCGCCGTCAGGGCGGCGCGCGCCTCATCCACCACGGCCTCCGCCTGCACGCCCACGGCCCGGGCCTCCTCCACGGCGGCACGGGCGAGGTCGACGCCCTCCTGGGCGGCCGCCAGCTCGGCGACCAGCTCGGGGTCGGCGACCGGTTCGCTCAGCTCCTGCGCGTCGTGCTCGACCCGCGCACGCTCGGCCCGCTGCCGAGCCTCGTCGAGAGCCTTGGTGAGCCGCCCGACCTCCTCACCGGCGGCACGGGCACGGCTGCGTGCCGACTCGACCTGGCCGCGTAGCCGGGCGAGGGCCTCGCGCCGGTCGGCGGCGGCCCGCGCGGCGGCGGCCAGGCGCCGCTCCTCCGCGGCCAGCGCCTCCTCGGCCTCGGCCCGGACCTCCACGGCCGCTGCCAGGCGCTCGCGCGCCTCTTCCAGCTCCTCTGACAGCGTCCGCTCCTGCTCGCGGACCTCGGCCGCCTCCCGCTCCAGGTCCTCCGGGTCGCGCCCCCGGCGCTCGATCGAGGCGGCGTCCGCGGCGTGCCGCTGCCGTTCCGCGGCGAGGCCTTCGACGCCGCGCAGCCGCTCCCGCAGGGCCGACAGGCGGTAGAAGGTCTCCTGCGCCGCCTTCAGGCGCGGCTGGGCCTCGTTCTCCGCGGCCTCCAGCTCGGCCTCCCGCCGCTGCCCTTCCGTGAGATCGTTCTCGACCCGGGATCGCCGCGCCTGTACGGCCGCCTCGTCGGCCTCCTCCCGCCGCAGCGTGTCGCGGAGAGTCACCACGTCGTCGGCGAGCAGGCGCAGCCGTGCGTCCCTCAGGTCGGCCTGGATCACCGCGGCCTTCCTGGCGATCTCAGCCTGACGGCCCAGCGGCTTGAGCTGGCGGCGCAACTCGGTGACGAGGTCCTGGACGCGGGTCAGGTTCGCCTGCATCGCGTCGAGCTTGCGGAGCGCCTTCTCCTTGCGCTTGCGGTGCTTCAGGACGCCCGCCGCCTCCTCGATGAACGCGCGGCGCTCATCGGGGCCGGCGTGCAGCACCTGGTCGAGCTGGCCCTGCCCGACGATCACGTGCATCTCGCGGCCGATGCCGGAGTCCGACAGCAGTTCCTGGATGTCGAGGAGGCGGCAGGTGTCGCCGTTGATGGCGTACTCACTCTGGCCGGACCGGAACATCAGCCGGCTGATCGTCACCTCGGTGTAGTCGATGGGGAGCGCGCCGTCGGTGTTGTCGATGGTCAACGTGACCTCGGCCCGGCCGAGCGGCGGCCGGCTCGAGGTGCCGGCGAAGATGACGTCCTCCATCTTGCCGCCGCGCAGCGACTTGGCGCTGTGCTCGCCCATCACCCAGGCGAGGGCGTCGACGACGTTGGACTTGCCTGATCCGTTGGGGCCGACGACGCAGGTGATGCCGGGCTCGAACCTCAGGGTGGTCGCGGAGGCGAAGGACTTGAAGCCGCGCAGGGTCAGGGTCTTCAGGTACACCTGTCGCCCCCTCCCCGCGCCCACGCGTTCTGGGGAAGACTATCGCTCTGGCGACTTCGAAACGTCGCATACGCTCAGCGAACGGTGTCTCCGAGTCGTGTCTCGCCCGGACGTTCTGAGCGCGAAATCGGTGACGATCCGTACGAACTCCGAAGGAAGTACGGGCGGAGCGGTGCGGAAAGTATGGCGAAAGCGAGAGGAAGCGAGTCCGGAAATGGCAAGGGACGCCTTTGCGGGGCGTCCCTACAATCCGTTTTCCAATCCCCTGCCGGTCCTCAGGTGAGAACCGGCTCGCGATCCTGCAGCCGGGCCAGGGCTTCGTCGCGAGCTTGCGCCGCGAGCGCGTCGTTCTGCGCCTGGAGCCGGGTGAGTTCTGCCTCCAGATCACGGACGCGCTGCTGGAGACGGCGCATTTCCGAGATCATCCGAGGGTCAGGACCGCCGACGTGGCCGAGTAGAGCCTTCGCCATAGTAAAGGGTCCTCCACGCTGAGTGACCAGACTGGTTCGCGCACTTCTATACCGCGGGAGGGGTGCGCGTGGTTCCTCTCAAGAGTCGCACCGGCAATGGAGGCGGTCAAGTTGAACGCTCCACACAGACGGCCGGTAGGCACTCTCGACAGGTAAATATACCCGATTTGGTGGGTTTGGGGGAAGGCCTACCTCTCTACAAACCCGGCCATACTTCCCTTAGCGTCGCTCCATCGCTCAACTACCCCCTCCACCTGGCCGGGCGTGTCGCCGCCGCGTAACGCCTCGAGAAGCTTGACGCACGATTCCCGGGGGCCTTCGGCCACGACCTCGACTCTCCCGTCGGCGAGGTTCGCGGCCCACCCGGACAGGCCGAGTTCGAGCGCCCGGGACCGGGTCCACCAACGGAACCCGACACCCTGCACCCGTCCCCGGACCCATGCGGTCAGCCGAATCACGCTTACCAGTATCCAAAACCGCCCCGTGCGCCGCACGCCGGGGTCCGTCTGACCATAAAAGAGCAGGTGGAGCACCCGGCTGTTGCTACGGATGAGCATTCCTGGGACGTGGCTGACATTTCGGACAGCTATAGGAGGACCTGTTCATGAACGGCTCCCGCCTGATCGGCGTCCCGCAGCGGGGACAGGGGCGGTCCCGCCTGCCGTACACGGCGAGCGACCGGTCGAAGTAGCCGCTCTCCCCGTTGACGTTGACGTACAGGCTGTCGAACGACGTGCCGCCCTGCTCCAGCGCCTCGGCCATCACCTCGCGGACCGCCGCCAGCAGTTCGGCGATCTTCGTTGTGGTCAGCGTCTCGGTCGGCCTCGCCCAGTGCAGCCGCGCCCGCCACAGCGCCTCGTCCGCGTAGATGTTGCCCACCCCGCTGATCAGCGACTGGTCCAGCAGCGCCCGCTTGATCTCAGTGCGGCGCGGCATGCCGGTACGGCGCAACCGCAGCCTGGTGGCGAACTCCTCGTCGTCGAACACGTCCTCCAACGGGTCCGCCGCGATGTGCGCGATCGGCTCGGGTACCGGGCGCGGCAGCCGTACGGCCAAGGGCGCGACCAGCAGATGGCCGAACGTGCGCTGGTCGACGAAGCGCAGTTCCGGGCCGCCGTCCGTGAAGGTCAGCCGCACCCTCAGGTGCTTCTCCGTGGGCGTGAGGGGATCCACGACGAGGAGCTGGCCGCTCATGCCCAGGTGGGCGATGAGCGCCTCACCCGCAGCGACCTCACCCGCACCGACCTCGCGGCCCAGTCCGTCCAGGCCGTCCAGGCCGGCGGTGATGTCCTCACTGTCGAGCAGAGGCAGCCACAGGTACTTGCCGCGGCGCTCGACGGAGGCGGCGGTCCGGCCCTTGAGCCGGTCGGGCAGGCTGCCGGCGTTCCTGCGGACGGCTCGCGGGTGCAGGACCTCCGCCGACGCGATCGTCCGGCCGACGACCCAGCGTTCCAGCCCACGCCGGACGACCTCGACCTCGGGCAGTTCAGGCATCCGTCAGCTCAGCTCAGTCCAGCTCAGCTCTGCCCGAGCTCCGCGGCTTCGCGGGCGTCGCGCAGCGCGCGGATCGCGGTCCAGGCCGCCTCGGCGGCCTGCTGCTCGGCCTCCTTCTTGCTGCGCCCGGCACCCGCGCCGTACTCCTGACCGCCGACGCGGACCGTCGCCACGAACGACTTGGCGTGATCGGGGCCGCTCTCGTCGACGTGGTACTCGGGCACCCCGAGCGCCTCAGCCGCGGTCAGCTCCTGCAGGGACGTCTTCCAGTCGAGCCCGGCGCCGAGCGAGGCCGACCGCTTGATCAGCGCGTCGAAGAGCAGGTGGACGACGCGGAACGCCTCGTCCAAGCCCTTGTCGACGTAGACCGTGCCGATCAGCGCCTCCAGCGTGTCGGCCAGGATCGACGACTTGTCGCGCCCGCCCGTGCCCTCCTCGCCACGGCCGAGCCGCAGATACTTGCCCAGGTCGAGGGTCCTCGCGACGTCCGCCAGCGCCCGCATGTTGACGACCGCCGCACGCAACTTGGCGAGCTGCCCCTCGGGCAGATCGGGATGGTTGCGAAACAGCGTGTCCGTTACGACCAGGCCCAGGACCGAGTCACCCAGGAACTCCAGGCGCTCGTTCGTGGGCAGGCCGCCGTTCTCGTACGCGTAGGAGCGGTGCGTCAGCGCCCGCTCCAGAATGTCCGTGCTGAGCCGGACGCCGAGCACCTGCTCCAGATCGTCTCTGGCGATCTCCACCGCCACCGGCTTACTACTCGATGCCGCACCCATCGGTTTCCTCCCAACTCGTCCCATGGCAGGGCCCGGTCGAGCACGGGAGGCAGATGGATCGTCGGGAAAGCCCGAAGGCGTGGTGGACGCCGGGCCACCGGTTCACCGGGGCCCCGGCGTCCACCACGACCGCGGGCACGTGCCGAGAATCTCCTGCGTCCGGCCGCCAACCGCGTGCGCGTATCGAAGCCCTCATCAGGGCTACCGGCCCTGATGGCAAGGTAACGCCGACCGGGTCGTTTGACGATCCGGTCGGCGCCCCCTGTACGCCTGTATGTGTATAAGCCGACGGTCGATCAGGCCGACGGCTCGATCACCTGGCGGCGGTTGTAGGTGCCGCAGGTCTCGCACGCCGTGTGCGGGCGCCTGGGCGAGCGGCACTGGGGGCAGCTCACGAGCGCGACAGCGACGGCCTTCCACTGAGACCTGCGGTGGCGGGTGTTGCTCCGCGACATCTTCCGCTTGGGGACGGCCACGTCAACCCTCCTGATCGTCTTCGTTGTCCATTTCCAAACCCTGCAGCGCCGCCCAGCGTGAGTCGATCTTCTCGTGTCGGTGGTCCGGGCCGGCCTCGGCCAGCCTGATCCCGCACTCCGCACAGAGCCCGAGGCAGGCATCCCCGCACACCGGGCTCAGCGGCAGCGCGAGCACCACCGCGTCACGGAATACCGGCTCGAGATCGAGCAACTCGCCGTCGAGGAACAGATCGTCCTCGCCACCCGCGTCTCCACCGGGAAACGCGGGATCCGCCGAGTAGAAGTAGAGCTCCTGGAAGTCGACCTCGATTTCCGAGGCCAACGGCTCCAGGCAACGCGAGCATTCTCCGCTGAGCTGAGCCCGCGCCGTGCCCGTGACGAGCACGCCCTCCATCACCGCCTCGAGCCGGAGGTCCAGCTCGACGTCGGCGTCCTTGGGAACGCCGATCATTCCGACCGCGAGATCCGCCGGTGCCGGGAGCGTCAGGTTCAACCTGCGCATGGACCCCGGTCGGCGTCCCAGGTCGTGAGTTGAGATCACCCAAGGGGCCCGGGGATCGAGGTTGTGCGCGGACATCCTGCTCTCGTTAGGCATGGCGAATCACCGCCGTCGTGCAAGGCTGAGAAGCAAGAATACCAGCCCCAGTCCTCGATCCGGCACCGCTCAGCTTCTCAGCCGTTCCATGAGCTGCTCACGCACGAGTTCCGGGACCAGGCCGGACACGTCCCCGCCATAGCGCGCGATCTCCTTCAGCCGGCTTGAGGACAGGAAGGAGTACTCGGGGTTGGTGGACATGAACAGCGTCTCGACGCCGGACATCCGGTAGTTGAGCTGAGCCATCTGCAACTCGTAGTCGAAGTCGCTGACCGCGCGCAGGCCCTTCACAATGGTCGGGATCTCCTGTCGGCGGCAGAAGTCGACCAGCAGACCGTGGAACTTCTCCACCCGGACGTTCCCGTACTCCTTGGTCACCGCCTCGATCATCCTGATGCGTTCCTCGACGTCGAACAGCCCCCGCTTCTCGACGTTGACCCCGACAGCCACGACAACCTCGTCGTACAGCCGCGACGTGCGGCCGATGATGTCCAGATGTCCGTTCGTTACGGGGTCGAACGACCCCGGGCAGACGACGCGACGCAAGGCGCACCCCCAGATTTACGGGTTCCCGGCTGCGCGACCGTACCAAACGGCCGCTTCGCCGTATCGACGGACCCTGTCTTCCTCGAACCCCTGCGGCCACACCAGGCCCCTACCCCTGGACTCCCGTTCCACCGCGACCAGTGCGCCATCCGCCAGCCAGCCGTTGTCCCGCAGCGCCTCGAGCACCCTGACGACGGCGTCGTCGGCGACCGAGTAGGGCGGATCGGCGAAGACGAAGTCGTACGGCTCCTCACACGGCCGGCTCACCACCCGCTCGGCCTTCTCCTGCCGGAGCACGGCGCCCGGCAGCCCCAGCGACGCGATGTTCTCCTTGATCGTCCGTACGGCCCTCGCCTCCGGCTCCACGAGCAGCGCGTGCGCCGCGCCCCTGCTGAGGCTCTCCAGGCCCACCGCCCCCGATCCGGCGTACAGGTCGAGAACCCTGGCCCCCTCGAGCGAGCCGAGCACCGAGCCCACCGTGGCGAACAACGCCTCCCTCGTCCGGTCGCTCGTCGGCCGCGTCCCCCGTCCCGGGGGCACGGCGAGTCGGCGGCCTCCTGCGATCCCTGCGATCACCCGCGTCACCCGTTCATTGTCCCGCCATCCGGCACCGGACGCGCGGTGAGTCAAGAGTGGGCAAGCGGCGGCGAGGAATGGGTAAGAGCGGTATCGCGCCGCCTCCCTCGTCCGCATGATGAGTTCTGCGGCCTTCAACGTGACCCAGGGGAAGGCCGGCCGACGTGATCGTGAGCCCTTCCGCACGTCGGCGCCCTCGGCACCTGACCCGGGGGTGGGCCCAGCCGGGGACGGCATTCGGGGGGAGGCCGTCCCAAGGCTGGGCCCTGGGTCATTTTTGAGGTATGTCACGTTTTTTCGAGGAACTCCGCCTGCTCGCCGGCGACCAGCGCGTCGAGTTCGGCCCGCAGGACGGAAGATGCGGCCAGCTCGGGATCGGCGCCCAGCACCGCGACGGCCTCGGCCCGCGCCGTCTCGATCACGTCCTCGTCCTCCAGGAGCCGCAGCATCTTCAACGAGGACTTGCGACCGGACTGCGCCACCCCGAGAACGTCGCCCTCCCGCCGCTGCTCCAGGTCCACCCGGGACAGCTCGAAGCCGTCCAGCGTCGCCGCCACCGCGTCGAGCCGCCTGCGCGCCTGGGTGGCCTCCGGCGCCTCGGTGACCAGCAGGCACAGGCCGGGCAGCCCGCCCCGGCCCACCCGTCCCCGGAGCTGATGGAGCTGGCTGACGCCGAACCGGTCGGCATCCATGATCACCATGGCCGACGAGTTGGGCACGTCGACGCCGACCTCGATGACCGTGGTCGCGACCAGCACATCCACCTCCCCCCGCGCGAAGGCTCCCATCACCGCGTCCTTGTCCTCCGGGGTGAGCTTGCCGTGCAGCGCCTCGACCCGCAGCCCCTGAAGCGGGCCCTGCGAGAGCAGCTCCGCCACGTCGAGCACGGCGAGCGGCGGCCGGCGCTCCCCCTCGCCCCCCTCGTCGTCCTTGGCGAGGTCGCCCTCGTCGCCCTCCTGGTCGCCGATCCTGGGGCACACCACGTACGCCTGCCGGCCCAGGCCGACCTCCTCCCGCACCCGTTCCCAGGCCCGGTCGAGGAAGTGCGGCTTCTCGGCCGCCGGGACGACGTGCGTCGTGATCGGGGCGCGGCCCGCCGGGAGCTGCGCCAGCGTGGACACCTCCAGGTCACCGAACACGGTCATGGCCACCGTGCGCGGGATCGGCGTGGCGGTCATGACGAGGACGTGGGGCCGCCCGCCCCCGCCCTTCTCGCGCAGCGCGTCACGCTGCTCGACCCCGAACCTGTGCTGCTCGTCGACCACCACCAGGCCGAGGTCGGCGAACTGCACGTGCTCCTGCAGCAGGGCATGGGTGCCGATGACGATCCCGGCCGCCCCGGAGGCCGCCTCGAGCAACGCGCTCCTGCGCGCGGCGGCGCCCATCGAACCGGTGAGCAGGGCCACCCCCGTCCCGCCGAACATGCCGCCGGTGCCGAGGTCGCCGAGCATCTTCCTGATCGACCGGTGATGCTGCTGGGCCAGCACCTCGGTCGGGGCGAGCAGCACGGCCTGGCCGCCGGAGTCGGCCACCTGGAGCATGGCGCGCAGCGCCACCACGGTCTTGCCCGCGCCGACCTCGCCCTGCAGCAGCCGGTGCATGGGATGGTCCTCGGCCAGGTCGGCGGCGATCTCCGCACCGACCTGCCGCTGCCCCTCGGTGAGCTGGAACGGCAGCCTCCGGTCGAACTCGCTCAGCAGCCCGTCGTCCCGTCCGGGACGGGGCCGGGCCGGGGAGGCCGAGGCGGCCATCCTCCGCCGCACCAGTGCGGCCTGGAGCAGGAACGCCTCGTCGAACTTGAGCCGCCGTCTCGCCTGGGCGATCTCCTCCGGATCCCTCGGCCGGTGGATCTGGCGCAGCGCCGCCTCCAGGGTGGACAGCCCGTGCCGCCGCCGCATCTCTTCCGGGATCGGGTCGTCGAGGCTGAGCACGTCGAGCACGGTGCGCACGGCTCGGGCGATCTTCCAGCTGGCCAGGCCGTGCGCTGAGGGATAGATCGGCACCGGTACGTTCGCGAACTCCTCGGCGGTCGCGTCCGTCTCGTCGAACGACTCGTACTCGGGATGGGTGAGCGACACCCGCCTGGTCCGCGAGGTGCGGAAGACGTTGACCTTGCCGGAGAACATCGCCTCGGTGCCCGGCCTCAGCCGCTGCTCCGCCGCGTGCGCCCCCTTGCCGAAGAAGGCGAGGTGCAGCTTGTCCCTGCCGTCGGTCACCTCGACGTCCAGCCAGGTGCCCTGCCGGTTCTTCATGGGACGGCGCATCGCCGCCGACACCCGCGCGACGACGGTCGCGTGGTCGTCGTGCTCAAGCGAGGAGATCGGCGTCAGCTCGCCGCGCCGCGCGTAGCGCCTCGGATAGTGCCGCAGCAACTCGCCCACCGTGGAGATGCCCAGCGCGGCCTCCAGCGGGGACGCCGTACGGCCCAGCGCCCGCTTGAGCGGCTCATCGAAGCTCGTCACGCCACCAATTTCTACCCCGGCTCCCCGACATTCCGGCGCACCGCGTCCGCTTCCCGGTGCTCGTGCACGCCGTCGTCTCCGATGCGCTAGCGTGGGCAGGTACGAGATTTCGGGTTCGCCGGGCCACTCTGTTTGGCGTGTACCTCCGGGCATCGGATATTCTTGTGCGGCCAGCCGGTTGTTCCCGGCATTGCTCGGACGAGCCGTTGCAGCGGCGCCGGGCCGATCGACTGAATCAAAGGAGCGATTACCGTGGCCTCCGTCTGCGACGTCTGCGCGAAGAAGCCGATTTTCGGCAACAACATCTCGCACTCGCACCGCCGTACCCGCCGCCGCTGGAACCCCAACATCCAGACCGTGCGTGCGGTGATCAACGGCACGCCGAAGCGCATGAACGTGTGCACCTCCTGCATCAAGGCAGGCAAGGTCTCCCGCTAGACCACACCTCCGCCGAGCCCGTCACCTCTCCATGAGAGTGACGGGCTTTCGCGTCTCCGAGCTCCCCAGCTCATCCGCAGTGGAAGAAAACCACTCCCACCAGCGATTCCGGCGGGCGATCGCGAATCTCAACACGGAACGTGTCCACCTATCATCACTCCGTGTCTATCACTCTTTCCCCGCCCGCGAGTGCGGCCGACGTCCACCGGGACCGCGAGATGCCAGGCCTCGGCATGGTCCTCTCAGTCAGGCCTGCCGAGGTTTACGGCGATCCGCCTGGTTATACTGACGGTATGACCAAGAAGATCGGCATCAGCCTGCCCGATGACCTGTACGACTGGATGCAGTCCCAGGTCGCTGCCGGCGAGGCCGACTCCATCTCCGGTCTGATCACCAGGATCGTCGCAACCCATCGCCAGCGAATGGAGTTGGCCGCTCTCGTCGCCGATCTCGAGGCGGAGTTCGGCGAGGCCACACCCGAGGAAATGGCCTGGGTCGACCGGGCGATGGCCCTGGCAACGGCCGTCGCCAACGGTGAGCCGCTGCCGAACGACGAGGCGGCGTGACATGATCCGTTCACCACGTTACGTCTTCGACACGGGCGCTCTCATCCAGCTCGAGCGCGGCGACCGCCGGCTGCGGGAGATTTTGAAGCGGGTAACGAAGGCAGAAGCCGAAGCCATCATCCCCCAGACCGTCATCGCGGAGGTCTGGCGGGGAGGCCCGCGCCAGGCTCGGGTGGCGGCGCTGTTGAAGCTGGCCGACGATGCCAGTGCGGAAGCGGTCTCCATCGACGAACTGACGCCCGAACGATCCCGTCAGATCGGCAAGAAGATCGGTGAGTCCGGCCACGACGACATCGTCGACGTGAACGTCGCCCTCTCGGCACGGGACGTCAGAAGCGGGCAGCTCCGGGCGACCGTTCTCACCGCTGATCGAAACGATCTCCTCAAGGTGGACGGCGCACTGGCCATCATCGACGTCTGATCCCGCAGATGGCTGAGGAGCCCGTCACCGGCTTCCGGTGGCGGGCTCTCTCTTGCTGCGGTTATCGCCAGCGCCAGGCGTGGTCGACGGGGCCGATGCCGTCCCCGAGGGGGAAACCCCTGGCGATGGCGCCGGTGACGTAGTCCTTGGCCTGCCGTACCGCACCGGGCACGTCCTCCCCGAGGGCGAGGTAGGAGGCGATGGCAGAAGCAAGAGTGCAGCCCGTCCCGTGGGTGTGCCGGTTGTCGAGCCGCTCGGCGGCGAACCGGTGGGTGGTGGTGCCGTCGGTGAGCAGGTCGACCGGCTCACCGGGGAGGTGGCCACCCTTGACGAGCGCCCACTTGGGGCCCAGGGCCAGTATGGCCTCCGCCGCCCGGGGCAGGTCGTCCTCGTCCTCGACCTTCACGCCGGTGAGCTGCTCGACCTCCCACAGGTTGGGGGTGACGACGGTGGCGGTCGGCAGCAGACGGGCCTTGACGGTCTCGACCGCCTCCGCGGCGAGCAGGCTGTCGCCGTGCTTGGAGACGCCGACCGGGTCGACCACCACCGGCGCCGCCACACCCGCGAGGACCTCGGCGACGGTCTCCACCAGCGGGATGGAAGCCAGCATGCCCGTCTTGATCGCCTGTGCTCCGATATCGCCGAGCACCGAGTCAAGCTGGGCCCGTACGGCCTCCGGCGGCAGCTCCCAGTAGCCCTGCACACCCAGCGAGTTCTGCGCGGTCACCGCGGAGATCACGCTCATGCCGTGCACACCGAGGGCCAGCATCGTCTTGAGGTCCGCCTGGATCCCGGCGCCCCCACCGGAGTCCGAACCCGCGACCGTCAACACGAGCGGAGGTGTCGTCGTCATGCCCCCATCCTTCCAAAACCTGACCAAGCACGATAGCTACCCCAGGACGCCGACACTCTCGGCGGGGGGCGAGAACATAGCGCTGGAAAAGACCAGCAAACGCTCTGATCAGCCCGCACGCCTCATCGAGGGACAATGCACCATGAGACGGCGCGAAGCCATCACCGAACTCGAAACCGCCTATCCGGTGAGGATCACAAGCTCGCAACGGAGTCCTTCAGTCTGGGGAGCACGTCAAACGCTTGCCCTTCTTGGTCGTCCGGTGCGGGCTGCTGAGCAGCTCCTACATCCCGACCGAGCAGACCGGGAGGTGTGGTACGGCTGTCACACACGCGGCAGGCAGTCGGTCTGTCCGGTGGCGGAGACGTTCTGGCCGACCATGTCCAGACGGGCGCTCGCTCGCACACATCCCATACCGGTGAGGAGCAGGTTTCCGTAGGTGGAGTCGATGTGACCCATTTTCCAAATGCTCTTCGTGTTGTCGGCTGGGCGGACGCCTTCAACGGTGAGCTGGCCGACCGTGGTGTCGTCGGGATCGGGGTTGAGCCCGGGCGTGGGATAGAACCAGGGCCAGGCCCCGGCACAACGTGCTGAGTACAGCAGGCTGATCGTGCCCACTGTGATGCCTGCGGGAAGGCGCCGCCCGCGAAGTTGTGCAGTGCGCTGGAGCAGGACCGGAGCGGAGGTGAGGACGACCTTGTCCGTGTGGCATCCGGCGATCGTCGGGTCCGTACCATCCAGGACGCGTGGCATTGACGCTGCGGCTGAGGGTGAGACCTGCGCCGTGACCGCGTGAGGGGACGACGAGGAGATCATCAGTGCGGCCGAGATCGCGACTCCGGTCGCCGCCGCGCTGGCGATCGCCCATGGCCAGGCGCGCCGCCTACGGCCGCCTGCGCTCTCGTCATGGACCAGCGCGAAACCGGCGGCGATCCGGTTTTCGCCGACTGGTTCATCCATGGCGAGTTGGCCATGCTTCACCGGCACAGGCAGCAGGATCGTGATGGGCACCAGGGCGCCACCTTGCCGGTCCGCATCGCCGGAGTCGCTAACGGCGGCGACCGCCTGCATCCATCGCTCCCGCCAGCGGGGCCAGTCGCCCTCGCAGACGAGCACAAAATTCCGCACCACTTTCTCCGAAGGCAACTGATACCCCGCCACCGCTGCGGCGAGCGCGCTCTTGGACACGTCGCACCGGCGAGCCATCTTCCAAAAAGGGGGCTCACCTGCGGCGGCGCGCAGCGCCCGTAGCTCACAGGCGAATCGTTCGACCGGTCCCTCATTCGGATCCAGAGCCCGCATGCGCCGTCCGATGGCTCACCCCTCCTTGACAAGGTGGACAACTATGTTTCGCGTATTTGGACAATGCTCTGCAGTGAATTGTCCAGATCACTTCAGTTTGGACAATTCGCCACATAGAAGGATCTCGTAATGTCCTCGAACAGGGAAGGCCCAGGATGAAGAAACTCGCCCTAGCTCTCGGACTGGCTGGCAGCATGGCAATGACGCTGTGCGTGACGTCGTCGCCGACCTCCGCTACCGCAACCGTCCAGCCGGGCTGGTGTGGCTGGACGCCCGCCAATAACAGCAACATCCTCGCCCGTGTCTACGTCGGACCCGTGAACATCCGAACCGGACAGGGAACCGACTGCAACGTCATCAGTCAGGCGCAGGAGGGCGACTGGGTGTGGCTGCACTGCCAGGTCATCAACGGTGGCGGGGAGCGCTGGTTCTACCTCTGGGACTCGGCCAACGGCAAGACCGGCTGGGTCAAGGCGGGGGCCGTCGAACGTCCGTTTGATCCTCGCACCTGCTGACCCGTTCACTCCCGCACCCCCTTCTCGGCCCGCCGGCCGCACGCGCTCATGCCGATGTCTCCTGACGGCGGGGCTCACTGCCATCCTGACGTCGGCGTCCCGGCGCGCGCGGCCGGCGGGTGCGTCAACAAGTCGCAGAACGGCTGGAAGATCAGCCTATGCGCCGGTAAGGGGCTCTTCGCGGCTGAACAGATGCCGTGATCAGGAGACTACTCGTTGTTTCCCAGTTGGCAATGGCAGCGCGCGTGGATGAACGCCTTCCACGCCGTCCACGGTCCACAGAAAACGAAGTTCACAGGTGAAGCGTTCGACGGGACCTGTGCTGGGATCGAGCGGTCTCATACGTCGCCCCACGGATTCCCCCCGAACGGAAAGGATCGACAGGTGAAGAGAACTATCACCGTCCTCGCACTGGCTGGTGCGGTCGTGACGCTCGCCGCCACCGCGGTACCGGCCTCCGCCACACCATCCACCCAGGCGCCGAACAGCGCCCTCGCCGGCTGCTACAACACGGGCTGCAACGGCAGGGATCCCATTGATCAGGGGTGCACCGACGCCATCACCACCTACTCGCTGTCCACCTCGCTCGGGCGACTGGAGCACCGCTACAGCAGCACCTGCAACGCCTCCTGGGCGCGCATTACCGGCGCGAGTGCGGGTACCTGGTTCTATGTCCAAACGTGCTATGGCCCGTACGTCCAGACCTACAACGTGCCGTCTAGCTACGCCAGCGCCTACACCGACATGGTGCCCGGGCGTGACAACATTCGGGTGGGTAACGCAGTCAACCACGGGCCCTGCTGAACCCAACCCGAGTCTCCGAGCGGGCCGACCGGCGGCAGCTACCGGCCAACCTGGACGACGGGACCGCGTTCGCCATCGACTGCCGCCGGTAGCTTGGCGACCCACGCCTGACCTGATCGGGCCTCAAGCAGCGCTCGCGGTTCGGGAGAAGAAATCGTGGGTTCGAATCCCGCCACGCTAACCATGTAAGGCCAGTGGAAAGGCCGGCTCTCCGGAACCGGCCTTTCCATATTCCCAGACAACCAATCGACCGAACGCCGGTGACGACTCGTACCGATTCCGTGGCGAACGCCGCAAGGCTGGTGCACCGACCGCCCGTTTGCTTTGCCGGTGGCATGATTCTTCAGCGTCGACACCGACCCTCCCGACGAGATCTGGCGGCGCTGAGCGTGGTGAAACCGCTGATAAACACCGCGCTCAGCGCGAGTGTGTTGTGGGGGCTCCGAGCTGCGCACATGGAACTTGTCGACACCCTGCGCTGAGCACCTTGGCACATCATCCGCGGAAGTGGTCCCAGCCCCCACTCATCGTGGGGTGGCCGGTTATCTGGACGCCTTCGCCGGCGGTGACCTCGCCGATGGGTGTCCACTCGGGCGGGAGCCGTACGTCCGGGGGGAACGCCGCGGCGAGGGCGTGGTCGTCGCCGCCGGTCAGCACCCAGTCGAGCGGATCGACCTCGTCACCGAGCACACCGGCGGCCTCCGCGAAAATCTCGGGGATCGGCAGCGCGGCGGGATCCAGCCGGATGCCCACCCCGCTGGCCGCCGCGACGTGACCGAGATCCTGCAGCAGGCCGTCGCTGACGTCGAGCATGGCGGTCGCGCCGAGCCCGGCCGCCTCGGGCCCCTGGGCGTACGGCGGCCGCGGACGCCGATGTGCGTCGACCAGCGCGACCAGACCCGGCGGCAGCCCTCCGGAGCCCCCCGCGCCTTCGCCCGGTGCGTCTCCAGTCCCCGGTACGCCTTCGGATGCCGGGACGGCACCGGAGGCGAGTCCGGCGCGCAGCAGAGCCAGGCCGGCCGCCGCGTAGCCGAGACGGCCGGCGACGGCGACGATGTGGCCGGGACGGGCGCCGGACCGGGTCACCGGCGGCCTGCCGCCGAGGTCGCCGAGCGCGGTCACGCCGATCATGACGATCTCCGACCGCGCGATGTCGCCGCCGGCCACGCCGGTTCCGGCGAGCGCGCACTCGTCGCGGAAGCCGTCCGTCAGCGCGTCCAGCCACTCGATCGCGGTGTCGGCGGGTAGTCCCAGGCCGACGACGAGCGATGTGGGCTCGGCTCCCATGGCGGCGATGTCCGCGAGGTTCTGAGCTGCCGACTTGCGGCCGATGTCGTACCCGCTGGACCAGTCGCGGCGGAAATGTCTCCCCTCGATCAGGACGTCGGTGGTGACCACGACCCGGCCGTCGGGCGCGGTCAGGACCGCGGCGTCATCGCCCGGTCCGAGCAGCACGGCAGGGCTTTGCGAAAGACGACCCGTTATTCGGCTAATTACTCCGAATTCACCGAGTTCTCCAACTGTGATGACACACCCCCTGTGTATTCGAGGTACGGTTACGCTCCGGCACTGATCTCTATCCGGGAGGACGGCATGGTCCACGCCTACATCCTTATCCAGACCGAGGTCGGCAAGGCGGCCAGCGTGGCCGGGGAGATCTCCTCGATCACCGGCGTGACCAAGGCCGAGGACGTCACCGGCCCGTACGACGTGATCGTCCGCGCTGAGGCCAACAACGTGGACGAACTGGGCAAGCTCGTCGTGGCCCAGATCCAGAGCGTGGAGGGGATCACCCGTACACTAACCTGTCCGATCGTTCATATCTGACGAGAGAGCCGGGCAGACGATCCGGCCCGATCTGGCTGGATGGCTATGCGAAGACTGTCCTTTGTTTCCGGGGTGGTAGCCGTCCTGGCCACCATGTCGGCTGCCCTGACCGGGTGCTCCACCACCGTCCATGTCGACCCGCCGTCGCCGACCGGTGCCGCCGCGGAGGCGTGCCGCAGACTCGGCGTCGTACTCCCCCACGCGCTGGACGGCGCCAACCGCACGATGTTCGAGCCCGCATCGTCGTACGTCTCCGTCTGGGGAGACGGAGAGATCATGCTGCGCTGCGGCGTGCCCCGGCCCACGGAGATGGCGCCGACCGACGAGGTCTCCGACATCAACGGGGTCGGGTGGTTCTCCGATCCCCGGCGGCCGCTGCTGTTCACCGCCGTCAACCGGGTGGCGTACGTCGAGGTGACCATCTCGAAGAAGCACATCCCCGGCGAGGTCCTGGTCGACCTCGCCGACCCGATCAAGAAGACCATCCCGGAATAGCCCGCCCCTTCCCCGACGGTCTAGCGCAGGCCGGCCGGGCGGTTCAGCGCGAGCCGGATCATGCGGTCCACCAGTTCCGGGTACGGCAGGCCGCTGGCGGCCCACAGCTTCGGGGCGACCGACTGCGCCGTGAACCCGGGCATGGTGTTGATCTCGTTGACGATCACCTCGCCGGAGGGCGTGTAGAAGAAGTCGACCCTGGCCAGCCCCTCACAGCTCAGCGCTTCGAAGGCGCGCACGGCCATGGCCCGCATCGTCTCGGCCACCTCGCGCGAGATGTCGGCGGGCGCTTCCAGGCGCATCCCGTCGGGGAAGTACTTCGCCTCGAAGTCGTAGAACTCGTGATCCTCGCGGACCCGGACCTCACCGGGCATACTCGCTTCGGGCGCGGCGTCCCCCAGCGACTCCAGCACCGCGCATTCGATCTCCCGGCCGGCGATCGCGGCCTCGACGAGCACCTTCGGATCGTGCTCGCGGGCGAACTCGACAGCGGCCTCCAGCGATGCGGGATCATGCGCTTTGGAGATGCCCTGCGACGACCCGGCCCGAGCGGGCTTCACGAAGACCGGCCAGCCGAGTTCCTCGACCTCCTTGAGCATTCGCGCCCGGTCGGTGCGCCAGTCGCGGTCGCCGATCACCACGAACGGCCCGACCGGCAGCCCGGCGGCCCGCAGAACGAGCTTCATGTATGCCTTGTCCATGCCGATCGCGCTGGCCAGCACACCCGAGCCGACATATCGCACCCCCGCCATCTCCAACAGGCCCTGAATCGTGCCGTCCTCGCCGAACGGGCCATGCAGGACCGGGAACACCACGTCCACCTCGCCGAGCGAGCGCGGGATCTCTCCGGGCTCCAGGGCGACGAGTGAGGCGGACTCCGACGGCAGCGCCAGAGCCGTACCGGTCTCGTCCACGCGGGGCAGGCGGTCGCCCTCGATCGCGTAGGTCTGGTCACCGGGGGCCAGCACCCAGCGTCCGTCCTGGGCGATGCCGATGGGGACGACGTCGTACTTCGACCGGTCGATCACCTCCAGCACGCTGCCCGCCCCCATGAGAGAGACGGCGTGCTCGGAGTTGCGGCCTCCGAAGACGACTGCCACGCGCACGCGTGACCCGGGTCGGGAATCCGTGGTGTCCGAGTTCATGGTGTCCGAATCTACCGCCTCTTGCCGGGCAAAACGGCTCGTCAGCCGCGCGCCCGGCCAATCTATGACCAGGCGTACGGCCAACCTATGATCAGGGCATACGACCCGAGGTCAGACGCCGTAACGCTCGGGTTTGGGGGCCCGGGACATCAGCAGCGCGGCCGCCTCACGGGGCGTCATGCCGTCGTGTACGACGCCCACGACCACCTCGGTGATCGGCATCTCCACGTTGTACTTGCGCGCCAGGCCGAGCACGGACTCGCAGGACTTGACGCCTTCCGCGGTCTGCCTGGTCGCCGCCACGACCTCGTCCAGAGTCATCCCACGCCCCAGGTTCTCGCCGAAGGTGCGGTTGCGGGACAGCGGGGACGTGCAGGTCGCGACGAGGTCGCCCATCCCGGCGAGCCCGGCGAACGTGTGCTGGTCGGCCCCGAGCGCGGCGCCCAGGCGGGCGATCTCGGCGAGCCCGCGGGTCATCAGCACGGCCTGGGCGTTGTCCCCCAGGCCCATGCCCGCCGCGACGCCGACGGCCAGCGCGATGACGTTCTTGACCGCGCCGCCGAGTTCGACCCCGATGACGTCCGGATTGGTGTAGGTGCGAAACCACGGCAGGTGGCAGGCCTCCTGGAGCCGGTCGGCCACCTCGCTGTCGGAGCAGGCGACGACGGTGGCGGCGGGCTGGCGCCCGGCCAGCTCACCGACCAGGTTCGGCCCCGACACGACCGCCACCCGCTGCTCCGGCACCTCGGCCACCTCGCGGATGACCTCGCTCATCCGCTTGCAGGTGCCGAGTTCCACGCCCTTCATGAGGCTGACGAGCACCGCGCCGTCGGGGATGAAGGGCTTCCACTCCACGAGGTTGCGCCGGAGCGTCTGCGCCGGGACCGCGAGCACCACGTAGTCGGCGCCGTCCATCGCTTCGGCGGGGTCGGTGGTGGCGCGCAGCGTCTCGGGAAGCCGCAGGCCCGGCAGATAGTCCGGGTTCTCGTGCCGCTCGTTGATCGCGTCGACGACCGCCGCCCGCCGACCCCACAGGGTCGTACGGGTGCCCGCCTCCGCGAGGATCACCGCGAACATGGTGCCCCACGAGCCGGTTCCGAACACGACCGCCTTGCTCACTTGCCGCCCCCGCCACTCCTGCTCCCACCGGGCTCGCTCCCGTCCCGGTCGTCCCTCACCGTACGCCCTGTCAGGCGCTCTCACCGTTCTTGGGGTCGTACGGAACGTCCGGCGCCTTCTCGTCGCGGATCTCCGCGAGCAGGCCGGTGATGTCCGCCATGATGTCGGCGGTCGCCTCGCGCAGGACCGACGCCCGCAGCGGCTGCCCGGCGTACTTGGTCAGGTCGACGGGCGGCCCGGCGAGCACCTGGAACTTCTTGCGCGGAAACAGCCGCGGCTTCTTCGCGCCGTACGGCAGGAGATCCTGGGCCCCCCAGTGAGCGATCGGGATCACCGGCACGCCGGTCTTGAGTGCCAGGCGGGCGACTCCCGTCTTGCCCTCCATCGGCCAGAGATCGGGATCGCGGGTGATCGTGCCCTCCACGTAGAACAGGATGCACGCCCCCGCCCGCAGCCGCTCCTCGGCGATCTTCAGCGACTGGGTGGCCTCGGTGCTGCCGCGGTGGACGGGGATCGCCTGGAGCTGGGTGACCGCGTGACCAAGGAAGCGCACCTTGAAGAGCCCGGCCTTGGCCAGGATCGTCGGCCAGCGCCCGGTGTTGTAGATGTAGTGCGAGAGCAACACCGGGTCCGACCAGGACAGGTGGTTGGCGGCGAGGATCAGGCCCCCCTCGCGCGGCACGTGCTCTCCACCGCGCCAGTTCCGTTTCACGAACAGCCGTGACAGCGGTTTGACGACGACGACCGCGAGGGCCTCCCAGAAGCGGGGCGGACGTCCGGCTCGGCGGCGGCGGGGCTTAGTCACTGGGGTTTCTCTCCAAGATCTTCCGAGATCACGGGATGACCGCGGGATGCGGCACAAGTCTCCCGGTTGGCCATCGGAAATGTCGAGGCGGGATGCTTGACGACATGCAGTGCACGCGATGGTCCATTGTGGTCCCCGTCAAGACCCTGATCCGGGCGAAGACACGCCTGGCCGCGGCGGCCGGGCCGTACCGTGCCGATCTCGCGGTGGCGGTCGCGTGCGACACGGTGTCGGCGGCGCTGCGCTGCCCGCTGGTGGCACGCGTGGTGGTGGTGACGGCGGACCCGGTGCCGGCGCGGCGCCTCGCGGAGGTGGGCGCCCACGTGGTGGCCGACCCGGACCGAGGCCTCAACACCGCCCTGCGCTTCGGCGCCGTCGAGGCCGTACGGCTCGCGCCCGCCGACGCGATCGGGGCGCTGCAGGCCGACCTGCCGGCGCTGCGGCCCGCCGAACTGGAGCACGTGCTGGCCGCGGCCGCGGAGTTCGAGCAGTCGTTCGTCCCCGACGCCGCCGACGTGGGCACCACCTTCTACGGCGTACGGCCCGGCGTGCCGTTCCTGCCCGGTTTCGGCGGCGAGTCCCGGGCGCGGCACCTGTCCGGCGGAGCCAAGGAGCTGACCCTGGACGGCGTCTCCTCGGTCCGGCGGGACGTCGACACGGTGGAGGACCTGCGCGAGGCCCTCGCCCTGGGCGTCGGCCCCGCCACCGCGGCGGTCGCCGCGCTCCTGAACTCGGTCTAGTGGGACGCCTCGGCGTCCTCACGTGCCCGTCTGGGCAGGAGGAAGGCCGTCGCGAACACCGCGAGGAGCATGCCCGCAACCACCCAGAGCGTGACCTTCATGGCGTGGTCGAAGCTCGCCGGCGTGGGGACGCTCCCGAGCCGGTCGAAGAAGACCGTGCCCAGCAGCGCCACGCCGAACGCGTTGCCGAGTTGCTGGACCGCCGTCAGCGTGCCGGACGCGGAACCCGTCTCATGCTGCTCCACCCCGGCCAGCACGATGTCGAAGAACGGCGCCATCAGCAGGCTCATGCCGATGCCGGCGACGACGAGAGCGGGCGTGAGCTGCCAGGGCGTGACCTGCGTCCCGGCGATGTTCAGCGTGAGCAGGACCCCGAGCACACCCAGGGTCATGATCAGGACTCCGCCCTGCAGCACCTTGCGGCCGAACCTCTGCAGCGGCTGGACGATTCCGAAACCCACGACCATGCCGGCCGACCACGGCACCATCGCCAGGCCCGCCTTGAGCGTCGAGTAGCCGAGCCCGATCTGCGTGAAGAGGTTGAACACCAGCATGAACCCGGCCATGCCGGCGAAGAACACCAGGCCGGTGGCCATGCCGCCGGTGAACGCCCGCTTGCTGAACAGGCTGGGCACGACCAGCGGATCCCCACCCTGACGGCTCTTACGTGACTGGAGCCGGGCGAAGACCGCGAACACCGCGACCGAGGCGCCCAGCATGATGAACGTCCAGGCCGGCCAGCCGTTCTCGCGCCCCTGGACCAGCGGATAGATCACCAGGAAACCGCCCAGGGTCGCCAGGACGACTCCGGGGAGGTCGAGCCGCAGCGGGTGCGGCGACCTCGACTCGGGCAGGAAGCGCAGCCCGGCGAGCAGCGCGGCGAGGCCGAGCGGCAGGTTGACAAAGAAGATCATTCGCCAGCCCGAGCCGAAGTAGTCGGCCTGCACCAGCCAGCCCGCCAGGATCGGCCCGCCGACGGCGGACAGTCCCATGACCGGGCCGAAGAACGAGAAGGCCGCCGCCATCTCCTTCGGCGGGAACATCTCCTTGATCATGCCGAGTCCCTGTGGCAGCATGACGGCGCCGAACAGGCCCTGGGCGACGCGTGCCGCGATCAGCATGCCGGGTGACTGTGCGGCCCCGCACAGTAGCGAAGCCAGCGTGAAGCCGACCGCACCGATCAGGAACATGCGCTTGCGCCCCACGATGTCACCGAGCCGGCCTCCGGTGATGAGACCGACCGCCATGGAGAGCATGTATGCGGCGCCGAGCCACTGGATGGTCGCGCCGGTGCCGCCGAGATCGGCCCGCATGCTCGGGGCGGCGATGTTGGTCACCATCGCGTCGAGGAGGTCCATCACCTCCGCCGCCAGAATCACGAAAAGGGCGGCCCAGCGCCACCGGTACGGCACCGCCTCGTCATCCGGTGGCGCCGAGACCGGCGCCGTGAGATCCGCAGGGTTGGCCATCGCTCCTCCTTGAGTTGTGTGGCTTTCTGCGATATGAACACTGTTCTCTGAGAGAACAGTGTTCAGCGCAAATCCGTACACACGATATATCTCATTCGTGGGGATGACAAGATATATCGTGAAGGTGCGAGCAGTGTTCACCTCGTGGTAGCACCGTTCACTACGATGTCCCGGGGAGAGCGGGAGGCTCGGAAGATGAGCGAGAAGGACATGCCCACGCCGCCGTGGGAGCGTCCGCGCAGGCGCCCGGCCCCGGCCCGGATCCCCCTGACCCGCGACCGGATCGTCGAGGCCGCTTTCGTCGTCCTCGACCGGGAGGGCTACGACCGGCTGAGCATGCGCCAGGTGGCGGCCGAGCTGGGCGTGGCCGTCTCAGCCCTGTACGCCCATATCAGCGGCAAGGACGACCTGCTGGAGCTGATGTACCACCGCCTGTTCGACGGTGCCGAGGTGCCCGATCCCGATCCCGCCCGCTGGCAGCAGCAGATCAGGGAGTACGCCTCGCAGAGCCGGGACCGGCTGAAGCGCCACCGTGACGCGGCGCGGATCTCCATGGGCAATGTCCCCTTCTCACCTGAGTTGCTCCCCCACATGGAACGGCTCCTCGCCCTCTTGAGCGCGGCCGGCCTGCCCGACCGGGTGACGGCGATCGCCGGCGACCTGCTGTCGACGTACGTGAACGGGTTCGTCCTGGAGGAAGGCATGTGGGCCGAGCGCTACCGGGACACGGACGTCAGGTCGTGGGAGGCGATGCGCGACGAGATCCGCGGCTACTTCGCCTCCCTTCCTCCGGACCGGTTCCCGAACATGGTGAGACTGGCCGAGCTGATGGTGGACGAGTCCAACGACTACCGGTACGACCTCGGTCTCGAGATCATCCTCCGCGGCCTCGCCTCGTACATCGGCGATCAGAGCATGCCACGCGAGCACGGGTAGGCTGATCGCGTGCAGGCCACGGTCAAGGTGTTCGAACCCGAGACGCGTTCGGGCTCGGTGTTCCTCGATGACGGTACGGAGATGCCGTTCGACGCGGAGGCGTTCGACGCGGGACCGCTGCGGCACCTGCGCTCCGGGCAGCGGGTCAACATCGTCCTCGCGGCCGGGCGCGTCACCTACGTCACGCTCTCGACGTTCCCCACACCCTGATGACCGGCGTTCCCCACACCCTGACCGGCGTTCCCCACACCCTGAGCCAGCCGCGATACGACGAACGGCGCCCGGAAAGATCATCCGGGCGCCGTTCGAGGTCGTTCTTGTTCCGGCCGATGGCTAACTCTTCTTTGCCGACGCCTTACCGCCGGCGTTGACCTGCTCCTTGAACTCGGCGCCAGGGCGGAACCTGGGCGCCCAACTCTCCTCGACCTTGATGGGGTCGCCGGTCGAAGGGTTACGAGCCGTACGAGCGGGCTTGTGCACCATCTCAAAGGCGCCGAAGCCGGTGATCGAGACCTTGTCACCGCTGGCGACGGCGTTCTGGATCGCGTCGAGAACGGCGTTGACCGCCTCGGTCGCCGTCTTCTTGTCACCGACGCGATCAGTGATCGCCTCGACGAGTTCCTTCTTGTTCATTTGGTTCCCTCCCCCTTACGCGCTTGAAATTAGGGGACGAGGTCTCGGGACTCAATCACCGGGCGGCAAGTTTCGCCTGCTCGGCGTGTCGGATCTGCCGTCCAGATAGGCGATGAAGACGTCCAGCCGATCGGCCGCGTGGGCTATGTCCCGTTTTGCCACGTCACAGATCGAGAGCAGCCGTCGCGTGAGGCGGGCTTTCTCCTCCTGTGGCAAGGCTAACGCCCTGACACGGCGATGCGCATCACGCAGTCGCCGCGCCAGTCGGTCCTCCGGGGTCTGGGCCTCGCTCAGACGGTCGTCGGCAGCCATGGCTGCCGTCCATTCTCGTACACCTCGATGTCGTCCGCGTGACGCAGGGTCAGGCCGATGTCGTCCAGGCCCTCCATGAGCCGCCAGCGCGTGTAGTCGTCGATCTCGAAGGATGCGGCGACGTCACCGAAGCGCACCTGCCGCTCGGCCAGGTCCACGGTGACCTCGGTGGCCGGGTCGGCCTCGACCGCCGCCTGCAGGCGCCCGACGACGTCCTCCGGCAGCACGACCGGCAGGAGACCCATCTTCGTGGAGTTGTTCCGGAAGATGTCACCGAACCGCGAGGAGATCACGACGCGGAAGCCGTACTGCTGGAGGGCCCAGACGGCGTGCTCGCGGGACGATCCGGTGCCGAAGTCCGGACCGGAGACGAGGATCGTGGCCCCTGCGTAGGCGGGGTCGTTCAGGACGAAGGACGGGTCCTCCCGCCAGGCGGAGAACAGGCCCTTCTCGAAGCCGGTGCGGCTGACCTGCTTGAGCCACACGGCCGGGATGATCTGGTCGGTGTCGACGTTGCTGCGCCGCAGCGGTACGGCCCGGCCGGTGTGCGTGGTGAAGGCGTCCATGATGGTCTCTCCTGGGTCCGAAGGAGGCGGGTCAGAGGTCGGCGGGGGCGGTCAGGCGGCCGGTGACCGCGGTCGCGGCGGCGACGGCCGGCGACACGAGGTGCGTGCGGCCGCCCTTGCCCTGGCGGCCCTCGAAGTTGCGGTTGGAGGTCGAGGCGCTGCGCTCACCCGGCTTGAGCGTGTCGGGGTTCATGCCCAGGCACATCGAGCAGCCCGCCTCACGCCACTCGGCGCCGGAGGCCTTGAACACCTCGTGCAGGCCCTCCTCCTCCGCGGCCTTCTTGACCTGCATCGAGCCGGGCACGATCAGCGTGCGGGTGACGACCTCGCGACCGCGCAGGATCTCGGCGGCGGCCCGCAGGTCCTCCAGCCGTCCGTTGGTGCAGGAGCCGACGAAGACCGTGTCGACCTCGACGTCGCGCAGCGGGGTGCCCGCGGCGAGGCCCATGTACTCCAGCGCTCGCTCGGCCGCCGCCCGCTCGACGGGGTCGGCGAAGTCCTCGGGAGAGGGTACGGCCGAGCCGAGCGGTACACCCTGCCCCGGGTTGGTGCCCCACGTGACGAACGGCGTCAGCGTCGCGGCGTCGATCTCGACGACCTTGTCGAACACGGCGGCGTCGTCGGTGCGCAGGGTCTTCCAGTACTCGACGGCCTGGTCCCAGGCGGCTCCCGTGGGCGCGTGCGGACGGCCGCGCAGGTATTCGAAGGTGGTCTCGTCCGGAGCGATCATGCCCGCCCGGGCGCCGGCCTCGATCGACATGTTGCAGATCGTCATGCGGCCCTCCATGGAGAGCTTGCGGATGGCCTCACCGCGGTACTCCACGATGTGGCCCTGGCCGCCGCCGGTGCCGATCTTGGCGATGATGGCGAGGATGAGGTCCTTGGCGGTGACGCCGACCGGCAGGTCGCCCTTGACCTCGATGGCCATCGTCCTGGGCCGGTAGGCGGGCAGCGTCTGCGTGGCCAGCACGTGCTCGACCTCGGAGGTGCCGATGCCGAACGCGATGCCCCCGAACGCGCCATGCGTCGAGGTGTGGGAGTCGCCGCAGACGATCGTCATGCCGGGCTGGGTGAGGCCGAACTGCGGGCCGATGATGTGCACCACGCCCTGGCCCGCGTCACCCATCGGGTGCAGTCGGACACCGAACTCGGCGGCGTTCTTGCGCAGGGTCTCGACCTGGGTGCGCGACACCGGGTCGGAGATGGGCCCCAGCACGGTCGGGACGTTGTGGTCCTCGGTGGCGATCGTCAGATCGGGGCGGCGCACCTTCCTGCCGGCGAGCCTCAGGCCGTCGAACGCCTGCGGGCTGGTCACCTCGTGGACGAGGTGGAGGTCGATGTAGAGCAGGTCGGGCTCGCCCTCGGCGCGCCGTACGACGTGCTGCTCCCAGACTTTCTCGGCCAGTGTTCGACCCGTCGGTGTGCGATCCGTCGGTGTGCGACCCATGGTGAAACGCCTCCTTGCGCTCGGCCCCCGGGCTGTGTCTCGAAAGACGAGACGGAAATATCGGGATATGGACACTTTATATACTGATTTCCCGTATTGCGTTTGCATCTCGGATACCGAGACGGCAGTATCGGGGTATGGACAACTCTAGCGGGGTCGGAGTACTCGACAAGGCGGTTCTCGTACTCAACGCACTGGAGGCGGGCCCCGCTTCCCTGGCACAGCTCGTCCAGGCGACCGGCCTGGCCCGGCCGACCGCCCACCGGCTGGCGGTCGCACTCGAGTACCACCGCATCGTCTCCCGTGACACGCAGGGGCGTTTCGTCCTCGGGCCTCGGCTGTCCGAACTGTCCACGGCCGCCGGCGAGGACCGGCTGCTCGCCGTGGCGGGTCCGGTGCTCACCCAGCTCCGCGACCTCACCGGCGAAAGCGCCCAGCTCTACCGCCGGCAGGGGGACGAGCGGGTCTGCGTGGCCGCGGCGGAGCGCACCAGCGGGCTGCGCGACACCGTGCCCGTCGGCTCGGCACTGCCCATGGGCGCGGGATCGGCGGCGCAGATCCTGCTCGCCTGGGAGGACCCGGACCGGCTACACCGCGGCCTGCGCGGCGCCAAGTTCACCGCCACGACGCTGTCGAGCGTACGCAGGAGGGGCTGGGCGCACAGCATCGGCGAGCGCGAGCAGGGCGTCGCCAGCGTCTCGGCTCCGATCCGCGGCTCGGGCGGCAAGGTCATCGCGGCCGTCTCCGTGTCCGGGCCGATCGAGCGTCTCACGCGCACGCCCGGGCGGATGCACGCCGGACCGGTGGTGGCCGCCGCCGAACGGATCACGGAAGCGATGCGGCGGGCAAACTGATTAGAGCCGGAGCACCAATGGGCCTAGGCTGGCGGGGTGACCGATCGCATCGAGGCAGCCGCCGCTGAACTGCGTCCCCTGCTCCAAGAATTCATTCTCTGGGTGCCGGACAACGCACCGGGCAGCGATCCCGAGCTCGTGGGACCCGTCGCGCTGTGGCACCGCCTGGCCGTCCGCGACGATGCCGGCCTGTGGAAGCGCGGCGACCTGCGCACCGTGCTGCTCGAGCACGTTCCCAAAGCGGTGGAAGACCCCGAAGCGGCCGCCGAGGGGCTGGTGTCGGCGATCCGGTCCTACCTGACGTTCCTGTCGTCGACCGAACGGCTGGCGCCCGGCTCCGCGTCCCTCGACGCCCTGCTCGCCGAACTCGATGACATCGAGGACGACTTCGTCGACGCGATGGAGGACATCCTGGACGGGAACCCCTGGGACGACGACGAGGACGACGAGGACGACGAGGAGGTCGACGAGGAGGTCGGTGAGAGTCTGGGCGACTTCGAGCCGTTCGCCGACGAGATCGCGGCGCTGCCCACGGTCCGGCTGCGTTCCGACGCCGAACTGGCCGAGGCCGCCCGCGGGGTCGCGCTCATCGCCCAGGCTCGCGATCTGGCGTTGTGGGTCGGCACCGGCCGCAAGGTGGGTGCGGAGGCTCTCCTGTCCGACGACGAGGTGAGTGAGGCCGTACGAGCACTCGGCCTGCCGGACGCGCAGTATCTGTGGAACATCTGGAACCTCGCCATCGACCTGGAGTTCCTCGCCCCGGACGGGGACGACACGGTCAGCGTTGACCCCGACACATCCGCCTGGCCCTTCGAGGACGACGAGGACGCCCTCGACGTATGGACGACCGGCCTGCACTCGATCGACTACGGCGACCCGGAGCTCGACGACGATGATCTGACTCTGGCGCTGTCCGGGCTGACCCGCGCGCTGCTGATCCAACTGCTACTCCACAGCGGCTCTCGGACGCTGGCCGATCTTCGCGTAGAGCTGACCCAGGCCGTGTCGGAGTATGACGATCTCGGCTTGGACGCCTGGGCCGCCGCCGGCGATCCGCTCGCTTCCGTTGTGGCCTGGCTGAGCGGGTACGGCATGGTCGGTGTCGACGACGGCGTGATCTCACTCACGCCGCTCGGCACCGACGGCGTGGTGCATCTGCTCGACGACGAGGACATCGAGGTGGACGCCCGGCCCGCGATCGACGCGATGACCGCGCTCGATCTGCTGTCGCTCAGCTCCGACATGACGGATGAGGAGGCGGACGCCGAGTTCGCGGCGTGGCTCGCCCTGCGCACCCCCACCCAGGCCGCCTCCGAGCTGCTCGCGGCCGCCGCTGAGGACGAGACCGACGCGCTGGTCCGTGTCCAGGCCGCCAGCCTGGTGGGCTCTCTCGGCGATGCGGCGGTGCCGGCCTGGCACGAGGCGGCCAAGGAGCCGTCGCTGCGGCCGTACGCCGCGACCCACCTGACCCAGATGGGGGTCGAGGGCGCGCCCGAGCCGACGCCCACCGACGTGCACTGGCTGATCCTCGACATGTGGACGATCGCCAACGAGCTCGGGCGGGCCGAGTTCGTGGCCAGCCTGCACGAGGTCGAGACGCAGAAGCTCATCGGAATACTCGACGGGATCTGGAAGACCCGGCACCCGCATCTGGAGGAGCTGCTGGAGGCCATCGCCGAGGCGCACCCCGACAAGCAGGTGAGCAAGGCCGCCAAGCGCGCCCTGTTCAAGGCCCGATCGGGGAGCTGACGGCTCGGGGAAAGGCCGGCACGATCGGCAGGCGTCCCGCTCAGGAGCATCGAGCGGGACGCGGTCGGCGTGACCGTGCCGCCTCCCCCCCTGGAACGCGAAAACCCCCGGACCGTGAGGTGCCGGGGGTTCCGCTCATGTAGCCCCGACCGGATTCGAACCGGCGCTACCGCCTTGAGAGGGCGGCGTCCTAGGCCACTAGACGACGGAGCCTTCATGCTGCATCTACAGCGTGTGCGGCCTCACAGTGGTAGTCCCGAGCGGATTCGAACCGCCGTTACCGCCTTGAGAGGGCGGCGTCCTAGGCCACTAGACGACGGGACCATGCACTGTGTGTCGCATCGCTGCGATTTTCCAACCGAATCCCTTGGGGGGATCCAGCTGGGGTACCAGGACTCGAACCTAGACTAACGGAGCCAGAATCCGTCGGGCTGCCAATTACCCCATACCCCAATCCGCTTGCCGGACTCAGCGCCCCGCTTGCGACTCCGAAAGGATAGCCCAGCTTGGCACCCACTACCAAAACGATTGCCGCGCGCCGCGCGACATCGTCGTGGACGATGGTTGTGCGAGGCTGAGAGCACACGGCGCCGGCCGTCCACGAGACGGCCGGTCGTACGCTCGGACACACCGCCGGACACCAAGGAGCCGCCGCAGATGAACCCGGCCGAGAACCCGTTCCTCAGCCCCAGTGACCTGCCCTACGGGCTGCCGCCCTTCCAACGGATCAGGGAGGAGCACTACGTCCCGGCGTTCGAGCAGGGCATGGCCGAGCACCTCGCCGAGGTCGCGGCGATCGCGGACAATCCGGAGCGGCCGACGTTCGAGAACACGATCGAGGCCCTGGAGCGGGCGGGCGCCCTGCTCGACCGGGTCAGCGCCGTCTTCTTCAACCGGGCGTCCTCCGACACCACCCCCGGCATCCAGAAGATCCAGCAGGACGTCACCCCCAGGCTGGCCAAGCACGCGGACGCCGTACACCTGAATGCGAAGCTGTTCGCCCGCATCCGCGCCGTGGAGGCGGGCGGTGAGGAGGAGCGGTGGCTGCTCGACCGCTACCTCACCGACTTCACCCGGGCCGGCGCCCTGCTCGACGCGGCTGACCAGGAACGGCTCAGAGGGCTCAACGAGCGGCTGTCGGAGCTGGCGACGACCTTCCAGCAGAACCTCCTCGCCGACACGAACGACCGGGCGGTCGTGGTCGACGAAGCGGCCGAGCTCGACGGCCTGACCGAGGACGCGGTCCGGGGGCTCGCCGAGACGGCCAGGGAGCGCGGCCTGGACGGCAAGCATGTGATCACGCTGGTGCTGCCGACCGGCCAGCCGTCGCTCGCCTCGCTGACCGACCGGTCGCTGCGCGAGCGCGTCCACACCGCCTCTATCGGGCGCGGTGCGGCGAACGCCGAGCTGATCAGAGAGATGGCGCTGCTGCGGCGAGAGCGGGCGCGGCTGCTCGGCTACGCCGACCATGCCGAGTACGTCCTGGCGGACCAGACGGCGGGGACCACCGGGGCCGTCACCGAGATGCTGGCCAAGCTCGTCCCGCCGGCCGTGGCGAACGCGCGCAGGGAGCAGGCGGAGCTCGAGGAGCTCGCCGGCCACGCCGTACGGCCCTGGGACTGGGCCTTCTACGCGGAGAAGGCCCGTGAGGCGCGCTACGACATCGACGGCGCCCGCCTGCGGCCGTACTTCGAGCTGAACGCCGTCCTGGAGAAGGGCGTCTTCTACGCGGCCACGCGGCTCTACGGGATCACCTTCACCGAACGGAAGGACCTGGCCGGCTATCACCCGGACGTGCGGGTCTTCGAGGTGTTCGACTCCGGCGGCGCGCCGCTCGGCCTGTTCCTCGGCGACTTCCACGCCCGGGCCTCCAAGCGGGGCGGCGCGTGGATGAACAGCCTGGTCAGGCAGTCGGCCCTGGAGGGCGCCCGGCCGGTCGTCGTGAACAACCTCAACATCGTCAAGGGCGAGCCGACGCTGATGACGTTCGACGAGGTCAACACGATGTTCCACGAGTTCGGGCACGCCCTGCACGCCTTGTTCTCGGATGTGCGCTTCCCGCGCTTTTCGGGTACGGCGGTGCCGCGCGACTTCGTCGAGTACCCCTCCCAGGTGAACGAAATGTGGGCGACCCACCCCGAGATCCTGGCCAACTACGCGAAGCACTACGAGACGGGCGAGCCGATGCCGCAGGAGCTCGTCGATCGGCTGCTGGAGTCACAGAAGTTCAACCAGGGGTTCGCCACGGTCGAGTACCTGGCCGCCACGCTCCTCGACTGGGCGTGGCACACGGAATACTCCGGCGAGGACCCCGCGGCGTTCGAGACGAAGGCGCTCGCGGACGTCGGCGTGGACCTGCCCGCCGTGCCGCCGCGCTACCGCAGCACGTACTTCTCCCACATCTGGGCGGGCGGCTACAGCGCGGGCTACTACTCCTACATCTGGAGCGAGGTCCTCGACGCCGACACCGTCGAATGGTTCAACGAGAACGGCGGGCTGCTGCGCGAGAACGGCGACCGGTTCCGCCGGGAACTGCTGTCCAAGGGCGGCAGCGTCGACCCGATGGCCGCCTTCCGCGCGTTCCGGGGCCGGGACCCCGAGATCACCCCCCTACTCGCCCGCCGCGGCCTGCTGTGACCCGCTGAGCCGTCCACCGGGCGGGCTGCTCAGCTGGTCGCCGTGGCCGCGGGCGTGAGCCTCACACTCGCGGCCATGGCGTGGCCGGTCAGGATGAAAGGCCGGCGAGAGCCGTACGGCGTCAGGAGAGCTTGGCGAGAGCCGTACGGAGCCGGTCGAGAGCGCGCTCGCGGCCGAGGACCTCGATCGACTCGAACAGCGGCAGGCCCACGGTCCTGCCGGTGATCGCCACACGCACCGGGGCCTGGGCCTTGCCGAGCTTGAGCCCGTGGACGGCGCCGACCTCCTCCAGGGAGGACTTCAGCGACTCAGGATCCCAGTTGACCGACTCCAGCCGCTCGGCGTACCCGGCGAGAATCTCCGCCGCGCCCGGCTTCATGCCCTTGTCCCACGACGCCTGGTCGAAGACGGGCTCTTCGAGGAAGAGGAAGTCGACGTTGGCCGTGACCTCGGACAGGACGGCCACCCGGGTCTGCACCAGGGGCGCGACCCTGGCGAACACACTCCGATCCCAGGACGGGTCGAGCCACGGCTCGCAGCGGCCGATGAAGACCTCCAGCGGCAGCGCCCGGATGTACTCGCCGTTGAACGCGCGCAGCTTCTTCTCGTCGAAGAACGCCGGCGACGGGTTCACGTCCTCCAGCCGGAACAGCGGCATCATCTCCGACCACGGCATGATCTCCCGGTCGTCGCCGGGCCCCCAGCCGAGCAGCATGAGGTAGTTGACCATCGCCTCCGCGAGGTAGCCCTCGTCCCGGTAGGACTCCAGCGCGACCTTGTCACGGCGCTTGGACAGCTTCTGCCGCTTCTCGTTGACGATGACCGGCACGTGCGCCCACACCGGAGGCCGTACGCCGAGCGCCTCCCACAGGAGCTGCTGCTTGGGCGTGTTCGACAGGTGCTCCTCGGCGCGGACCACGTGGCTGATCCGCATCTCCATGTCGTCGACGACGTTGGCGAGGATGAACAGCGGCGACCCGTCGCCGCGCACGATGACGAAGTCCTCGATCGACGCGTTCGGGAACTCCACCCGCCCGCGTACCAGGTCGTCCAGCACGGTCACGCCCGCATCCGGGCTGCGGAACCGTATCGCGCCCTCGGCCAGGCCCAGGTCCCGGCAGTGGCCGTCGTAGCCCTGGTGCTCAGAGCCGGTCCTGGCCTTCACGTCGTCCCGCGTGCACGTGCAGTGGTAGGCCTTGCCGTCCTTGAGCAGCCGCGCCGCCGCCTCGCGGTGCTGCTGCTCGTAGGCGGACTGGAAATAGGGCCCCTCGAAGTTCGGCGAGTCGCCGTTGATGCCGATCCAGGCCAGGGCCGAGATGATCCCCTCGGTCCACTCCGGCCGGTTGCGCGCGGCGTCGGTGTCCTCGATGCGGAGCACGAACTTGCCGCCGGACTGTTCGGCCAGGGCCCAGTTGAACAGCGCGGAGCGGGCGCCCCCGACATGGAACATGCCGGTGGGCGAAGGGGCGAAGCGCACCCTAATCACGTGAGATCACCCGGTTAGTGAGAGTTCCGATTCCTTCAATGCCGACGCTCACCTCGTCGCCCACGGACATCGGGCCGACTCCGGCCGGTGTGCCGGTCAGGACGACGTCGCCGGGCAGCAGGGTCATGACCGCGCTCACGTACGCGATGAGCGCGGGGACGTCATGCAGGAGCTGGGAGGTGCGCGCGCTCTGCCGCAACTCGCCGTTCAGCGTGGTCGTGAGCGCGAGATCGGCCGGGTCGAGCGAGGTCTCGATCCATGGGCCCAACGGGCAGAACGTGTCGAACCCCTTGGCCCTCGACCACTGGCCGTCCCTGGACTGCAGGTCCCGTGCGGTCACGTCGTTGGCGCAGGTGTACCCGAAGATCACATCATGGGCCCGCTCAGCCGGCACGTCACGGCACAGCCGGCCGATCACGACGGCCAGTTCGCCCTCGTAGTCGACCCGCTGCGACAGCTTCTCCGGATAGGCGACGGGCTCCCCCGGCCCGACCACCGAGGTGCTGGGCTTGAGGAAGACGACCGGCTCGGCCGGCGGCTCGCCGCCCATCTCCCTGGCGTGGTCGGCGTAGTTCTTGCCGATCGCGATGATTTTGCTGGGCAACATCGGTGCGACCAGTCGGACCTCGGCCAGCGGATAGCGCTCGCCGGTGAACTCGACCCCGCCGAAGGGATGGCCCGCGACGTGGGCGATCACCTGCTCGCCCTCTTCCACCACCCCGAACGCGACTCCGTCGCCCTTGGAAAACCTCGCGATACGCACGTCACGAGCCTAGTACGCCCGGCCGGTGATCCGTGTCGGAGGCGAGCGGGCCGCGTGCCCCTCCGTATGGTGGTGCTGACTGGCCCGTAACCGGCCACCGAGAACCGAGTCGTACGGGAGTGCTCGTGCCTTCTGTCGTGAAGATCAACGTGCTGACGGTGCCCCAGGAGATGCGGCAGGAGTTGGAGAGGCGGTTCGCCGGCCGGGCGGGGATGGTCGAGTCGTCCGACGGGTTCGAGTGGTTCGAGCTGCTGCGGCCCGTCGAGGGAACCGACCGCTACCTCGTCTACACGCGCTGGCGGAGCGAGGAGGACTTCCAACGCTGGCAGCAGAGCCAGGCCTTCCAGGCCGGCCACGCCCAGACTCAGGGCCACGGACACGACCACGGACACGACCACGGGCTGGGCCATGGACACGACCAAGGCCCGGCGGCTACGGCCTCCGAACTCTGGTCGTTCGAGGTCATCGAGACCGCCACCCCCAACCCGTGATCTTGCCAATTCCGGCAGTCCGAGACTCAGGGATGTTAACGATGTGATCAATGTGGCTTGACCGCATTGATGCGATTCGGACAGCATGGCACTTCCCGTCTTGAATCTGGCCGGAAGGAATCTGGCGTGCGCGGCCGCACTCAAGTCCTCAGGAAGCACGGCCCGGCTCTGTCCGCCCTGGTCCTTCTGGGCACCGTGTCGCCCTTTGTCCTTCCGGGCGGTCCGTCGGCGGCCGCCGTGTCGGTGGCGGGCGTGAAACAGACGGCCGAATGTCAGGGCGACTGGCTGCCCGCCACCCCCACCTCTTCGGAGATCATGGACGGCAAGCTGTCGTTTCTCGACTTCCCGGCCGTCAGCGTGGGCAAGAACGTCAACTGGCGGATGGATCCGTACCGGAACCGGTCCTGGCAGATGGTCTTCCAGTCGCTGCGCTGGATGGGCCGGCTGGTCGCCGACTACGAGACGACCGGCAACGGGGAATACCTCAAGCGGGCGGTCGAGATCGCCGAGGACTGGGTGGCGGACAACCCCTACGGCGGCCGCGGCACCGCCAAGTACGCCTGGGCGGAGCACCCCATCGCACTGCGCGCCCCGGCCCTGGTCTGCCTGAGCCGGCATGTCAAGGGCTCCTGGCTCACCCGCAGCCTCGCTCAGCACGCGAAGCTGCTGGCCGATCCGAGCAAGTACGAGGCCGGTCACAACCACGGCCTCGACCAGGACATCGGTCTGCTGCGGATCGGCTGCCGCTACGGCAACAAGGGCTGGAAGGACCTGGCCCTGCGCCGCATGGTCAAGTCGGCGAAGCTCGATATCGACTCCGAGGGCGCGCTCATGGAGCAGGCCCCCCGCTACGCGATCTACGTCCATGAGCGGCTCAGGGTCGCGATGGACACGATCGACTACTGCGGGCTGAAGGCGCCGAGCACGCTGACGCGGCGCTGGAAGAACCTGACGGGGCACATCGCCGCGGCCACCATGCCGAACGGCTACCTGGTGCCCATCGGAGACGGCGGCGCCGACGTCCAGCCGACCGGCTTCGACCACGGCAGGAAGACCGTCGAAGTCTTCAAGGCGGGGTACGTCTTCGGCCGCACCGCCTGGGACGACCCGCAGTCGGCGTACTACTCGATCCGCTTCGGCCCGGGCCAGAAGTTCCACGGGCACGAGGACCACCTGGGCGTGACCTACTACGCCCAGGGCCGCTCCATCCTCACCGAGGCGGGCTTCCACTCCTACGAGGGCACTCCGTACCGCCGCTGGACGTTGACGCCGGAGGCCCACAACGTGCCGGTAATCGTCGGCAGGAAGTTCCGCGGCCACACCGCGTCGCCCCTCACCCGCCGTTCCATCGGCAAGGACCGGCAGTCGTTCACGCTGACCGACCTGGCGTACGGCGTGCGCCGCACCCGATCGGTGCTGGTCAATCATCACGATGACCTGATGGCCGTCCTCGACACCGGGGACGGGAAGCTGCGGAACCTGTGGCACTTCGACCCGGCGTTGAAGGTCGTGGCCGCAGAGGGGGGACGGATCGTGGTGGCGGACGGCGACTGGCGCGCCACGCTCGTCCAGCTCGCCATGCCGTCATGCCGGCCGATCGGGGGGCAGCGGGTGGTCAGCGGGCAGACCAGCCCCTACCAGGGGTGGATCTCGCCCTCCTACATGAAGAAGGTGCCCGCCCCCGCGGTGGTATCCCCCGCGGCCGGGGCACTGCTGACGGTCATCGTGCCCGGCACGGACAAGCCGAGCGTCACCTGCTCGGGCCGCACCGTGGTCGTCCAGACCTCCGGCGGCTCGGTGACCCTGCGGGTGGGCGCCTCGGGCACCCTGTCCTGACGATCAGCCACGGGCCTGCCTGTCCGGACAGGCAGGCCCGGGAGAACCGCGCTCAGCTACACCATCACTGTCATGCGTGGTGCCCCGCACGGAGGAGTCCGTACGTCACGGCCTGCTCCAGGGCCTGCCAGGACGCCTCGATGATGTTCTCGTCGACGCCGACGGTGGCCCAGTCGCCGGTCGAGTCGCTGGACGTGATCAGAACACGGGTGATCGCGCCGGTGCCGTGCGTCCCTTCCAGGATGCGGACCTTGAAGTCGATGAGCTGGACGGCGGCGAGCTCGGGATAGAGCTTCTCCAGGGCCAGCCGTACCGCCTTGTCCAGGGCGTTGACCGGGCCGTTGCCCTCGCCGGTCGCCACGATCCGCTCGCCCTTGGCATGGAGTTTCACCGTGGCCTCGCTCACGACCTCGAAGGTCGCCGCACCGGTGAGGGGGTCGACGACGGGGCGGCGTTCGACGATGACCCGCCAGGACTCGACGGTGAAGTACCGCTTGCGCTCACCGGCGACGGTGTCGCGGAGCAGCAGCTCGAAGGAGGCGTCGGCGGCCTCGAAGGTGTGCCCGCGCGACTCCAGGTCCTTGACCCGCTCGACCAGCTCGCGGGACTGCTCCCCGGTCAGCTGGTAGCCCAGCTCGCGGCCCTTGAGCTCCACCGAGGCGCGGCCGGCCATGTCGGAGACCAGCATGCGCATGTCGTTGCCGACCATGGCGGGATCGATGTGCTGGTAGAGGTTGGGGTCCACCTTGATCGCCGAGGCGTGCAACCCGGCCTTGTGGGCGAAGGCCGAGGTCCCCACATAGGGCTGATGCGAGTTGGGCGTGACGTTGGTGACCTCGGTGATCGCATGGGCGATGCGCGTCATGTCGGCCAGCGCCTGGGGCGGTACGAGATCGAATCCCCGCTTGAGCTGGAGGTTGGCCACCACCGTGAAGAGGTTGGCATTGCCCGAGCGCTCGCCGTACCCGTTGGCGCATCCCTGCACGTGGGTGGCGCCGGCCTTCACCGCGGCCAGGGTGTTGGCCACCGCGCAGCCGGTGTCGTCGTGACAGTGGATCCCGATCCGCGCCCCCGTGGCGGTCGCCTCGTGGACGACCTCGGCGAGCTCGTCGGGGAGCATGCCGCCGTTGGTGTCGCACAGCGCCACCACGTCGGCGCCGGCCTCGGCCGCGGTGCGCAGCACCTCGAGCGCGTAGGCGCGGTTGGAGCGGTACCCGTCGAAGAAATGTTCGGCGTCCAAGAAGACGCGCCGGCCCTCCGCACGAAGGTGGGAGACCGTGTCGCGGATCATCGCGAGGTTCTCCTCCAGTGTCGTGCGGAGGGCCAGCTCCACGTGCCGGTCATGGCTCTTGGCGACGAGCGTCACGACCGGCGCTCCGGATTCGCGCAGGGCGGCCACCAGCGGATCGTCGGCGGCCTTCACACCGGCCCGGCGGGTCGCGCCGAACGCGGCGAGCTGCGCGTGCCCCAGGTCGAGCTCGGTCTGAGCCCGCCTGAAGAACTCGGTGTCCTTGGGGTTGGCGCCCGGCCAGCCACCCTCGATGAAGCCGACGCCCAGACCGTCCAGGTGCCGAGCGATCGCCAGCTTGTCGGCGACTGACAGGTTCAGCCCCTCCTGCTGGGCTCCGTCACGGAGCGTCGTGTCGTACACGTGGAAGCCGTCGTCGGTCATCTCTTCGTCTCCTTCGCGGGTCCGTCGTCGCCGCGCGCCCATCGGCCCCAAACAAAAAGACCCCTCACGGACGTGAGAGGTCTGCGCGCCGGCGTTGTCCCTTTAGTGGCCGGCGCGCCTGCCGATAATGAGCAGACCGTAGAACATGGTGCCTAGGAGTCTGCCACATGCTCCCAGCCTCTGGCACATCGATCTCAGAGTACGAGACGCGGACGAGTGCTCCGACCACGCTTCGCCCGCTCGCGAACGGCCATGGTTAGTGTGGTTCGCATGAAGGTCGCCGAGTTCATCGATACCGCAGTGGCCGAATACACCATCGCGCACACCACCCCGCCCGACGATCTGCTCCGCGTCCTCACGGAGGAGACGCACCGGCTCGTCGGCGACGACATCACCATGCAGATCTCCCCCGAGCAGGGCACGCTGCTCACCATGCTCGTGAGCCTCGTCGGGGCCCGCCGGGCCGTCGAGGTCGGCACTTTCACCGGCTACTCGTCGATCTGCATCGCCAGGGGCATGCCGGCGGACGGCCGCCTCATCGCCTGTGACGTCAGCGAGGAATGGACGTCCGTTGCCCAGCGGTACTGGGACAAGGCGGGCGTCTCGGACAGGGTCGAGCTTCGTCTCGGGCCGGCCGCCGAAACACTTCGGTCCATGCCCCGCGGGGAGTGGATCGACTTCGCCTTCATCGACGCCGACAAGGCCGGCTACCCCGTCTACTACGAGGAGCTCCTCGTACGGCTCAGGCCGGGCGGGCTGATCGCCGTGGACAACACCCTGCAGGAGGGCGAGATCGTCGACCCGGCCGCCGGGGGCAACGTGCCCGGGATGCGGGCGTTCAACGACCTGGTCACCGCCGATCCGCGGGTGACCAGCGTCCTGCTCCCCTTCGCCGACGGACTCACCCTCGTCCGCAAGAACTGACTTTCGAAACCCCGGCGGGCGCCACGCTTTGTGACTACCTTATGTCCTGAGTCAATCACGTTGCGTTTTCCCGCCGGGAGGGGATGATGTTCCCATGGCCAAGGTCCTGGATCGACCCACGACATCAGCGGAGCAGGCGAGGCGAGCGACGCTTCTTCGCTACTATCGGGACGTATGTGATCTTCTCCCAAACGCAAGGGTGGAGATCATCAACGGCCGGATCGTGGTGAGCGACGTGCCGACCGGAGAGCACAACGACATCATCTCCCGACTCATTCTCCAGATCGTGGCCCTGGTCGCGACCCGTGACTGGAGCCTGTGGACCAACATCAAACTCTTTCTCGGCCCACAGGTCGACCGCTACATCCCCGACCTCGCGATCGTGCCGCCGGACCGGCGGATGTGGGGCGAGGACGAGGTCTACGGCGACAGCACGCTCCTCGTGGTGGAGGCCGTCTCCAGGAGCAGCATCAATGACGATCATCTGGTGAAGCCGAAGAACTGCGCCATCGCGGGAGTACCGCTCTACCTGGTGATCGACCCGCTGGAAGGCAGAGTCAGGCTGCTCAGTCATCCGAGCGAGGCCGGATACACCCGCGAGGTCACCGTGAAGTTCGGCGACTCACTGGAGTTGCCGGAGCCGTGGGATCTGACGATCGACACGGGCAAGCTGATCGAGGCATGAGCCGTACGAGACGACTGAACGAGGGCCCGGCCGGATGGTTCCGGGCCGGGCCTGTTCCGTGGTTTCGGGGAATCAGCAGATCTTGTGGATCCAGTCGCGGGTGTCGGGGCGGGAGCCGTACTGAATGCCGACGAGCTCCTCGCGGATCCTCATGGTGACCGGGCCGGGGGTGCCGTCGCCCACGGCCCAGCCGCGGTCGGCGCCCTTGACGGAGCCCACGGGGGTGACCACGGCCGCCGTGCCGCACGCGAAGACCTCGGTGAGCTCGCCCGACTCGCAGGCCGACTGCCAGTCCTCGATCGAGATCTTGCCCTCCTCCGGCCGGAGGCCGAGCTCGGCGGCGATGCTGAGGATCGAGTCGCGGGTGATGCCCGGCAGCAGAGTGCCGGTGAGCGTGGGGGTGACCAGGCGGTCGCCGAAGACGAAGAAGAGGTTCATCCCGCCCATCTCCTCGACCCAGCGATGCTCGAAGGCGTCGAGCCAGACGACCTGGTCGCAGCCCTCCTGGACGGCCTGACGCTGGGCGACGAAGGCGGCGGCGTAGTTGCCGCCGCACTTGGCGAAGCCGGTCCCGCCGGGAGCGGCCCGGGTGAACTCGGTGGACAGCCAGACCGAGACGGGCTTGACGCCGCCGGAGAAGTACGAGGCGGCGGGCGAGGCGATCACCATGTACTTGTAGGTCCTCGACGGGTGGTTCACCCCGAGCGCCGCCTGCGTCGCGATCATGAAGGGCCGCAGGTAGAGGCTGTGGCCGTCGGTGGTCGGCACCCACTCGCGGTCGGTCTGCACGAGCAGCTCCAGCGACTGGACGAACGCGTCCTCGGGCAGCTCGGGCATGGCCATCCTGGCCGCGGACCTGTTGAAGCGCGCCGCGTTGGCGTGCGGCCGGAAGGCGACGATCGAACCGCCCGACTGCCGGTACGCCTTGAGCCCCTCGAACAGTTCCTGCGCGTAATGGAAGACCGACGTCGCGGGATCGAGAACCAGCGGGCCGTACGGTTGGAGCCGGGCGTCGTGCCAGCCGCGCCCCTCGGTCCAGTCGATCGAGATCATGTGGTCGGTGAAGAACTGCCCGAAGCCGGGGTTCGCCAATACTTCCTCACGCTCCCCCGCGCTGCGGGCTCGCGGATTGAGCTGCACATCGAAGCTGAGCTGAGTGGTCATGGCGAAGATCCTTTTCTCGACGTCGTCGTCACGGTTCATTGTGCGGCGACGACCTGTCTAACGGAAAACTACGGCATCGGGCAGGTATGAAAAAGCGCATGGCGCCCCGTGGGCCGCCATGCGCATTGATCAGGTGACGGCCCGGATCACCCCGCTACTCGTGCCGCGATGTCGTCGCCGATCTCACGGGTCGCCCTGGCCGTCCAGGCTCCCTGCCGTTCGACCAGGTCGTCGGCGACGGCCTGCTCGACCCGGGCCGCGGCCTCGGCGAACCCGAGGTGGTCGAGGAGCATGGCGATGGACAGGATGGTGGCGGTGGGGTCGGCCTTGCCCTGGCCCGCGATGTCGGGGGCGCTGCCGTGCACGGGCTCGAACATCGACGGCGCCGTACGGGCCGGGTTGACGTTACCACTGGCGGCGAGGCCGATGCCCCCGGCGATGGCCGCACCGATGTCGGTGAGGATGTCACCGAAGAGGTTGTCGGTGACGATCACGTCGAAGCGCTGCGGCTGGGTGATGAAGAACATCGAGGCCGCGTCCATGTGGCAGTAATCGGTCTCCACATCGGGGAACTCCTGGCTCACCCGGTCGACCGTACGCGCCCAGAGGTCGCCCGCGAAGGTCAGCACGTTGGTCTTGTGGACCAGCGTGAGCTTGCGGCGGGGCCTGGCCTGAGCCTTCTCGAACGCGTAACGCACGACGCGCTCGACGCCGAAGGCGGTGTTCAGCGACTCCTGCGTGGCGATCTCCTGTGCCGTGCCGCGGCGCAGCACGCCGCCGGCTCCGGCGTACGGACCCTCGGTGCCCTCGCGAACGACGATCATGTCGATGTCATCGGGACGGGCCTCGCCGAGAGGGGTCGCCACCCCGGGGAACAGCTTGACCGGGCGGAGGTTCACATAGTGGTCCAGCTCGAAACGGAGCCTGAGCAGCAGCTCGCGCTCCAGGACGCCTGGGGGGACGCTGGGGTCGCCGACCGCGCCGAGCAGAATCGCGTCATAGCCGCGAAGCTCCTCCAGCACCGCATCGGGGAGGGTCTCTCCGGTCGCGTGATAGCGCTTCGCCCCGAGATCATATTCAGTCGTCTCGGCCTTGACGCCGACGGCGTGGAGGACCTTGAGCCCCTCGGCCACGACCTCGGCGCCGATCCCGTCACCAGGGATGACGGCCAGACGGATGTTGCTCGACTCCATGGGAGTACCTTACCGGGTGTCTCGGAGATCGAACACCGATCTCACCATTCGGGCATTCCGGCTGATTGGTCATGCCGAGCTCAGCGCACCGGCTGACCGCCGTTGTCACGACGGTCGAGCGCGATCTGCAGCGCGGCTGCGGCCTCGTCTTCGGCGTCCTCGGGACGGTTCCAGGGATACATCTCGTACATGGTGGATCTCATTCGCGAAGAAGAACGGGAGAAAGGAGAGCAGGTCCGGGTCGCGGATCCCGGATTGCCGGCTCCGACTCGGCGCGGATCACACGCTCTCGGTCACAGAAGCCGACGGCCGGCGGCGCACAACGCCGCACACCGCGGCGGGCCGGCCCACCCTGATCAGGCCCCGCCGCGGCAGGTAATGAGTACGAGTACCTGGCGCGTCATGCCGCTTCAGGTTACCGCAGAATCTTGTAGGACGACCTAGTATCTCATTAGGTGAGACAACAAGAAGCCCGTACGACGGGGGCACCGCCGTACGGGCTCAGGAGACGAGGGCGACCCGGGACAGTCTCCGAGGTCCCGCTCAGTCCTCGATGTTCCGCTCGAGTCCCCGAGCTTCCGCTCAGTCCTCGAGGTTCACCGTGCGGCCGCTGTCGGCGCCGATCTCACCGGCGATCTGTTCGACGACGTCGGCCGGGATCGCCGAGTCGACGGTGAGCGCGATCAGGGCCTTGCCGCCCTTGACATCGCGGGAGACCTGCATGGAGGCGATGTTGGTCCCGTGCTCGCCGAGCAACCGGCCGACGGTGCCGACGATGCCGGGCCGGTCCGCGTACGTGAAGAACGCGAGGTGATCGGTCGGCTCGATCTCCATGGCGAAGCCGTTCACCTCGACGATCTTCGTGATCTGCCGGGGGCCGGACAGCGTGCCCGAGACCGAGACCGTACGGCCGTCGGCCAGGACCCCGCGCACGGTGACGACGTTGCGCCAGTCGGGGCTCTCGGAGCTGGTGACCAGCTCGACCACGGTGCCGCGATCCTGAGCGAGCAGCGGGGCGTTCACGTAAGTCACCGCGTCCTCGACCACGTCGGTGAAGACCCCCTTGAGCGCGGCGAGCTCCAGAACGCGCACGTCCTGGGAGGCGATCTCACCGCGGATCTCGACATCGAGCCGGGTGGCCACCTCGCCGGCGAGCGCGGTGAAGATGCGCCCGAGCTTCTCGGTGAGCGGCAGGCCCGGCTTGACGTCCTCGGCGACCGCGCCGCCCTGGACGTTCACCGCGTCGGGCACGAACTCGCCGGCGAGCGCGAGCTTGACGCTGCGGGCGACCTGGGTGCCGGCCTTCTCCTGCGCCTCGTGGGTGGACGCGCCGAGGTGCGGTGTGACGACGACCTGGTCGAACTCGAACAGCGGGCTGTCGGTGCACGGCTCCTTGGCGTACACGTCGATCGCGGCCCCGCCCACGCGGCCCTCCTTGAGGGCGGAGTAGAGCGCGTTCTCGTCGATGATGCCGCCACGGGCGACGTTGACCAGGCGCACGGTCGGCTTGACCATGTGCAGCTCGCGGTCGCCGATCAGGCCGAGCGTCTCCTTCGACTTGGGCAGGTGGACCGTGAGGAAGTCCGCCTGCGTCAAGACCTCCTCCAGCGAGAGCAGCCGGACGCCCATCTGCGCGGCCCGGGCCGGCTGAAGGTAGGGGTCGTATGCGACGAGCTCGACGCCGAACGGCTGCAGGCGCTGGGCGACGAGTTGACCGATCTTGCCGAGGCCCAGGATGCCGACGACCTTGCCGTCGAGCTCGACGCCGGTGTACTTGGACCGCTTCCACTCGCCGCCCTTGAGCGCGGTGTGCGCCTGGGCCACGTTGCGTGCGCCGGCGAGGATGAGCGCGACGGTGTGCTCGGCCGCGCTGGTGATGTTGGAGGTCGGCGCGTTCACGACCATGACACCGGCCTTGGTGGCCGCCTCGACGTCGACGTTGTCGAGTCCGACGCCCGCGCGGGCGACGACGCGCAGCTTGGGCGCGTTCGCGATGGCCTCGGCGTCCACCTGGGTGGCGCTCCGGACGATCAGAGCGTCCACATCGGCGAGGGCCGGCAGGAACTGCGAGCGGTCTGCTCCGTCGGTGTGACGGACCTCGAAGTCCGCGCCGAGCACGGCGAGACCCGCGTCGGAAAGCTCCTCTGCGACAAGAACGACGGGCTTGTTCACTGGTGAGTCCTTCGAAAAGTTCGAGAAGTGCGACAGCACGGACAGTCGTCGAGTGTATCCGGGCTTGTGAAAGCTCTCACGAGCGATCCGCCATCCGAGACGGCACCCGTGTCGTCCGCCCGGGAGCCGGCCGCCCGGGGCCGGCGGTGCGGGCCCGACGGCCCCCCTTTGACCCTAGGAAGTCGCATGATCGCCGTGTGTGATGACCCGAGCCGTTGCCGTACCCGTTTTGGACCGGTCCTATTCGTGCTGCCCGCTATCTCGGTATTGATCGCACCTAATCTTCGGGATTAGCCTGATTCGCTATGGTTCACCCCCTATTGTTCGGCCTATGAGCATCGGGAACCCCTCCCTGGGTGACGTTCTCGCGCGGCATGGCAGCCCCCAGCAGATGCTGTCCGCCCTAGCCGAGCGGGGCATCCTGGTGGCCGTCCGCCCCGACCGCTCCGTGGTGCTCGGCACGACGCAGAACGGTGATCGCGTGCTGCTCGGCTACACGACGCCGGCGACCTACGCCCGGCACCGTGGCAGCCACTCGTTGTCGGCCTGCGACGCCGACACCATCCTCGACATCCAGCAGGTCACGGGTGTACGGGAGATCGTCATCGACGCGGCGGGTCCGGCGGCGGCAGCCGTACCCATCGACGACCTGCGGCGTCACCTCCAATCAAGCCGGACCGGTCCCACGCCGGCGGTGTCGGCGATGCGCTCGGCCGCCACCCCTGCGGCGTACGCCACCGGCGCCATGGCGACGGTGACCCGCTCGCAGGTGGCACACGCCGCTCCCCCGGCGGCCTCCGGCAGCCCGCCGTCGATTCCTCCCCTGGCCGCTCCACCCGCGCCCACCCCGGACCGGGTGTCGGCCGCTCCCGGCTCCGTCCCACCCGCCCGGATCCCGGCGCCCCGCCAGCACCTGTCCGGTGCCATGCAGGTCGTCGACCCCGGCTATCGCCGGACGAACCATCCGATCCTGCCCGCGCTCCGGGTGGCGGTCTCCGAACTGCTGCGCGACTATCCCCATGTGCACCACGTATGGATCTCCGAGGCCCGGACGGTCTCCGGGTCCTGGGGGCTCATGCTGCTCGTCAAGGTGCACACGGCGACGGGCGAGGACATCGTCCGGGACGTGCACCGCCGGGTCCGCGCCCGGCTGCCACAGCTCGCGGCAAGCGGGGCTCCGGTGCTCATGGCCCGGATCACGGACGCGCACACAGAACGCCGGATGATCGAGATCGGCGCCCACGTGGTCTGCCCGGACGCCGGGGACTGACGCTTGGAGAGCTGAGCGGGGAGGAACCGGCGGTCCTCGGCCGCGCCCCCGCTCAGCTCCCACGGGCGCCGACGGGCTGGGCCGCCGGCGTGAGCCTGCCCCCGGTTCCGCCGGGGACGCGTGCGCTGACACGGTCGGACCGAAATCTCGGATGCGGACCTTCCACCCGAACACTTGCTCGGCTTGAATGTCGGCATGGTCTCCTCGGCGGCGACGCCCCCCGCGACCGTCTCCCACGGTGTACGCCTCGGATATGCGGTCGGCTCGTTCTGCACGGCCAACTTCACGGCCATCCCCGGCCTCCTCCTGCTGTACTACATGACGAACGTGCTGGCAGTGCCCGCCGTGCTCGCCGGCCTCGTCCTGTTCCTGCCGAAGGCGTGGGACCTCCTCGTCAACCCCCTGGTCGGCCGTTGGTCGGACCGCACCTCCTCACGCTGGGGGCCGCGCCGGCCCTGGCTGCTGGCCGGGGCCGCCGTGCTCCCGGTGTCCTTCGCCGCGATGTTCAGCGGGCCGCCGCTCACCGGCATCCCCGCCGCCGTCTTCGTGGGTGTCGCGTTCCTGTTCGCCTCCACCGGATACGCCCTGTACGAGGTTCCGTACAAGGCGATGCCGGCCGAGATGACGGGCGACTACCACGAACGGACCTCCTTGCTGCAGTGGCGGATGATCTTCGTCGCGGTCTCGGTGGCACTGAGCGGAGTCGTCGCGCCGATGCTCGCCGGTGACTCGGCCGACGGCTATCGCCTGATGGGCATCACCTTCGCGGCAATCCTGCTCACCGCGATGATCGGGTCGTTCCTGGGTACGGCTCGCGCCCCGTTCATCGGGCGGCAGCGATCGGACGGTAGCCTCCGGTCCCAGCTCGCCGCCGTCAGGACGAGCAGGCCGTTCCTGTGGCTGCTCGGCCTCAGCTCGGCCCAGAACCTCGCCGCGGGGGTCCTGCTCGCCGGAGCCCCCTATTTCGCGGCCTACGTCCTGCACGACACCGCCGCCACGAGCACGCTCTTCGCCGCGCTCGTCGGGCCGATGCTGGTCACCATGCCGCTGTGGGTGCGGCTGGCCCGCAGGCTCGACAAGCGCGGCGCGATGATCCTGGCCGGGTCGCTGTTCCTGGTCGGCGCTTCGCTGCTCATCGCCACCCCCATGTTCGGCTCCCTCTATGCCCATCTCGCCGTCGTGTCGATCGGGCTCGGATACGCGGGCCTGCAACTTCTGCAGTTCTCCATGCTCGCCGACGTGATCGCCCACGACAGCACGGTGAGCGGCGAGCGCCGCGGAGGCGTCTTCACCGGACTGTGGACGGCCGTCGAGAACGCCGTGTCCGCCTTGGGCGCCACCGTCTACGGCGCGGTGCTCGCCACAGGCGGCTTCATCTCCTCGAATCCGGAGAACCCGGTGGCGCAGCCGGACAGCGCGCACACGGCGGTCATCCTCGGCGTGACCTTCGTGCCCGCCCTCATGTCGCTGGCCGCGGTGCTGATGACGCTGAGATACGACCTCACCGCCGACCGGCTCGCGGCCCTGGCCGACGACGACACGGCCTCCGGCGGTACGGCGCCCGGCGACACGTCCGAAGCCGGGGGCACCACCGCCTGACACGGCTACGGACGGTGCTGCAGCGTTCGCAGGGAGGCATTGGAACGTAGGTATTTTCGTGACTTTTGTGATTTTTTCGGACAATAGAGGTTGAAGACACCATAATGCGGTTTCCAACCAGCCTTCGGGCCGCGCACCTCGGACCTTGTCCTGATGAGGGCGCGGCTCAGGGAGTGTCGCGCAGGTCTCGCCTCGAGGAGCGCCCGCAGCAGTCGACGAGATCCCGCGACCCGACCTGTCCCCTCAACTGGAGGAAAGATCGTGAACAGAGCGCTCGGAGCGGCCCTGTGCCTCGGTAGCCTCACCGTGATCAGCCTGCCGGTCGGCGCCGCCCAGGCGACGACCGAGCATCTCGGCTGCCGGGTCGCCGCCGCCAAGCCGTACGTCACGGAGAGCGGGAAGATCAGCGCCGCCGGTTACCGGATCGGATGCACCGGCCCGGCGAAGGTCCGGGTCAGGCTCTGGAAGGCCGTGACAGGCCCGGACCGTGCGGTGAAGAGCGGCGCCAAGGTCACCGAGAGCGGGCGCCTCACGCTGACCGTGCGCTGTGCGAACGGCGTGTTCTACACGACCGTCACCGACTTCCGCGGCAACACGTCACGGTCGAGGGCCACCCGGGTGAACTGCGCATCGACGCCGCCCAACGAGAACGGCGGAGCCTCGACGAGCAGCGGTTCGACGGGCAGCGGTTCGACAGGCGGCACCCAGAACGGGGGCACTACCAACGGCGGCTCCACCGGCAGCGGACCGGCGGGCAGCGGTCCGACGACGGGGCCGGGTGACGTGGGCACCGATCTCGAGAACGAGGTGGTGCGCCTCACCAACGTCGAGCGGGCCAAGGTCGGCTGCGGACCGCTGACGCACGACGCCAAGCTGCACACGGCGGCCTACGGCCACTCGGCCGACATGTCCGCCAAGAACTACTTCAGTCACACCTCTCAGGACGGCAGTTCCTTCGCCGATCGCATCAGGGCGACGGGGTACTCCTACACCGCGATCGCCGAGAACATCGCCAAGGGCTACCAGACCCCGGAGGCGGTGGTCCAGGGCTGGATGAACAGCTCCGGCCACCGCACCAACATGCTCAACTGCAACTACACGGACATCGGCGTCGGCTACGCCAAGACCGGCGGCCCGTACTGGACCCAGGACTTCGGCAAACACTAGCCCCCCAGCCGTGGCGGGTGGAGGTGGACACGCTCATGGTGGGGGGGACACGCTCACGGTGGTTGTGAAGTCTGGGCGCTGGAATGAGGTGGAATGCGAGGGTCTTCTGGACACTGTGCCCGGCCAAGTCGGATACTCCAGTCATGAGCTCTCCCCCGGTTCGCGCCTCGGACGGGGACCGCGACCGCGCCCTCGACGAGCTCCGCAGCCGTGCCGCCGAAGGCCGTCTGTCCATGGACACCTTCATCGGCCGCGTCGACATGGCGCTGCGTGCACAGAGCCGCGGTGAGCTCGATGAGCTGGTCGCGGATCTCCCGCAGCGCGGGCGTTGGCGTAGGCGGATCACGGAGGCCGTGGCCGCGGTGTCGGATCTCAGCCATCGGGTCGAGTCCGCCTGGCGGCGTCCTCGCCTGCCCAAGCTGGCGCTGCCCACCGACGACCGTACTCGGTACGTGGTGGGCCGCGGGCCCGCCTGCGACCTGGTGCTGGCGGATCTCACGGTCTCCCGGGCGCATGCCGAACTACGCCGTGACGGCGGCTCGTGGCTGCTGGTCGATCTCGGCTCGATGAACGGCACCCGGCTGAACGGCTGGCGCCTGGTCGGACCGGCCCGGGTACGGGCGGGCGACGAGATCGCCTTCGGCGACTCCGCGTTCCTCGTGTCCGCTGCCGCCTGAGCGCACGACGATGAGAGCGGCGCCGCCCGGAAGGACGACGCCGCTCTCGCGCGTCAGACCGAATCGATCAGCTCGGTCAGGACTGCTCGCCGCCCTTGAGCCAGCTCATCATCGGGCGGAGATTGGCACCGGTCTGCTCGATCGGGTGCCCGGCCAGCTCCTCGCGGTAGCGCTTGAAGTTGGTCTGGCCCGAGTCGAACTCCTCGACCAGCTCACGGGCGAAGCGGCCGTCCTGGATCTCGTCCAGGATGCGGCGCATCTCCTTCTTGGTCTCCGCGTTGACCACGCGCGGGCCGCGGCTGTAGCCGCCGTACTCCGCGGTGTCGGACACCGACCAGTACATCTTCGAGACGCCGCCCTCGTACATCAGGTCCACGATCAGCTTCATCTCGTGAAGGCACTCGAAGTAGGCGACCTCGGGCTGGTAGCCCGCCTCGATCAGCGTCTCGAAGCCGGCCTTGATCAGCTCGGAGACGCCGCCGCACAGCACGGCCTGCTCACCGAACAGGTCGGTCTCGGTCTCCTCGGTGAAGGTCGTCTTCAGCGCGCCGGCCCGGGTGCCGCCGATGCCCTTGGCGTACGACAGCACGAGCGGCCAGGCGTTGCCGGTGGCGTCGCGCTCGACGGCGACGAGACACGGCACGCCGCGTCCCGCGGTGTACTGGCGGCGGACGAGGTGGCCGGGGCCCTTGGGCGCGACCATCGCGACGTCCACACCCTCGGGGGCCTCGATGAGGCCGTAGCGGATGTTGAGGCCGTGGCCGAAGAACAGCGCGTCGCCCTCGACGAGGTTCGGTGCGACGTGCTCGGCGTAGAGGTGCCGCTGGACGTGGTCCGGGGCGAGGATCATCGTGAGATCGGCCTCTTCGACGGCCTCCGACGGCGTGAGCACGCGCAGCCCGTCGGCCTCGGCCTTCTCCCGGCTCTTGGAGCCCGCCGGCAGACCGACCCGCACGTCCACGCCGGAGTCGCGCAGGCTCAGTGCGTGGGCGTGGCCCTGGCTGCCGTATCCCAGTACGGCGACGTGCCGACCCTGGATGACCGACAGGTCGGCGTCGTCGTCGTAGAAGATCTCAGTCACATGCTTGCCTTTCCGAATGATGGTCGCGACAGACGTCGCCGGTCGCGACACGTGCTTTCGACTCCGACAGCGGCGCAGCGCTCACGCGCTGCGCTCAAGCGCCCGGAGCGAGCGGTCGGTGATGGAACGGGCACCGCGGCCGATGGCCACCATGCCCGACTGCACGAGCTCCTTGATGCCGTACGGCTCCAGGACCCGGACGAACGCCTTCAGCTTGTCACTCGTGCCGGTGACCTCGATGGTCACCGCGTCAGGGGCCACGTCGACGCACCGGGCCCGGAAGAGGTTGACCACTTCCAGGACGTGGGAGCGGCTCTCGGCGTCGGTCCTGACCTTGAGCAGCATGAGCTCGCGCTGCACCGATTGGGCGCTGTCGAGCTCAACGATCTTGATGACGTTGACCAGCTTGTTGAGCTGCTTGGTGACCTGCTCGAGCGGCAGGGCCTCAACGTTGACGACGATCGTCATGCGGGAGATGTCGTCGTGCTCGGTGGGCCCGACGGCCAGCGATTCGATGTTGAAACCGCGGCGACTGAACAGCGCGGCCACGCGCGCGAGCACGCCCGGCTTGTTCTCGACCAGGACGGACAGCGTGTGAAGGCTCATGCCGCCCCTCCTTCGGCGCAGGTCTGGTTGCCCCGCTCGCTCATTCTTCGCTCTCCCACTTCGGCGCCATGTCACGGGCGTACTTGATGTCGTCGTTGCTGGTCCCGGCGGCGACCATCGGCCAGACCATCGCGTCCCGGTGGACGACGAAGTCGACCACGACCGGCACGTCGTTGATCTCCATCGCCTTGCGGATGGTCGCGTCGACGTCCTCGGGCCGCTCGCAGCGCAGGCCCACACAACCGTACGCCTCCGCGAGCTTCACGAAGTCGGGAATCCGCCTGACCTGCTGCAGGTCGGTGTTGGAGTACCGCTCGTCGTAGAACAGCGTCTGCCACTGTCTGACCATGCCGAGGCTACCGTTGTCGATGACCGCGACCTTGATCGGCACGCCCTCGATCGCGCACGTCGCCAGCTCCTGGTTGGTCATCTGGAAGCAGCCGTCGCCGTCGACGGCCCACACGGTCGCGTCCGGCCGGCCCATCTTCGCGCCCATCGCGGCCGGAACGGCGAAGCCCATCGTGCCGGCCCCACCCGAGTTGATGAACGTGCCCGGGTTCTCGTAGCCGACGAACTGGGCGGCCCACATCTGGTGCTGGCCGACGCCCGCGACATAGTACGCCTCGGGGCCGACGATGGCGCTCAACCGCTCCATGACGTACTGCGGGGCGAGCGAGCCGTCCGCGAACTGCTCGTAGCCCAGCGGGTAGGTCTCCTTGTAGCCGTTGAGTATCCGCCACCACTCGCTGTAGTCGCCCTTGCGGCCCGCGGCCTGCTCGCCCCGCACCGCCGCGATCAGGTCTCCGATGACCTCGCGGCAGTCACCGACGATCGGCACGTCCGCGTGGCGGTTCTTGGAGATCTCCGCCGGGTCGATGTCGGCGTGGATGACCTTCGCGTTGGGCGCGAAGCTGGCGAGCCGGCCGGTCACCCGGTCGTCGAACCTGGTGCCGAGCGCGATCAGGAGGTCCGACTGCTGGAGCGCGCCGACCGCCGAGACCGTGCCGTGCATGCCGGGCATGCCCATGTGCTGGGGGTGGCTGTCGGGGAACGTGCCACGCGCCATGAGCGTGGTGACGACGGGGATGCCCGTGAGTTCGGCGAGCTCACGCAGCTCGGCCGAGGCACCGGCCTTGTGCACGCCGCCGCCGACGTAGAGGACCGGCCGGCGGGCCTCCGTCATCAGCCTCGCCGCCTCGCGGATCTGCTTCGAGTGCGGCCGGGTCACCGGGCGGTAGCCCGGGAGTTGCATGACCGGCGGCCAGGAGAAGGTCGTCGTGGCCTGGAGCGCGTCCTTGGCGATGTCCACCAGCACCGGCCCCGGACGGCCGGTGGAGGCGATGTGGAATGCCTCCGCGATGGTCCGGGGGATGTCCTCGGCCTGGGTGACCAGGAAATTGTGCTTGGTGATCGGCATGGTGATGCCGGAGATGTCCGCTTCCTGGAAGGCGTCGGTCCCGATCATCGGGGAGGCCACCTGTCCGGTGATCGCCACGATCGGCACCGAGTCCATATAGGCGTCGGCGATCGGGGTGACCAGGTTGGTCGCCCCGGGGCCGCTGGTCGCCATGCAGACGCCGACCCGCCCGGTCGCCTGCGCGTATCCCTCAGCGGCGTGGCCCGCGCCCTGCTCGTGCCGTACAAGGACGTGCCGGACCTTGGTGGAATCGTAGAGGGGATCGTAGGCGGGGAGGATGGCGCCGCCCGGGATCCCGAACACCGTGTCGACCCCGACGTGTTCCAGTGCCCGCACGAGGGCCTGAGCACCTGTCATTTGTTCGGTCATCGGCTCGTTCCTTGTGGAGAGCTTGTGGCTGGTGGTGTCTGCTGGCACAAAAAACGCCCCATCCGCTGTGCGGAGTTGGGGCGCGCGCAGGACCGAGGGCTTCGTCAGGCTGCGCGCCTGCGAAGTACTACGAGGATCCCACCGCTATGCATGCCTCCACGATGTCCGATCGACCCTGGCGGAGTCAAATCATGTGGAATACCCGTCTCGCCATCCGAGATGCGGGCGGCAGGCCCCGGTGGGGGGCGTCAGCCGGTGTTCTGCAAGGTGGTGCGTTTGAGAGAGTCGATGCGGCGGGCCGCCGTGGGGCGGCCGACCAGGTAGCCTTGGCCGCGCGTGCAGCCCATCTCACGCAGCAGATCCAGCTGCTCGGGGCGCTCGATGCCCTCCGCTACGACGATCAGTCCCAGGTCGTGCCCGAGCCGCACGATCGTACGGGTCAGCAGCGTGAGGGTCTCGTCGCGGCCGAGTCCTGAGACGAACGACGGGTCAATCTTGATCATGTCTACGGGGACCTGGCGGAGGAACGCGAGCGAGGCGTAACCGGTGCCGAAGTCGTCGATCGCCAACCGCACACCGAGGGCGCGCAGCTGCGACAGCCTGCCGATGGTGTCCTCGGCGTTCTCGACCAGCATCTCCTCGATGACCTCGAGGGTCAGCGCGTCGGCGGGCAGCCCGCTGTCGGCCAGCGCCTCCGACACCGTCTCGACGAACCGCGGAGCGGTGATCTGGCGGACCGACAGGTTGAGCGACAGGCCGATCTCCCATCCCTCGGCCCGCCACGCGGCGACCTCGCGGCACGCCTCGCGCAGGATCCATTCGCTCAGCGGCACGATGAGCCCGGTGTCCTCGGCGGGCCCGAGGAACTGCTCCGGCGGCACGAATGTGCCGCCACGGCACCACCGGACCAGCGCCTCGACCGCCATGACCCGTGCCGAGGCCAGGTCGACCACGGGCTGGTACTCGATCGCGAACTGGTTCTCCAGCAGCGCCCGCTGCAGGTCGGAGGCGATTTCCAGGCGGCGCAGGACGTCGGCGTGCATATGGGTGGCGAAGACCTCCACCCGCCGCCCGCCGAGCCCCTTGGCCCTCGACATCGCCACGTCGGCGTTGCGCAGCAGGTCCCCCGCGGTCAGCCCGTCCTCGGCGAAGGCCACGCCGACGCTCGCGGTCAGCGCCATGTCCCGGTCGGCGACCCGGAACGGCTCCGACGACACCGTGCGGAGAAGCCGCTCCGCCAGGTCGACCGCGGTCTGGGCGTCGCTGCCCGACATACCACTGCCGGCCATCCCGCCCTCCAGCAGCACGGCGAACTCGTCGCCGCCCCATCGGACCAGCGTGCCGTCCGACCGTACGGCTGAGCGCAGCCGCCGGGCGGCCTGACCGAGCAGGTAGTCGCCGCTGGCATGGCCGACGGAGTCGTTCACGGCGGTGAACCCGTCGAGGTCCAGGAAGATCACGGCGGCGCCGCCGGCGCCGCGATGGGTGAGGACCTCCCTGACACGCTCCTCGAAGTAGGCCCGGTTGGGCAGCCCGGTCACCCCGTCGTGGAAGGTGAGGTGGGCCACCTGGTTGCGCAGCGCGACCTGGTCGCTCATGTCGCGTACGGTGACCAGGATCAGCTCGTTGTTCCGGACATGTGGGGTGGCGACCGACTCGGTCGGCCGCCAGGTGCCGTCTGCCGCCCTGATCCGGCAGGCGATGCGGCAGATCTCCTGAGAACGCGCGCCGCCGTCCTCGTCGGCGCCGGCCAGGCGGCGCAGCAGTGCCTGGAGGCCCGGTACGTCCTCCGGATGGATGTAGTCGAAGATCGAACGGCCGGTCAGCTCGTCCGGGCGGTAGCCGTACATCGCCTCGACGTCCCGGCCGATCTCGTCGATCAGGCCGTCGTGGTCGCAGACCAGCACGACATCGCCCGTGTTCTCGGCGAGCCGGCGCAGTTGCCGTTCGCCCACGTCGACCAGGCGGCGCATTCCCGCGGTCTCGACAAGCAGCACGAACAGCCGGCCGAGCAGCACCAGCACGGTGGAGCCGGCCGCCACCGCGAGCGTCCCGTCCGGGACGGCCACGCCGTACAGGGCCACCACGACGGTGGCGACGGCCACGAGGACGAGCGGAGTCGCCGCGGCCAGCACACGGGGGGGCACGGCGGCCAGCGTGGGGGGCGGCTTGCGCGGCCGCTCGCGCTGCGTCCAGGGGGCGGCGGCGAGGACCAGGAAGGCGGCCGGAGCGACGAGGCCGGCCGCCAGCGGCGGCACGTCCCCCTGCAGCCGGGCGAGCGCCGTGGCCAGCTCGGAGACGGTGACGGCTCCCAGCACGCCGATGCCGGTGAGCCCCACGACACGGTTGCCCGAGCGGGACGCGACGACGGCCGGCGCCACGGCACATGCCGCGAGAAGGCAGACCACGGGAAGCGCCATCGTGAAGAAGAAGGCACCGGCGTCCTGCGCCTCGCGGAATGCCGGCCCGAGGAGGGCCACCCAGCCGACCGCGAAGATCGACGCCGCGCTCAGGTAGGCGTCGGTGCCCTGTCTGAGGACCCCGCGGCTGTACGCGGGCGGTTTCACGGACAGGCCGGTCCCGATCGCCAGCAGCAGCGATCCGGCCAGCATCAGCAGGTCGGCGAAGGTGAGCACGAACGGGGTGCCGTCGGCGGCCGGCCGCACCCCGACGCCGAGCAGCCAGGTCAGCGAGCCGGCGGCGAGCCAGCGCCAGGCGGCGGGCTGCCGCCGGTGGGCGGGCGCGACCCGGGCCGCGGCCGTGATGAGCGAGCCCGCCGCGAGAAGACCCGTGACGACCCCGGCGACGGCCACTATCAGGGTGGACGCTCCCCCTGTGATCAGGGCGGCGACGATGCCCGCCATGCCGATCCCGCTCGCGGCGGCGACCGCGGCCCAGGGATGACGCATGCCGTTCACGCGTGTCGCCTCCGCTCCTGTCGGATCCGCGGCGGAATACTCCGCGGCGGGTCCGGGGAACGTCGTGTCGTCCGCCGTCTCGCGGGTGGGGGATGGAGCCGCGCCTGGGTCGTCATCTCCGGTGGGGTGCGATGTCACTGCCCCTCCCGTTCCTAGAGACTCGGCCGTCCCTCGATTCGGCCGTCCTCGACTCGGCTTTACTCTCCCTGTCACAGGATCAGTGTGCGCACAGCCACTGATCGAGAGCGGGACAACACCCGAGTCGTCACCGATCTGATAACCAGCCGTACACGATGGAGTTCACGCTACGCACCCAAGGTCACGGGGTAGGCACGTTCCGGAATCCTTTGAACCGATGCCGTGTTCGGCGCCTGATCAGTACTGACCGGTGATCACGTTGGCGAGCGGGTGGCCGGTCAGGTAACGGATGATCTGCTCCCTGACCAGTTTCCGGGTGCGCCGGGCCGAGGCGGGGGTGCTGCCGGCGACGTGCGGAGTGATGAAGACGCCGGGGGCGGTCCACAGCGGATGCTCCGGCGGCAGCGGCTCCTCGGGAGTCACGTCGAGGACGGCCCGCAGCCGCCCGGCGAGCAACTCCGGCAGCAGCGCGTCGGCGTCGACGACGGAGCCGCGCGCGGCGTTCACCAGGACCGCTCCGTCCTTCATCGCGGCCAGGAACTCGGCATCCACCATTCCCGCGGTCGCGGGGGTGGCGGGCACCAGCAGCACGACCACGTCGGCCGCCGGGAGCAGCCCGGCCAGTTCGTCCTGGCCGTGCACGTCACCGTTCCCGTTCTGTCTGGCGGTCCGCGCCACCCGGATGACGTCCACCTCGAACCCGGCCAGGCGCCGCTCCACCGCCTCGCCGATCGAGCCGTACCCGACGATGAGCACGGTCGAGTCGGCCAGCGCCGCGGTGTGGTGGTAGTCCCATTCGCACCGCTGCTGCGCGAGGGCGAAGCCGGGCAACTCCCGCAGGATGGCGATCATCGCGCCGACCACCCACTCCGCCGTGCCCGCGTCGTGTACGCCCCGGGCGTTGCAGAGCACCGCGTGCTCGGGCAGATGCGGCAGGTACGCCTCGACGCCCGCGGTCACGGTCTGCAGGAGGCCCAGCTTGCCCATGCGGCCGAGCAGGTCCGGAATTCCGGGTAGCCAGCCGAGCCGCGGCACCCAGATCTCGACCTCCTCCGGCGCACCGGGCAGGGTTCCGTTACCGTCGTAGATCGAGCAGTCCAGCCTCGGGAGGCCCTCCGGAAGATCGGCCAGCGCGTCCATGATGTCCTGCGAGGGAACCCAGACCTTCATGGCATAAACCTTAGATCAATGCCGCGGGGAACCTTCCGTACCGGTCACGAGTATGGGTGGAGAAGGAGGTTCGAATCATGGTCGCAAGGGGCAGGGCGAAGGCCGGTTCCGAACATGCGGTGAGGCGGGCCACCGCGCCGCGCACCGCCATCACGATGGTGGTGATCGCCGTGCTCGGTACGGCACTGGCCGCGTGCTCGGGGACGGGCGGCGGATCGGCGCCTCCCACGTCGAGGGTCGCGACCGCGCAGCCGTCGGCGGACGGGAGCGATCCGGCCTCGGTCGACGGACCGCGCACCCTGGTCACAGGGCTCTCCGTGCCCTGGGCCATCGCATTCCTCCCAGGTGGGGACGCGCTGGTGACCGAACGGGACTCGGCGCGGCTGCTTCGGGTGACGCCGCGGGGCCAGGTGCGGCAGGTCGACGTGATCGAAGGCGTGTCCCCGAGCGGGGAGGGCGGCCTCCTCGGAGTGGCCGTGTCCCCCGCGCACTCCACCGATCACTACGTTTTCCTCTATTTCACGGCTGATGACGACAACCGGGTCGTCCGGTACCGCTACGGCGACCGCGGACTGTCCGACCCGGTGGCGATCGTGACCGGCATCCCGAAGGGGGGGATCCACAACGGTGGCCGCCTTGCCTTCGGACCCGATGGGCACCTCTACGCGTCGACCGGTGAGACCGGCGACAAGGGCCAGGCCCAGGACCGGGACTCCCTCGCCGGCAAGATCCTCCGGATGACACTCGATGGCAGGCCCGCCCCCGGCAACCCCTTCGGCAGCCTCGTCTGGACGTACGGCCACCGCAACGTCCAGGGCCTCGCCTGGGACGGCGACGGCAGGATGTACGCCACCGAGTTCGGCCAGAACACCTACGACGAGATCAACCTGATCGAGAAGGGCCGCGACTACGGCTGGCCCGACGTCGAGGGCGTGGGCGGCAAGCCCGGGTTCACCGACCCGCTGCTCACCTGGTCCACCGACGAGGCGTCCCCGTCCGGCCTCGCGTACGCCGAGGGCTCGCTGTGGGCGGCGGCCCTGCGCGGACGGCGACTGTGGCGCGTTCCGCTGGGCGGCTCTGGCCGGCCGGGCCGTCCCGTCGCCCTCTACTCCGGGGAGTACGGCAGGCTGCGCGCGGTGGCCACGGCCCCCGACGGGACGCTGTGGGTGAGCACCAGCAACCGGGACGGCCGGGGAGACCCACGTGACGGCGACGACCGGATCCTGGTCATCCCGCCATCGAGGTCAACGGGCTGACCCGGGCCAGGTCGTGTTCAGCAGATCACCTCGGCGCGGGGCTCGTACACGGTCCGGAACTCCTGCCGGCGCACGATGGTGCCGTTCTGCCGCAGGACACGCGTCACCTGGGCGGTGAATCCGTCCTGGCCGGGGGTGGGAACGCAGGCGCCGCCTGCTCCGCTGACGGGGGTGAGATGCGTGGTGGCACCGGTGACCGGTCCCTGGAGTTCCACATCGAACCGTTTGGTGCTCCAGAGCACGATCCGCAACGCGCGTTTGGTGACGTACGCCTGGACCAGCACGCCGTGGGGCGAGTCGTTCCGCCACTTCAGGTCCGGCAGCGGGGAGGAGACGGCGGCCTCCAGACCGACTGGAGCCCCCGGCTGATGGACATCCGGCGGCACGTAGTCGACCACCTCCAATCCCGCGCGCACCACGGCGTTCAGCATCGCCGTGGCGAACGAGGAGATCCCGGGCACGTCCGTTCCGCTCTGCCCGCGGATCATCGTCGCACTCGCCACGCCGCCGAACCCCGACGCGGCGTCCCGCCTGCCGAGGACCTGGTTCAGCGAGAACGTCTCCCCCGGCCCGACCAGGCGGTTGTTCACGAGCCGGGCGGCGGCGCCGACGTTGTCGGTGCTCGGCGAGCAGCAGGCATTGGGAACGGTGAACCTGGCGATCTCCTCCTTGATCCCCGTCTTCGACGCGTCCTCATCCGAGACGAGGGGCGGCCCATAGGCCGTCGGCACTCGGACAGTGCGGCTGCCGCCGCCGTCGAGGGCACTGATCACGTCGGCGGCCAACCGCTCGGTGTCGATGCGTTTGCCCGGCCGGGCGTGAACGAGTCGCGGCCCGCCGCCGGCGATCACGAAGGTCGCGTCCCTGGCCGCCTCCCTCCGATCGATGAACCACCGCCCCGCGGCTTGCCGTTCCAGTCCGGCGAGCGCATGTCGCGCGTCGAACGCCGGACGCAGGGCGCCGTGATCGGGCACGAAGGTGAGGTGGTCCGCGATCATGGCGGGCGGAAGCTGGACGGAGGTCACCCCGTCGGTGAGCGTGAGCGGCGCGGCGACCGCCTGCCTGGCCCAGTCCAGCGCGCGTCGCACCTCGGCTCTGGAGATCTTCGGCCGGTCCACCTGGGTCACCACGGAAACCGTGACCTCCGGGGCGAGGTAGGCCTTCTCGATCTGCCGGGCGACCGTCTCCCGGTCGATCCGATAGCCGACCCTCGGATACACGGGAACCGGGGTGAGTCCCCGGAACTCGACGCCCCCTTCCCGGCCCGGGCTCTCCACGACCGAGACGATCTCCTCGTTCACCGCGGCGGCCAGGGTCGGCCGGTGAACCGAGGTCACCGGCCGGATCTCCCGGCCGCCGGTCAGCGCGTTCCAGACCTCCACCGGGCTGGGGAACCCCGTCTTCACCCGCGCCAGCGTGGCCCCCACGTCGAGGCTCAGGCCGGCGTCCTGCGGATTGACCGTGAGCCGCCGGGTGCCCTGCCGTACGGTGATCGGCGTTCTGGTCTGGGCGTACAGCCTCTCACGCAGATCCTTGGCCGCCTGATCCCTGGTCTGCCCGCCGATGTCGACGCCGAGGACGGTGGTGCCGGGCAGGATCCGCCCCGTCATCACGAAGGCCGGCACCAGATAGGCGAGAAGAAGCAGGCCGATCACGCCGACCAGGATGTAACGGAAAAGGGCGCTCTTCGGCTCTGGATCAGGGTCGAGCACAGGCGGTGGGGGCTCCTCGCGCACCGTCCTGTCGGCGACGGGCCATGGTTCCACGGTCGGCGGGGGCGGCGGCAGGCTGTTCTGGTGGTCGGACCGGACGGGCGTGACCGGGTGCGGCGTGCGGTCACCGAAGATGTCGGCCGACACTCCGCGGGGTAGCGACGCCGAGCCGGGGCGTACCGGATGCTTCCTCTCCGCCGTGGACGACGATTTGGACGACGATGACGGAACGGAAGCCGCACCCCGCGGCGTGGTCACGGGCCCGGCCGGCGGATCCGGCTCGGCAGACGTAGCCGGGGCAGGCTCGGGAACGGGCGTGGCTGCCGACGGCGTCGCCGCCGCGAACGGATCCGACGGCGGATCGATTGACGCTCCGGCGTTCCGCACGCCTCGGTCTCCTCCAGCTCGGGGCAAATTTCCTTCAGTTAACCGTAAAGCACCCTCCTCTGGACACACATCAGCCCCCCACGTTGCCACCCCCCACCCCCACCCCCACCCCACCCAGGCCGTGATCTTGCGAATACTCGCACGCAACGCCAGGAGCAGGCACTTCTCGTTCGTGATCTTGCAGTTTCTCGCAGTCCCCTCCCCTGATCAGCGAAAACACCGTCCGTGATCTTGCACTTCCAAGTGCAAGATCACGGAACACCTAGACGCAGGTCAGACGGCCCACCTGCGAGTATCTGCAAGATCACAAAGCCTGTTCGGGCAGGTCAAGGCGCCTCTTTGCGAGAATTCGCAAGATCACGGGAGGGGGTTAGCTCTGGACGCCGAGCTTCTCCAGGATGAGCTCACGGGCCCGACCGGCGTCGGCCTTGCCGCGGCTGGCCTTCATGACACCGCCCACCAGGGCTCCCACCGCCGCGATCTTCCCGCCGCGCACCTTGTCCGCCGCGTCGGCGTTATCCGCCAACACCTGGTCGATGATCGCCGACAACTCGCCCTCGTCGCTGACGATGCGCAGGCCGCGCTTCTCGACGACCTCGTCGGGGCTGCCCTCACCGGCCAGCACGCCCTCGAGAACCTGGCGTGCCAGCTTGTCGTTCAGCGCCCCGGAGGCGACCAGTTCGGTCACCTTCGCCACGTCCGCGGGAGTGATCGACAGGTCGGCCAGGGCCGTACCGGACTCGTTGGCCCGCCGGGCCAACTCGCCCATCCACCACTTGCGGGCGTCCGCGGCCGGAGCGCCCGCCGCGACCGTGGCCTCGACCAGGTCGATCGCGTCGGCGTTGTGCATGGCGGCCATGTCCAGGTCGGACACGCCCCACTCCTGCTGGAGGCGCTTACGCCGTACGGACGGCAGCTCCGGCAGCGCGGCCTTCAGCGAGGCGACCCACGCCGGGTCGGGCGCCATCGGCAGCAGATCGGGCTCGGGGAAGTACCGGTAGTCCTGCGCCTCCTCCTTCGAGCGGCCGGAGGTCGTCTGGCCGGTGTCCTCGTGGAAGTGGCGGGTCTCCTGGACGATCCTGCCGCCCTCGGCGAGGACGGCGGCCTGGCGCTCGATCTCGCCCCGGACCGCGCGCTCGACGCTGCGCAGCGAGTTGACGTTCTTGGTCTCGGTGCGGGTGCCCCATTCCGCCTCTCCGCGCGGCATCAGGGAGACGTTCACGTCGCAGCGCAGCGAGCCCTGCTCCATGCGGACGTCGGAGACGCCGAGCGAGCGCATGACCTCGCGCAGTTCGGTGACGTACGCCTTGGCGATCTCGGGGGCGAGCCGGTCGGTGCCCGGGATCGGCTTGGTGACGATCTCCACGAGCGGGATGCCGGCCCGGTTGTAGTCGACGATCGAGTAGTCCGCGCCGTGGATCCGCCCGGTGGCGCCGCCGACGTGGGTCGACTTGCCGGTGTCCTCCTCCAGGTGGACCCGCTCGATCTCGACCCGGACGATCTTCCCCTCCACCTCGACGTCCAGGTAGCCGTCGACGCACAGCGGCTCGTCGTACTGGCTGATCTGGTAGTTCTTCGGCATGTCCGGATAGAAGTAGTTCTTCCGGGCGAACCGGCACCAGGTCGCGATCGAGCAGTTCAGCGCGAGGCCGATCCGGATCGTCGACGCGATCGCCTCGGCATTGGCCACCGGCAGCGAGCCGGGCAGCGCGAGGCACACCGGGCAGACCTGCGTGTTCGGCGGCGCGCCGAACGTCGTGGAGCAGCCGCAGAACATCTTCGATCCGGTGCCCAGCTCGACGTGCGTCTCCAGCCCCAGCACCGGCTCGAAGCGCTCCAGCGCCTCGTCGTACGGCATCAGCGTCTCGGTAGTCATCGTCAACCAGCCCTCTTGTCTTTCAGATCGTCTAATCCGGGCTGTTGAGGCCCGGATGCGAATGCTTCCTGGTGGTCCTGTCATACACGGCGATAGCCCAACACCTGGAGGGCGTTCTCCATCGCGTGCCGCCAAGCGGCGAACGCTGGCACCTTCCTCAACCGGTCAATGTCGATGCTCTCGGCCAACGCCGTGAAGTAGCGCTCCACCTCAGCCCCGTCCGGCCGAGTGCGGCGGTGCCGACGGACGATCGAGCCCAGCACCTCGACCAGCACCCTCTTGGGGTCGTCCTGATCTTCGATCAGGTCCGGTCTGCCCGGAACCAGCTCGCAGACCTTGGACAGCGGCACCGAGAGCACGTCCGCCAGCGCATCGGGGTCCGCGATCAGCCACGCCTCGGTCTCCTTCACCGGCACCACGGGCACGAGCGGCTCATCCGTGCCGGACTCCACCAGAGCCCGACGCACGGCTTCAATCTTGTCTGCGGCCTTCCTCCGCGGAAAACCGTCATGATGGTAGAACAGGAGATCGAAGGAACCGCGCTCGCGGCCTACCGCCTCCACAACCATCTCAGGGCGTTGATGATCGACAGAGAGACAGCGTATTTCCGCGATCTCCACAGCCTCCAGGCACGCCTCTCCGCAGAGCTGATCCGTCGCCCGTTGCAGCAGGACGGGCAGGACCCACCGGTCTGAGACCCCTTCGCATACCAGCACGCAGGTGAGGTACCTCATGGCGAGACGGTCTCCAGTCCCGCGCGAAACTGGTCGAGTTCGCCCTCCGTCACGCGCGGGACCTCCTCCCCCGGCGGCCTGGCTGGGCGGCCCGGCTCCACCAGCCGTCTTGCTCGAGTGATCCGGGAAGCGACCCCGTCTTCGATTTTTGTGACATTGTCCAGGAAGACGATGTTCTCCCGGGGGACGGCGTCCAGGACGACAGGCGAGTGGCTGGTCACCAGGGCCTGCCGCAGCGGCCAGGACAAGTCGTCCCACGCGGGGTCGCTGACCAGTCGCCGCATCGTGGCCAACAGCTCCCGTAGCCGCTCTGGGAACACGCCGTTTTCCGGCTCCTCTATCGCGACGACACCGGAGCGGTCCGGGTCGTTCAGCGCGGCCAGCAATGCCAACACGCGCAGCGTTCCGTCGGACGCCACGTCCGCCCCGAACCTGGGGATGTGGCGGCCTTCGAACTCGATCCGAATATCTCGGCGCACCCTGTCCTCGACGACGTGGAAGGAGGTCACTTCGCGGACAATCCGCACCAGGTCGGCACGGATATCCGCGAGCACTCCCTCGGGGTCGCCGTCCGAGGCGCTCGACTTACGGAGCCGCGCCAGGTAGGCGGGCAGCCCTTCACCATTCGGCAGCAACTCTGGGCGGCCGCCCAGGACGCTCAGTCGCCGAAGCGCCGCGTCCTCCAGCTGGAAGGCAGCGATCGAGCGCAGCTCGCTACCCACTCCTCGGACAACCGATCCAGCTTGCTTCATCCCCAGGGCGCTTTGCGTCGGGCTCAGCCCCGCGAGCTCTCTTATTTCGCTGAGACTCCGGAACTCGGGCACCTGGTTTCCGGGCCGGACGTGAGCCTCGCGCCACGCAGGAGAGGCGTTGAGCGGGCACCGGTCCCCCCTCTCGGTGGGGAGAGGAACGATGGACTCGTCAGCGATCCTCGGAGACAGGCCATCGGCCTCCAAGCTGATCGTCAGCTCGTAGCGCCAGCATGTACCGAACCGTCGCCGCTGCTCTTCGGCCTGTTCCAGCAGCGCACGTATGGGCGGCCTTTGCTCGAAGGTCGTGATCATCTCAATCGCGAAGCGCATGGTACCGGTACTGGTGCCGTCACCACGTCTTCGGAAGAGCCCGACGGCGTCGCCACGCACTGCCTCTATCGCGTCATACAGGTCACCATGAGCGAGAACAGCAAGGAATCGCAATGCGTCCAACAGGTTCGACTTGCCGCTGGCGTTGGTGCCGATGAGCACGAGGAATGGCGGCAGATCCAGCGAAAAGTCCTCGAAGGACTTGAAGCCGTCGATCTCGATGCGGGTGATCACGCCACCGTTCCTCCTCTCGGAAGAACATCTAGAGTGCGGGAGCCTTGACCCCCGACAGCGAGCCGGACAGATCTGCTGCTCACAGGTAACCAAGTCCCTTCAGAGCTTGCTGAGTCTCGTCCAACCACATCCTGTAGGCCGGAACAGCCGCCAGTTTCTTCAGATCAACGTGTCGCGCCAGCGAGGAACGGCAGTCGTCGTCTTCCATGCCCGTGCCGACTACCACCTGCCTGAGCACGACCTTGGGATCTTTGACCCCCTCCACTGCCTTCGGCAGAGTTGGGAGCACGTTCACATTCGCTCCCCTGACCTCGCGGAAGGCCTCCGCGTCGGCGAGCATCCACGCCTCGGTCTCGATTTTGGGTACGAGTACCACCGGCCGCACCGTCTTGTCCCAGCATTCGAGCGTCAGCAGCTTGTCCGCTTTGGATCGCTCCCTGTGATCGTGATGGATGAAGACGATGTGGCACCCATCGGCCAGCCTCTCGACCTCTTCGCGTACACGCATCTGATCGGCGACGGTTCGAATCTCGGCGACCTCGACCTCCATCAATTCGACGTCGTGTTTGAGCGATGCGGACGTCAGGAAAGCCCTCAACTGCCGCTGGATGAGGGGCGCCAAGAACAGTTCGTCGCTTCTCCCCTCGGCGATCAGACCCGGGACCAGTGGACGGCTCACAACGTGTCCTGCTGCACGTATGACAGGACCTGCCGGACCTGCCGTGGGGAAACGTAGGTCCCCTTCTCGCCGGATTCCGCTACTGGACGAGCGACCGTGACGGTGGACGGCGCCTTCCCTTGACTCACTCTCAGAACCGGATCGAAGAACACCACTGAACCAGAGAAGTCCGTACGGAACTCGGACAGCAGGACCGGCGAGTGGGTGGTGAGCAGCACCTGCCGTGTCAACGGATCGAAGATGTCGGAAGAGGGATCTGAAACCTCCCGACGCAGCCGACGGACCAGCTCGCCGATCCTGCTGGGGTGCAGGCCGTTCTCGACCTCCTCGATAGCCAGGGTGGAACCCGAGTCCTTGTCGTGCAATGCGGTGAGGAGGGCGATCGCACGGAGCGTGCCGTCGGAGAGCAACGGAGGCGGAGTGCGGGCTCCCTCCCGGAACACGACGTCGAAATCGGCCTCCTGCCTGCGCGAGTCGAACACGCTTACGATCTCGCTCACACCCGGAATGATCGCCGCCAGATCGACTCCGACCCGCCACAGCCTGTCCTCACCCAGCAGCCGGTACAGCACCGCTGCGAGGTTCTCGCCAGACGTCTGCAGTGGCCGCCGGTCCGGAGCCTGCGCCGGCGTCCGCATGACCGCGGGATCGAGCGCAAGCGGCGGCCACGTGGCGGACTCTCCCCTGAGGAGGGACAGCAGAAGGGAGTCCGGGCCGGCTGTGAACGGTACGTAGTCGGGATTGCCGTCGGCGAGATAGGCATCCCGAGAGCTGCGAAGTGTCTCCCGCACGGCATCACCGGTGCGCCAGCGGTCGACCCACCCCACATTCTCCAGTTCGCTCGCCCAGACCGCTGCATAGCGCGCCGCAGGCGCGCCGTTCTCCCATCGGAACCGCACCCCGCAGCGCAGTGCGAGCGGACCATAGGGAGATGCGGCGATCATACCGATGACGATCCGCATCTCGTCCGCGACCTGCCCCGTCTCATCTCTGTGGAACAGGTCGCGCGCTACCCCTCTGGGCTGTCCCAGCAGGGCATCCTGCACGCCGTTGCGCACCACGTCGGACATGAAGCGGAGCGCGTCGAACAGATTAGACTTTCCCGACCCGTTACGGCCGACGATCAGCAGGAACGGCGGGATGTCGAGCTGGAAGTCCAGGAAGGACTTGAAGCCGTCGATCTCGATGCGGGTGATCACGCCGCCGTTCCCCTCCCCTCGGAGCTAGAGCGCGGGGGCCTTGGCCAGCAGCGGGCCGCCCCACCGGCTCTCGTACGCCTTCTCCACGGCGGCGCCGACCCGGTAGCACCGGTCGTCGCCCAGCACCGGGGCCATGATCTGCAGCCCGACAGGCAGGCCGTCCTCGTCGGCGAGGCCGCACGGCACGGAGATCGCCGCGTTGCCGGCCAGGTTGCTCGGGATCGTGCACAGGTCGGCGAGGTACATGGCCATCGGGTCGTCGGCCCGCTCCCCGATCGGGAACGCCGTCGTCGGCGTCGTCGGCGACACCAGCACGTCGACCTGGTGGAAGGCCGCCTCGAAGTCCCGCATGATCAGCGTGCGGACCTTCTGCGCCTGCCCGTAGTAGGCGTCGTAGTAGCCCGACGACAAGGCGTAGGTGCCGAGCATGATGCGCCGCTTGACCTCGGGGCCGAATCCGGCCGCCCGGGTCAGCGCCATGACCTCCTCCGCGCTGCGCGTGCCGTCGTCGCCGACGCGCAGGCCGTACCGCATCGCGTCGAACCGGGCCAGGTTGGACGAGCACTCGGACGGCGCGATCAGGTAGTACGCCGGCAGTGCGTACGCGAACGACGGGCAGGAGACCTCGACGACCTTGGCGCCGAGGGACTCCAGCAGTTCGACGGCCTCATGGAATCGGGCCAGGACACCCGCCTGGTAGCCCTCGCCGCCGAACTCCTTGACCACGCCGACCCGCAGACCGGCGACGTCCGCCTGCCGCGCGGCCTCGACCAGCGGCGGGACCGCCGCGTCGATCGACGTCGAGTCGAGCGGGTCGTGGCCGGAGAACGCCTCCTGCAGCAGCGCGGCGTCGAGCACGTTGCGCGCGAACGGCCCGGGCGTGTCCAGCGACGACGCGAACGCGATCAGACCGTACCGTGACGAGCCGCCGTAGGTCGGCTTCATGCCGACGATGCCCGTCACGGCGGCCGGCTGGCGGATCGAGCCGCCCGTGTCCGTGCCGGTCGACAGCGGCGCCTCGTACGCCGAAACGGCGGCCGATGAGCCGCCCGACGAGCCGCCGGGGATGCGGGACCTGTCCCACGGGTTGCGGGTCACTCCGTAGGCCGAGTTCTCCGTGGAGGAGCCCATCGCGAACTCGTCCAGGTTGGTCTTGCCCAGGATGACCAGCCCGGCCTCGCGGAGGCGGCGGGTCACGGTCGCGTCGTACGGCGGCCGCCACCCTTCGAGGATCTTCGAACCGGCCGTGGTCGGCATGTCGGATGTGGTGAACACGTCCTTGTGCGCCACCGGCACGCCCGCCAGCGGGCCCAGCCGCTCGCCCCGGGCGAGCCGCTCGTCGACGGCGCGGGCCTGGGCGAGCACCGACTCCGCTTCGACGTGCAGGAACGCGTTGATCTCGCCGTCGACGGCGGCGATGCGGTCGAGGTGCGCCTGGGCGACCTCGACGGCGGACGCCTCGCGGGAGGCGACCAGGCGGCCCAGCTCGGCCGCGGTCTGCTGGATCAGGCTCATGCTTCCTCCCCCAGGATCCGCGGCACGCGGAAGCGATCCTCCTCGACGGCGGGCGCACCGGACAGCGCCCCCTCGGGCGTGAGGCCGGGCCGTACCTCATCGGGACGGAACACATTGGTCAGCGGCAGCGCGTGCGAGGACGGCGGGATGTCCTCGGCCGCCACCTCGGAAACGCGGGCGACCGCGCCGACGATCTGGTCGAGCTGGGCTGCGAAGTGGTCGAGCTCGTCGTCGGCCAGCGCCAACCGGGACAGCCGGGCGAGGTGAGCGACCTCATCGCGGGTTATGGCGGACATGAGTCGTCGAACCCGTTTCATGGATGGAGAATGGACCTTGGACCTTCCCATCCTAGGGCTCGCCTGGGCCGACGCGTCCGCTCCGGCGTTCCGCCCGACACGACATACGGCACGAGCCGTACGGACGTGCGAGGTCAGCGCGAGGCGAGCCGGGCGGGGTCTTTGGGACGTTCGATGAACGCCTCGCTCAGGCGAGTGCGCAGCCAGACCGTCGCCTCGTCGGGAGGCATCGGTTTGGCCAGCCACCAGCCCTGTCCCGCGTGGCAGCCCATCTCGTGCAGTTGGGCCGCGACCTCCGACGACTCGACCCCCTCGGCGACCGAGTGCAGCCCGAGGGAGCGGACCAGATCGATGATCGACTGGACGATGCGCTCGTCGTCGGCCGATTCGCCGACCCGCCGGATGAACGACGCGTCGATCTTCACCTCCGAGACCGGCAGCCGCTGCAGGCGCACCAGGGAGGAGTAACCGGTGCCGAAGTCGTCGAGCGCGAGCTGAACGCCGAGCTTGGCCAGCGTGTGTACCGCGTCCGCCGTGTAGGCCTGATCGGTCATCAGGATGCGTTCGGTCACCTCGAGCCGGATCGCCGCCGGCGGCAGGCCGAACTCGCTCAGACCGGCTTCCAACTGCTCGGGGAGGCTGGAGTCGAGCAGGTCGCGCGCCGACACGTTGACCGAGATCGGCACCTCGATGCCGTCGCGCCACCACCGGTCCGCCTGCTCCAGCGCCCGTTGGATGACGTACCGGGTGATTTCGCGCATCAGGTAGGACTGCTCGGCGAGCGGGATGAAATCAGCCGGAGAAACCAGGCCGCGCGCCGGATGCCACCAGCGCAGCAGCGCCTCCATGCTCTCGACCCGCCCGTCGGCCAGGCTCACCTTGGGCTGGTAGTGGAGAGCCAGTTCCCCGCCGTCGAGTGCCTGGCGCAGGTCGCCCAGCAGGCTGAGCCGCTCGGGCGAGTTGCGGTCCTTGTCCGGCAGATAGAACTCCACACCGGTACGGCCCTCCTTGGCCAGGTACATCGCCACGTCGGAACGTTGCAGCAGCAGTTCGAAGTCCGGCGCGTGATCGGGGTAGAGGGCGATGCCGACCGAGGCGTCGATGTCGAAGGTCATTCCCTCCAGGCGCACCGGTTCCGTCAGCGCCACCCGCAGCCGCGAGGCGACCTCCTTCGCCGCATGGGCGTCCCTGATGGAGGGCAGCAGCACGGCGAACTCGTCGCCGCCGAGCCGGGCCACCACGTCGCCCGGCCGCACGCTGTGGGTGAGGCGGTGCGCCACGATCTGGAGCAGGCGGTCGCCCACCGGGTGGCCGAGCGTGTCGTTGACCTCCTTGAACCTGTCCAGATCAAGCAGCAGCAGGCCGACCCTCTCGTCTTGTCCGGCCTCGGCCAGCGCCTCCTCCGTGCGCAGGATCAGCATCTTCCGGTTGGGCAGGCTGGTGAGACCGTCGTGGGTGGCCTGGTGATCGCGGCGCAGCGAGAGCGTGGTGGTGAAGTAGATGGCGATCAGCGGCGCGATGAACAGGGGGATCAGGGCCGGCGAGTGCTCCATCACGACGGCTACGAGCGGCGCGAGACCGAGCAGCGCGCCGTATCCGAGGGACTGCGGGCCGATCGAGGACCGGATCACCCGGCCGACCGGCCTGCGCTCGTGCAGCGCCACGGCGCCGCACACGAGCCAGCCGCGGACCATGAAGTACGCCAGACCCGCCAGCACGATCGCGGGGATGCCGGCGCCGTCGGGAACCCACGGCGAGCCGGGGCTCGGGTGGATGCCGAACGCGCCCAGCACCACGGCGGCCGCGGTGCACGCCAGCGTCACCATGGCGAGGTTGAACAGGATGCGGTGCCAGGCCCTGTGATGCGCCAACCCGGTGACGATCACCGCCACGGCCTGCATCAGCGCCGCCGTCGGAAGGTCGTAGTGCATGAGCGCGGCGAAGGTGAACATCGTCGAGGTGGGGGTGCCCCCGACCAGGGATGCGGAGGAGTTGACCATGACCGGCCGCAGCTCGCCCAGCACGACGAGCACCAGGACCAGCCACAGCAGCGGCGTCCGGGCGACCTCCACCAGTCCGCCGAGGCCGGGCCTCACCTGCGCGATCACCAGCGCCAGGATGCCCGCCGCGGTGACCACGGTGAGGTAGGCCCACAGAGGAGAACCCGGGCGTGGACCCGTGTCCCGGGTGTCCAGCGGGCCCGGATTCGGACTCGCGATCCCGCCGATCTCGGGCACGGGCCGGAGACTACGCGGGAAAGCGGCAAACGGCAGAAGACTGCGAGATTGCGTCATGAGTAAGAAACCCCCCAAGAGGTCACTATGGGAGGGTACGGCCTCTGGGCCACTTCGCGAAACCGGTTGCGTACCGTCCGTTACCGGAGATTTCGGGAGATGCGCCCTCATGGGCCGTCCAGCGATCGGGCAGAGCTGAAAGTTTCAGGCCCACGACAAGACCGGCGGATCCAACGTCACCGTCACCAACCCGAGCTATCGAACAGCTCGACGACAAGGGGCTCCGAGCCCGGTCGCGGCCGCATCACGTTCGCCGGGCTGACCGGCTACTGGGTCCTCCGCCTGGACAGCCAGATACGGGTGCCCAACCGCATCGTGCTGGACGACGGGCCCTTCATTCACCCGTTGCTGGAACTGCTCGACGAAGGACTGCCGACCGGCGTCATCCTGGTCTCGGCTCAGGACGCGACGTGCTCAGCGAGGCGGTCGGCATCGGCGCCCTCCTGCGGTGGTGAGCACTCCTCAGCCGATCGGCAGGCCGGTGTAGTTCTCCGCCAGTTCGGTGGCGGCCGCCGTACTGGTCGCGATGCGATCGAGCTGGGAGAGCTGCAGCCGGGTGTCGAACGGCGACTGGGCCGGATCGGTATGCAGCGTCGTCGTCATGAAGTAGGAGAAGTGCTCGGCCCGCCAGGCCCGCCGCAGACAGGTGGCCGAGTAGGCGTCGAGCAGTTCCGCCGACCCGGTCGCGTGCAGGTGGGCGAAGGCCCTGGCGAGGACGACGACGTCGCTGAACGCGAGGTTCAGGCCCTTGGCCCCCGTCGGCGGCACGATGTGCGCGGCGTCACCGGCCAGGAAGACCCGGCCGTGCCGCATCGGCTCGGCGACGAAGCTGCGCATCGGCAGCACGGACTTGGCGGTGATCGGGCCGCGTTCCAGCTTCCAGTCGCCGTCGACCGCGAACCTGGCGTCGAGCTCGTCCCAGATCCGCTCGTCGGGCCACTGCGCCGGGTCCGTGCCGTTCGGGACCTGGAGGTAGATGCGGCTCACCGTGGTGGAGCGCATGCTGTGCAGCGCGAAGCCCCGCTCGGAGTGCGCGTAGATCAGCTCATCGCATGACGGCGGCACGTCGGCCATGATGCCGAGCCACGAGTACGGATAAGTCCGCTCATAGGTGGCGAGATCCGGCATGGCGGCCCGGGTGATGCCGTGGAAGCCGTCGCAGCCGATCACATAGTCACAGGTGAGCGTACGCTCACCGCCCTCGTGGGTGAAGTGGACGGCAGGTCGATCGGTATCGATGCCGGTCACCGCCCGGGCCTGCGCCTCGAACAGCAGCGGGCCGCCCCCCTGCCGGAACTGCAGGGCGATCAGGTCCTTGACGACCTCGGTCTGCGCGTAGACCATCACGCGCCGACCACCGGTGAGCGAGGGGAAGTCGATCCGGTGCGAGCGGCGGTCGAAGCGCAGCTCGATGCCGTCGTGGACGAGACCCTCCCGGTCCATCCGCTCCCCCGCGCCGCACTCGCGCAGCACGTCGACCGCGCCCTGCTCCAGGATGCCGGCACGCTGGCGCTGCTCGACGTAGGCCCGGTCGCGGCTCTCCAGTACGACGCTGTCGATGCCGGCGAGGTGCAGCAGCCGGGCGAGGAGCAGCCCGGCCGGGCCGCCGCCGATGATGCCGACAGTGGTGTGCATCAGCCTTCCCTTTCTTCGCTCAGAATCCGGTCGGCGACCGCGAACGCCGAGTTGGCGGCGGGAACCCCGCAGTAGACGGCCGTCTGGAGCAGGACCTCCCTGATCTCCTCGGGCGTGAGACCGTTCCGCAGCGCGGCCCGCACGTGCAGGCCGAGCTCGTCGTGGTGGCCGCGCGCCACCAGGGCCGTCAACGTGATGCAGCTGCGGGTCCGGCGGCTCAGTCCGGGGCGGGTCCAGATCTCCCCCCAGGCATAGCGGGTGATGAAGTCCTGGAAGGGCGCGGTGAAGTCGGTGGTGCCCGCGACGGCCCGGTCCACGTGCCGGTCCCCCAGCACCGCCCGCCGTACGGCCATGCCCGCGGCGTGCCGGGAGGCGTCGTCGCGGGGAGGCGCTTCAGCGGCGGCGGACGCGAGATGTTCGAGCATGGCGGCGAGCACCGGCGCCGGGCGCTCGACGTTGGCGAGGTGCGCGGCGCGGGCGACCTCGACGAGCGACGCGCCGGGGATGCCGTCGGCCAGTTCGCGGGCGTGTGCCGGCGTGGTCGCGGGGTCGTCCCGCCCCGCGACCACAAGGGTGGGTACGGCGATGCGCGCCAGGTCACCGCGCAGGTCGTAGGAGGCGAGCGCGTCACAGCCGGCGGCGTAACCGGCGGGGTCGGCCGCGCGCAGATCGTCCAGCAGCGCCGCCGCGCGGGACCCCGGAAAGCTCGGAAAGCCCGGAGTGAACCATCGGGTGGCGCTCATGTCGACGAGCGGGGCCGTGCCCTCGGCCCGGACCAGGGCCGCCCGCTCGTGCCAGGCCGGGGGCTCGCCGAAGCGCGCCGACGAGCAGACCATGGCGAGCGAGGCGACGCGCTCGGGGTGATGTAGGGCGAGCCAGGCGCCGACCCCGCCGCCGACCGAGATCCCCGCGTAGTCGAAGCGATCGACGCCGAGGGAGTCGGCCAGCGCGAGCACGAGCCGCCCCAGATCGGCGATCGTGGTCGCACCCGGGGTGGTGTCCACCACGTCCGCCGGTGATCCGCCGTGTCCGGGCAGGTCCCAGCGGATCACCCGCCGGTCCCGGGCCAGCGCGGGCACCTGGGGGTCCCACACGGCCAGGGACGTCCCCATCGAGGGGCCCAGCAGTAGCGGCAGGTAACGGTCCTCGGGCGAGGGCCCGTCGACCCGGTGGTGAAGCATGCCCGTCATCGTCTCTCCTCAATGCCCAGTGGGAGCGCCCGGTGCGAGGCCCGGTGCGAGGTCCAGCGCGCGGTCCACAAGAATGCCTGCCAGACCCGTGTACCCCGCCGGATCGGTCAGTTCGCGCAGCCTCTCCTCGCCGAAGGCCGCCGCCACGGCCGGATCGGCCAGGAGCGCCGCCACCAGCCCGGCCCCGCCATGTTCCGCCCGCGTCTGTACGGCCCGTGGTCGTACGGCACGTGTTTGTACAGCACGTGTTTGTACAGCACGGGCGGCCGCCTTGACCGCCCGCGCTGCGTGTTCCCGGCCGATCTCGGCCGCGAGGGCGGCGCTGAGCCGCTCCGAGACGATCAGGCCCCCGGTGAGGTCGAGGTTGTCGCCCATCCGCCGCGGATGCGCCCGAAGCCCCTCGGCGAGTTCCGCGGCGGTCGCCGCGGAGCCGCCGACCAGGCGCAGCGCCTCCCGCATCGGCTGCCACTCGGCGTGCCAGGCCCCCGGCGGGCGCTCGTCCTCGGCCGCGAGTGATCCGTACAGCACGGCGGCCAGGGCCGGGACCTGCCGGGCGGCCGAGGCGATCAGTGCCGACGCGACCGGGTTGGCCTTCTGCGGCATGGCGGAGGACCCGCCGCCGATGTTCTCAGAGACCTCGCCGATCTCGGTGCGCGACAGCACGAGCACGTCGGCGGCGAGCTTGCCCAGCGCGCCGGAGCCGAAGGCCAGCGCCCCGGCGAGGTCGGCGACGGGCGTGCGCAGCGTGTGCCACGGCAGCGCCGGCTCGGCCAGTCCGGTCTCCGCCGCGTACGCCGCGAGCAGCCGCAGCACGCTCTCCGGACGCCACTCCTGGAGGGCGTACTCCTGGGATGCGTACTCTTGGAAGGCGGCCAGCGTGCCGGCGGCACCCCCGAGTTGGGCGGGCAGCGCGGCCCGGGCGGCGGCCAGGCGGTCGCGGGCAGCCGTCACGAGGCTCCGCCAACCGGCCGCTTTCAGGCCGAACGTGGTCGGCACCGCGTGCTGGGTGAGGGTCCGGCCGGGCATCGGAGTGTCGCGGTGTTCGACGGCCATGCGGGCGAGGGCGCCAGCCGTACGGTCCAGGTCGGTCAGGATCGGCTCCAGCGCCCGCGCCGCGACGAGCATCGCGGCCGTGTCCCAGATGTCCTGGCTGGTGGCCCCCCGGTGGACGTACGGCGCGGCCTCGGGGTCGTGCTCGGCCACGGCCGCGGTCAGATCGGCGACCAGCGGGATCACCGGGTTGCCTCCGGAACGGGCCCGCAGCGCCAGGTCGCGGACGTCGAACCGGGACGTCTGCCCGGCCGCGGCGGTGACGGCCGCCGCGGCGGCGGACGGGGCGAGCCCCAGCGCGGCCTGTGCCCGGGTCAGCGCGGCCTCGGCGTCGAGCATGCCCCGGACGAACGCCGCGTCACCGGTGAGCGCCTCGACCCGCGAACCGGCCACGATCGGAGTGAGCAGCCCGACATCCTGTCCGTCAGCCGGATGCCGGTCACTCGAAGGCAAGGAAGACCGTCTCCTCGTGGACCCCGTCGGCCTGGAGCCGTACGTCGAAGCGGTAGACGCGCTCGTGCTCGGGCACGGCGAGCAGGGTGGCCCGGCGGTGCGGCGGCAGCGAGGCCAGCAGCGGCTCGCCGTCGACGTCGGTCAGCTCGGGCAGGTAGGCCCGGGTGAACAGGTGGTGCAGCAGGCCGCGTGCGAAGACGCAGACCGAGATGTACGGCACGCCGCCCGGCGGAAGCGTGCGCAGCAGATAGTGGCCGTCGGCGTCGGCGGCGACCCGGCCGAACCCGGTGAAGGCGAGGCCGTCGCGTCCGATCACCGCGCCGGTGACCGGGTCACGGCGCAGGGAGCCCGGTGCGCCCGCGCGTGACCCGTCGGGAGCGGGCTGCCAGAACTCCAGCAGCGCGTCCGGGATGGGCGCGCCGGCCCCGTCGTGCACCGTGCCGTGCAGGGTGATCGTGTCCGGGTGCCCGGCGGGGGCGACGTCGCCGCCTCCGGCGAACGGCAGGGCGTACCCGTAGAACGGACCGACGGTCTGGGACGCCGTGGGCGGCGGGCTCGTGCTCATCGGCCCTCCTCCGTCCAGGTCGCGGCCGGGCCGTCCAGGACGATGTCCCAGCGGTAGCCGAGCGACCACTCATGGGTGGACAGGTTGTGATCGTAGTCGGCGACGAGGCGACGGCGCGCGGAATCGTCGGTCACCGCCTGCATGATGGGATCGAAGTCGAACAACGGGTCCCCCGGGAAGTACATCTGGGTGACCAGTCGCTGGGCGAAGGCCGTGCCGAACAGGGAGAAGTGGATGTGCGCGGGCCGCCAGGCGTTGTGGTGATTGCGCCATGGATAGGGGCCGGGCTTGATCGTGACGAAGGAGTAACGCCCGTCGTCGTCGGTGAGGCACCGTCCGACGCCGGTGAAGTTCGGGTCGAGCGGGGCGGGGTGCTGGTCGCGCTGGTGGGCGTACCGCCCGGAGGCGTTGGCCTGCCAGATCTCGACGAGCTGGCCGCGCACCGGGCGGCCGGCCCGGTCGAGCACCCGACCGGTGACAAGCATCCGCTCGCCCAGGGGCTCACCGAGGTGCCGGCGGGTGAGGTCGTTGTCGATCTCGGTCACGTCGGTGACGCCGAAGACCGGGCCGGTCAGCTCGGCCGCCTCGGGATCGCGCGGCACGACGAGAGCATGCTTGGGGTGGCGCAGCACGCTGCTGCGGTAGGGCGGATAGTCGCGTTCTGGGTGATCGCGCCGCGGCCCGCCCTCCGCCACGGCCTTGCCGTACGCGTCACGGATCTCGGCGATCTCCGCGCTGATGGTCTGCTGCGTTTCGAGTCCCGGTGGCTGTGGTGGCGTTCCGGGCGGGTTCGTCATGGTCGTCTCCCTTTCGAGACCGTGGTATCTCGCATGACTGTGTCATCTCTCGAAGCCGCGGCATCATCCTCAGGTCGTGCATGGCTCGGTCAGGCGGCCTTCAGCGCGCGGAGCGCGGCCAGTTCGGCATCGGCCGGCGGCGCGGTGACGGCCACGTCGGCGACGGTCTTCAGCGGCCAGCCGGTCGCGGCGCGGGCCTGGTCGACGGTGGCGCCGGGGTGCAGGTCGGTCAGCACCAACTCGGCGGTCTCCGGGTCGGGGCGCATGACGCCGAGGTCGGTGATGACCGCGACCGGGCCGCGTCCGCGCAGGCCGAGACGCCCGCGGTCGACAGGTCCGCCGCCGTGGCCGACCGAGGTGACGAAGTCGAGCCGGTCGACGAAGTTGCGGGTGGAGTGGCGCAGCACGATGAGCACCTCGCCGCAGTCCGCCGCGATCTCCGGCGCACCGCCCGCGCCGGGCAGCCGTCCCGGCGGCCGGTCCGGGCCGCGGTCGACGAGCGTGGTGTTGATGTTGGCGAAGCGGTCGACCTGGGCCGCGCCGAGGAAGCCGACGTCGATCCGCCCGGCCTGCAGCCAGTAGTTGAACATCTCGGGCACCGACACGACGGCGTCGGCCGTGTCGGCGAGCTCGCCGTCCCCGATGGACAGCGGCAGCCTGGTCGGCTTGGCGCCCAGCGCTCCGGACTCGTAGATCAGGACGAGATCCGGGCGGACGGTCCGGCGGGCGAGATTCGCGGCGGCACTGGGCAGGCCGATGCCGACGAAGCAGGTCTTCCGCACGCCGGCCAGCGCCCTGGCCGCGTTGACGGTCATCAGCTCGTCGGAGGTCCAGTCGCTCATCGGGCCGCCGCTCCCGTCAGGACGTGCTCGCGGATCCAGGCGGTGAACTTCTCACGATCACGCGCGATCGGGTCCCACGCCTGGTAGAAGTCGTTGTCCCGGACCGAATACCCGGCGGCGTACGACGGGTGGGCCCCGCCCGGCACCTGCGCGACGGCCGTCACCACCCAGCCGGGCAGGACGACCCCGCCGGGGCTCGGGGTGAGCTCGTCAACGATCTCCTCGACCGTGACCAGCACCCGCCGGGCCGCCAGCGCGGCCTCCTTCTGCACCCCGGTCAGCCCCCAGAGTTGCACGTTGCCCTCGCGGTCGGCCTGCTGGGCGTGGATGACGGTGACGTCCGGGTTGATCGCTTTCACGGCCGCCAGTTCCTCGCCGGTGAAGGGGCAGGTCACCGTGGCCACGGTGTCGGTGCGGCTCGTCAGGTCGGTGCCGCGGTAACCGCGCAGCACCGCGAACGGCAGACCGGAGGCGCCGGCGACGTAGCGGTTGGCCATCCCGGCGTGACTGTGCTCGTCCAGCTCCAGCGGGCGCGGCCAGCCGTTCTCGACGGCGTCACGGAAGCGGTGCAGCGAGCCGACCCCGGGGTTGCCGCCCCAGGAGAAGATCAGCTTCTTCACCAGACCGGCGCCGATGAGCTGGTCGTAGATCACATCGGGGGTCATCCGTACCAGCGTGAGGTCGGTGATGCCCTGGCGGATGATCTCGTGGGCGGCGGCGAACGGGATGAGGTGGGTGAAGCCCTCCATGGCGACGCAGTCGCCGTCGTGGATCAGCTCCGCCACCGCCTCGGGCAGGGTGCGGATGTCAGCCATTTCCGTCGTCGTCTCTCATCCTCATGCCGTACTCGTCTTCACACGTGGTCCCGCACGACCCGGCGGAGGCCGAGATCGGGTATTTGTTCGCCTGACGAACTCTAGTTCACTATTGTCCTGGCTAAGTTTTGTCCACCACCGGGCAGGTGTCAACGGCCGCACGTGGTGGGAGCGGGTACGGCGCGGCCGCGGGGAGAGACCACGATGACAGAGGCGACGACCGGCGAGGCCCTGCCGGCGGGCGATCCGCCGAAGGAGGCGGTCGGCCCGCTGGTCCGCGGACTCGCCGTGATCCGGCGGCTCTCCCTCGCCGGGGGGCGCCGCACCGTGAGCGACCTGACCCGGGACGCCGGCCTCGCCCGATCGACCGTCGACCGGGTGCTCGGCACGCTCGTCCGGCTCGGCTACGTGCGGCCGGCCGGCCGCGACGCGGTGCTCGCCCTGGCGCTGATGGAGCTCGGCAACGCCTATCTGGCCGCCTCCCGGCTTCCCGGACTGCTCGGGCCGTACGCCGACCGGCTCGCCGACGAGCTCGATGAGTCGGTATCGCTCGCCGTTCCGGACGCCGACGGTGTCCGCTTCGTCCACCAGGCGCCGCGGCGGCGCAGGATGACGGCGGTTTTCCGTGTCGGCGACCTGCTCCCCGCCGAGTGCGCCGCCCCGGGGGCGCTGTTCGCGGCCGGCTGGTCCCCCGCCGACTGGGAGAGGTGGCGCACCCGGGTGGCCTCGGACCCCGGCTACGCCGGTTTCCCCGTGCTGCCCTCCGACCACGACGGCGGTCTCGGCGCGGACTCGTTCGAAGATCGGGTCGTCCGGGCGCGGCAGGAGGGTTGGTCGATCGACGACCAGCTGATCGAGCCCGGGCTGGTCGCGGTAGCCGTACCGGTATGTGACGCCACCGGCCGCGTGCTCTGCGCGGCGAGCGTGGTCAGCCATACGAGCAGGCACGACACCGCGTCGCTGCGCGACGCGATGCTGCCGAGGTTGCGCGAGACGGCCGCGGCGATGGAGCACGCGCTCACCACTCCCCCCGCTCCCGGACCGGTGGGTACCGCACGAGCCTGTGTATCTGACAGCGGCTCAGAGTTCGTCGAATCCCTCGCCCGGGGCCTTGCCGTGCTCACCGGATTCACGACCGCGGGGATGTCGCTCTCCGCCCTGGCCGAGGCCACCGGGCTGCCCCGGGCGACCGTACGGCGAGCACTCATCACGCTGACCCACCTGGGTTATGTGGCCGCCGAGGGCAGGGTGTTCCGGCTGACGCCGCGCGTGCTCGACCTCGGGTACGCCTGCCTGGCCCGGCTGACGCTGCCCCAGATCGCCCAGCCGCACCTGACCTGGCTGGCCGGCGAGGTGCGTGACTCGGCGTCGATGGCCATCCTGGCCGGGGACGACATCCGGTACGTCGCGCGGGTGCCCACCGAGCGGATCATGAGCGTGGACATCACGGTGGGCACCCGCTTCCCCGCGTACGCGACGTCGATGGGCCGGGTCCTGCTGGCCGGGCTGGGCGAAGCCGACCGTGCCGCCTACCTGGCCCGTGCCGACCCGCGCCCGCTCACCCGCCACACGGTCACGTCGCCGGTACCGCTCGCCGAGCTGCTCGACCAGGTCAGGCGGGACGGGTACGCCCTGGTGGACCAGGAACTGGAGGAGGGGCTGCGGTCCATCGCCGTCCCGGTGCGCGACCGCGCCGGCGAGGTCGTCGCGGCCGTCAACGTGTCCACACACGCCCACCGGCAGACCGCCGAGCGGACCCGCGAGGCCGTACTGCCCCCGCTCCGGGAGGCCGCCGCCCGCATCGAGCACGACCTCCACATCGCCACCCGCTTCGCCCGCATCCCCACGGCCTGACTACTCCGGGCCACGCTGATCGCCACGGCGTCGTCGTTGTCACCAGAGAAGCGGTCCCGAGGCATTGCCGGCGTCACGCTGCTCACTGCGGCCTCCGCCGCACTCACTGTCAGGCGAGCGGCCCAGGCCTACTCGTACCGCGGGGAGATCCCTTGAACGGCGTCGGCGAGAGCGGCCAGGCCGTCCTCCTCGCGCTTGCGTTCGTGACCGATCCATTCCTTTCCCTCGGCGGCAACGCCTTCGAGAACGTGCAGGGTGTTTCCGAGCCCGGCGGCATCGAGCGTCACCCGTGACACGGATCGCTCGTCCTCCCCCGGTTCGGCGACGGCCTGGAGAGCCTCGATCATCTTGACCTTGATCGGTTCGCCGTTGACAAGGGTGAGCTCGAATGATCTGCCCCCGTCGTCGGCCTCGGTGGCATGGACCGCCGCGATGGCGTCGTAGCGATAGTTGATCCTCCCCTTGTCATGGAAGCTCGCCTCGACGAAGTCGAGGTCGGCGGTCATCTGCCGTACGCCGTCCGCGGTGAGCAGGAAGATCAGGAGACTGTATCTCGTATACCGCCAGGGTCCCTTGCTGACCCGCGCCCGCTTGTAGGACTTGCCGGGCGCCTCGATGAAGGCATGGGCGACGACATCGCTCGGCTTCAGTTTGTAGTGCCCCATCGCCTCCTCCATCAACGCCTTGCGGTCGCAGTCCAGCCAGTGAGCCATCTCAAGATCGGACGGTCTGTCCGCGAGCTTGGCGGTCCATCGTTCGAAGGCCGCCTCGCGACCGGCCAGGGATCGCCGAGCGTCCTCCTGTTCTGCGGCGAATCTCCTGTGCTCCAGGACGATGCGCAACCAGCCCAGGGCGGCGACCCGGCCGGCCGCCGCGACGATGACCGCGGCGACCACGGCGTGAAAAGGCTGGACCTGCAGAGCGGCCCAGATCATCGTCGCTCCGCCCGCGGTTGACGCGGCGACCCCGAGCACGAACAGGCCCTTCGTGGACGGCGCGACCCGGAGCCGGTCGCGATAATCCCACAGCGTGCCCCTCTCCCAGCGCTGTCTCACGTCGCTGACGAGATATCTGACGAGCCACGCGACCTTTTCGGCGTCGGTCCTGCTCTCGCGGTAGATGTCGACCACCTCATCGCGCAGCGTCCGGCGGATCCCGGCCGTGTGAGCCAGCCACTGCGCCCTTTCCGTGTTCCGCGGGACGTACCTCGCGAAATAATGGTCGAACTGCCGGTCGATCTTGCCTGCGAAGCCCCGTTGCGCGGCGGCGGGCTTCGGGCCGACGGCCAGATAATCCCGATCCTTGTCCCGGCGACGTTCGACCAGAAACCGCCACTCCACGCCGTTTCGCCAGCACACGTAGCAGCCGACGCCGAAGAGCAGCAGGGCGGGGAGCGTCGACAGCCAAGCGTGTTGCCATGCCAGGACCCCGACGAAGCAGACGGCGGCCAGTGACAGCGCGGAGGCCCCGATCAACCGGCCCCAGTCGCCGATCGTGGCCGCCTCCGGATTCGGCCGCCGTACCCGCGCCCCGGCGGGACTGGGCTGGAAGAACTTCCAGATCCGGTCCAGGCGCCGCTGATCGCACCGGTCTTTCCGCGCCGACTCGAACGCTCGCGCCCACAGATCGTCCTGAATGGAACCGTTCAGGAACATCTCGAGATTCTGCTGGATCTCGTCCCGTTGGACCTGGCCCAGTCGGTTGAGCTCCGCTTCGACGGTGGCGGGAACGACGTCGCCTTTCTGCAGAGACGTCAGAAGACAACTGATCACGCCGATCGCTTCGGTCCACTCGTCGGTGCCGCCGACGATCCGCCCCTGAGCGACGCGCAACATGGCCAGGTCTTCCTTCGGCACCTGCCGCAACGTACGGCCGCTCAGCAGGGCGAGCAGCAGATAGAAACACGAACGGCTCGTGACGTAGCCGTCAGCGACCGCTTCGCCTATGTGCTCCCTCGCCTTGGCGGGCACCCCACCGCGCAGAAAACGGAGGCCCACCTCGAATTTCCGCTCAGGCGAGTCACCGGGGAAGATTTCGTAGAAGTTGACGGCGTGCACGGTCTGCGCCTGGACACCGACGGTGGCCGAGCCGTCCGCGATGTTCGTCGTGCTCCCACCCGGAGCATTCACGAGACGCCTCGGACCGCGGCGATGACGGCCGCCACCTTCGCCGCCAGATCGGCCACGTCCACCAGCAGACCGCGTAGCTTCTTGAGGGCGATCATCGCCCGGCTCTTGCCCTGTTCCGTGCTCGCCGCCAGGGATTCGGAGACGACCGCGAGCTCCTCCTGCGCCGCGGTGAAGGTCTCCTCGTCCACTTCTCCCGCCGTCCGAGCCTTTCTGAGTCGGGCGTGAAGGTCCGCGAGCCGCGCCGCCGGATCGAGGCCGGACTCCGGCGATCGTCCGATCGAAACATCGCCATGGATGTGCCCGGCCTGCACGCCCACCCAGGCGTTGCCGCCGGCGACATTCCTGATGTCTCCACCCATCGGCTCGTCCTCCGCCCTTCCCGTCCTGTCGGCAGGCCGACCATGATGTGGTTCCCGAGCGAGTTCCTCGGCCAGTGCCGTGGCGAACGCCGCCGCGTTCACCACCGCTCTCCGCTGCCAGTCCGCGCCGTCGGTGGCCGCTTTGGTGCCGTCCGCCCGGTCGCTCACGCCGCGGACGATGACCACCGGCAGCGACCTGTTCAGGTGGGCGGCCTGCGCTGCCCCGGCCGCCTCCATCTCGATCGCGAGCGCGTCGTTGTAGGTCCGCCGAACCCACTGAGCGTGCGCGGAGATCGCCGAATCCTGCACGACCTCGCCGGCCGCGATCGGTCCGAAGCGGACGTTCGGAGCGGGTACGCCATCGGGGAGGCGGCGCTTCCAGGTGCCGTCGCGATAGAGGTGACGGGCGATCTGATCCGACTCGTGCGAGATCTCCCAGACCCGAGGACGCGCCTTGAGTCCGTCGTCCTCGCTGGTGCCGCCGTGATAGGCGTAGACGTGGGTCGCCACCACCACGTCGCCCAAGCCGACTTGGGGCCACAGGGCACCGGCGACCCCCACGAACAGCAGAGCGAACGGATCGAACTCGGCGATGGCCCGCTCGGCGAGCACCGCCGCCGGATGGTTTCCCTTGCCGACCAGCCCAAGGACGGCCGGACACCCGCCATTGGCGAGTCGGCCGACCTCGAAACGGGTACCGGCGCGGTGGCGATGCGGCCGCACGTCGGTCAGGTGCTCCCTCACGGCCTGGTACTCAAGGTCCAGCGCCGTGAGAAACACGATGGGACGCTCCTTGCTCATGGGTTTGCGCCTCCTTCGGACATGATCTGAGCTGTACGGCCGTCTTTACGGCCATCAGGCCCCCTCGTCCACGGCCTGCGCCGAACGGACCATCGGGGGATAGAGCTCCTGAACCGGGCCGGCCTTGAACAGCCGGGCGGGTCGGCCGCCCTCCGTCCGCCGCATGGGACCGGCCGCGACGATGAAGCCACGCGCGCTCTGGACCTTGCGGTAGAAGTTCCGGGGGTCCAGCCGGATCCCCCACACCGCCTCGTAGACCTGCTGGAGTTCCGAGATGGTGAAGGTCTCGCCGCAGAAGGCCGTCGCGAGTGCCGAATGCTCCAGCTTCACCCGCGCCCGTTCGACGCCGTCCGCGAGAATCCGCCGATGGTCGAACGCCAACTCCACGTTTGAGGACATGGCGTGCTCCACCGGCCGCCAACTGGCCTCCGCCGCGTCGGTGCCGGCGACGGGCTCCGGCAGACGCGGCGCGATCGCCAGATAGGCGACCGACACCACACGCCCGCGAGGATCACGCCCCGGTTCTCCGTACACCCCCAGCGGCTCCAGATGCGGCACGTCGGCCAGGCCCGCCTCCTCGAACAACTCCCTGTGCGCCGCCGCGACGATGTCCTCCTCCTGATCGCGGAGAAAACCTCCCGGCAGGGCCAAGGCGCCGCGAAAAGGCTCGACACCACGTTCGATGAGCAGCACATGCAGACGGGAGCCACGCAGAGTCAAGATCACTAGGTCGACCGCGAGCAGAACCCGCGGGGCCTCCCATCGATCGTCGTCCATGCGCACACGCTAGCTTCTTGTCAATCTGACAGGAAGCCTCGGTAAGCATTCACTATCCATCTCCGACATGTGACTCGGCCGCCTCTCGGCACCGGGCATCAAATTGGACAAGAACGCCGTTATCTCCCTGACTATCGCTACTGTTGATAGCTGGTAATTCTCCTTTTCGCGGTGGTTAACCGTGGCCTATCCGGCTATGTCTGCTTAGCCTTGACGGGGGCCGTCAATCGCATCGCTGAGGGGAATCCGCCGTGCCTCGTAACCGCCGCACCCGCTCCCCTATCGCGTGGCGCCGTACGCCAAGGGAGGGATGTCGTGGACGGATTCGTCGGGGTCAATCCCACCAACCTTGAGGAGCTGGCGAAGCGCCTGCACCGGCTGCACGAGGTGCTGTCACGCAACGGACCGCTGATCCGGCAGACGATGCAGCGGTGGGGCGGCGAGGTCAGCCTCGCCCCGCTGGCCCGCCTGACCGACGCGGCCCTGGACGACGCCCGCGACATGCGCGCACGTACAGCACGGGCGCACGATCTGGCGAACCTGAAAAGCCTGGATCCGACGACGCTCAGGCCCCGCGGGGAGTGGGTGCTCACCGGTCTGCCGCCCAGATATCTGGATCTCGACTGGACCGCCACCGGGCAGAGCGGCACCCAGGCCGTACAGGACGTGCAGGCGCTGAACGACGTCCTGGCCACCGCCTCCAGTAGTCCAGAGCGGGCGCGTCCCGACCTGGCCCAGGTGGCGCAGCGCATCACCGAGCACCTCGGCGACAAGGACTACCTCGCGACCTTCTGGGCGCAGGGCGGCGCGGCGGCGCTCAAAGCCGCGAGCACCCTCTACGAGGGCCCCGGCGGCTCGCTGCTCAGCGCGGACAGCGTGAGCCTTCTGCAGGCGCTGGGCACCTCGCTCGCCGCGGCAAGCAGGATGCGGACCGGCACGGGCAAGGACAGCCGGCCGCTGCTGTCCGCGGCGACCAGGGCGGCGATCACCAAGAACTCCGATCCCTGGTCGACCGGCATGCTCTTCAAGTACGGCCCCGACGGCACATCCTGGGATCCTCAGTTCCTCGCCGAGGTCACCCGTTCCATGCTCGACGCCCGCGCGACCGGCAGGACGCAGGTCGGGCCGGCCGACAAGGCCCTGCCCGTTCACAGCGGCGACCAGCAGGCTCTCGCCGACTTCGACCCCGTGGCGGCGGTGCTGGACCGTGCCGCCGAGAACGGCCTGGCGGCCCGGCACGTGCTCGGCGACCAGGCCAACGGGGTGAAGTACGCCACGATGCTGGTGAGCGACGACTGGCGCACGCTGGGTTACGACGGCTACAGCATGGACACGCCCCGCCGGGGACCGCTCCAGGTCGACATGAGCTCACACCCCGCCGGCTTCATCAAGGCGGCCGTGTCCGCCGAGCGAGGCGCCACGGAGGACGCCAAGGAGTCGGCCTGGGCCGTCGTCAACGTCGTGCAGGCCACCGCCGAGTTCGCCAGGCTCCATCCCGGCGACGTCCTCCCCCACCCGATCCGCCAATCCCTCATCCACACCGCCGACCGCTACCTCCCCGACCTCGCCGCATCTGTCAACAGCTACATGAGCGGGGCTCATCCACTCAGCGATCAACCCGATGCCCCATGGGCCGCTTACGTCGACCGAACCGCGTTGACCGCGTTTCTCAAGCAGGCTCTGCACGACCCCAAGGACCTCGGCTCCTTTCAGGGAAAGATGGAGGCCAGGATCAGCGCCAGCGTGGCCGCGTCGATTCGGAACCCCGGCGAGGACTATCTGCGCCAGATGAGCAGTCTCAACGGCCTGATTGCAAAAGTCGAGAAGGACCTGAAGTTCGACGACGCCCAGCAGAGAGACGAGCAGGCACAGCGACTCAAGACGTTCTTGTCGATCGCATCCGGCGGTTACGGAGCACTGAGCTTCTCGAACGCGTTCGGCAAGGGAACCGCATCTCAGGTATTCCTCGCGATAGCGCAACCCCCTGCCAACGACTCCATAAGCACCGACAACGCCATCAAAGCCCTGAGGATCGGCGAGGAAGACTTCCGTGAAACCCTGCTGCACGTCAAAATCCCCGTGATCCAGGGCCTGGTCGCGGCCGGTGCGATCAAGCTTCCGCCAGATACCTCCTGGTGCAAAAACGGAGTCATCACCCCTAACGTCGATCTGACCATTTGGTACAACGCCCACGAAAGAGTCGTGTACGGTGGTCGCCGACTGGGAGAGTGGGTCGGGGATGCCGAGCATGCCATGGAGGTGCAACGGTGAACAGCCGATCCGTAGTTTTGTTTTCCACGTGCGCCCTGCTTATCACCATTGGTTCGGCAGCATGCGGGGATTCACGCTCTACCGACCAAGGCCGCTCTGCGGAAGCGTACGTGGAGGCATACGCTTCCGCCACATTAAAGGCGGCTCAGTGTCTAGTGGACCATGACGCCATCCCGGAAAGCGAACTACGGAAGGCAACGTGGCTCCAGGGAAAAAAGATCATTCCCAATGTCGACTATACTAATTGGATTAGCACACACGACGGAATAAAGTACGAAGGGCATCGACTGTCCGACTTAATTCAAGAAGCCAGAGACGCCGGAGAGGCATGGAAATGCCCCCTTTGACGCTTTCTGTTACGCCTTGGTCACTTTCACGTCTCCAGACCCTCCAATCCCCCCGCGGTGCGTCCACGCGGGCACACCGTTGATCTCGCAACAGAGAGGTGTCGTTCGTTGTAACGGGCCCAGGCTCCTGAGAGCCCTCACGCGAGAGTTTGGGTACTACAGCATCCAGGCCATGTTGGAGGCCTGGGTCGGGTAGACGAACAGCGCTTGCTTCAGCGCGTCGGCGCGGACGTCCGCTCGGATGGCGAGAGCGAAGACGTTCGCGAGCTCGTCAGCCTCCGGGCCCAGGAGGTGAGCTCCGAGAATCTTGCCGCTGCCCTTCTCAACCAAGATCTTGCACATCGACGCCGGTTCGACGACCCGCCGCGCCGAGTACCAGCCGGAGGTGTCCGCCTGGTTGACGGTGAAAGACAGGCCCTTGGCGTGAGCTTCCTGCTCGGTCATCCCCACCGCAGCCAGTGCGGGAACCGAATAGACCACACTCCCCATGCCGAGGTAGTCCGCCGTACGCTGGTTGCCCTCCAGGAGGTTGTCGGCGACCAGGCCGCCCTCGTACTGAGCGAGGGGCGTCTCGGGCAGACCTCCGCTGTCGGCCGCGTCACCCGCCGCGTACACCGCCGGGTTCGAGACGCTCTGCAGGTGGCCGTTGACCCGGACCCCGCGGCGATCGAACTCGACCCCGGCGGCGGACAGGTCGAGATCGTCCAACTCGGGCGCGCGACCAGCCGCATGGACGACCATGTCCGCCTCGAACACCTCGGACCCCGAATCGGTCAAGGCCGTGACCTTGAAGTTTCCCGGTGTTCCCTCGACACTCGTGACCTTGGTACCAGTCCGGACGTCGATGCCCACGTCACGGGTGCGCTCCAACAGCCGCGCCACGAGGTCCTGGTCGAAGTGTTTGAGCGGCTGAGCCCCCCGGTGCAAGATCGTGACTGACGCCCCGGCCCTGGCCGCGATGTGGCTGAACTCGAAGGCGATGTAACCGCCTCCGACGAACACGATCCGCCGGGGCAACTCCGGCAGGTCGAGAAACTGGTCGCTGCGGGTGAGGTTGTTCTCGCCCTCGATGCCCAGCCTGGCCGGCCACGCGCCAACCGCTACGACCAGGTGGGCGCCGTCGAGTACGTCGTCGCCAACCTCGATCGAACGCGCGTCGAGAAAGCGTGCACGCCCGTGGAAGGGTTCCACCCCTGCTTGGACGAAGCCGTCCTCTCGATGCCGGGGAAAGGGGTCGGTGAACGTGCCCTTGAAACGGATCAGTTCGGGCCAGTCGATGCGCAGGTCCCCGGCGATGCCCCGGCCCTCCATGCGACGTTTCCGATCGATGATCTCGGCGGCTCCCACCAACACCTTCTTGGGGTCACAGCCGCGCAGCCCGCAGGTGCCGCCAAAGGGCCGGGAATCGACGATTGCCACCGTCCGGCCGGCCGCCCGGCACTGCATGGCCACCGCTGAGCCGGCTTCCCCTGTTCCGATCACGACGACGTCAAAGGACTTCTTCATGATCCACCCATCCTGGCTATCCGTTAGATCAGGCACTTATTCGTAGACGGCACCAATGATCTGACGCTGCTGCGCACGTCCTGCTCGCACGCGGACTGCCCGTGGCCGTGCTGTGGGTCCTACCCGGGTCCACGAGTGGGACACGTCCGTCGACCAGGTCATGTACGGCCCGAGCCCCTGTCATCAGAAAGATCAAAGTTGCATAGGGCCAGTTCGGGGCCAACATCGTCGCTACGGTTGCCGTTTGGAACAGGCCCTTGAGCACGTGTTCGGGAAGGACTGGCTTCATTGACCACGCATCGCCTCCGGTTCAGGGTCACCCGTGAGAGGGCCATCGACATCGGAGCCATCGTCTGGGGCGCGGATCCGATCGACGCGCCCATTGCCGGGGGTGTCTCCGGAGAGACCCTGGCGGAGCTCCAAGACGAGGTCGAGGCGATAAAGCACTTCATCCTCGATCTACCCACCGATGTGCCCGTGGCTGTGGAGTACGTGTTCGAACTCCCTGGAGTCTCTCCCAAGGAGCTGATTAGCCAAAGGTAGCCGCTCGTGAGCACTCGAAAGGTCTCACGGGCCGCTATCCGGCTCCAGTCGCGCGAAGGGAACCATGCGCGACGCTCTCGCCTCGCAGCGTCTGAGGAAGGAGACGTTTTCCAGTAGGTGAGCCAAAAGCTCATCCGGGTTCTCACGTACAGGTGATGCCACGACAGGCGATGCGTCGGCACCCGCGTCGATGAATACTGAGACACCCCTGCCCATGAGCTGTACATATTCGGGAGGCGTATCGCGCTCATACTTCAGGACAACATGCATTTCCCCGTCGGGCAGACATGGGAGTACAGCCCGCTCCGCATAGCCCACTTCCGGTCCAGCAATCATGAGCGTAACAGCGGGCATACCGGTGAACTTATATAGCACGATTCGTCCCCTGGTCAAGCTGAAGACGAGCCGGTTCAACGCGCCCACAACCGTAACCACAAGTAGTGGCATAGCCAGTCTCATTCCTTGTCCTCTCAGGGCGCGAGGACCTCCAGGATAAAACAACCGGACTGCCGAGATTCTGACGCCAGGCACGATCAAGGAGAGGAACGTCGTCGTTCACGCCATCTCCGACTCCTGCAGGCGAATGAAAACGCCACGATCCCAGGCAGCGGAGCAGGCCCCGAGGCACGCGCCGTCACACCTCGGGCCGGGTTGGGTGGCCCGCCTGCTGTCACGGGGGTGGTACAGCAGGCGGGCCGTTTGGCGGGTGGAATCTGGCGAGCCCACCGGCGGGGTGGCCTGGGAAGAGGTAGAGGCTCGACTGCGTCGCAGGATCTCGGCGGGACAGTAGGTGTACACCGTCGATTTCGACCCGATCGCCCAGCAGCAGGCCGACGCCCTCCCAACGATCGCGGGCACGGTGCAGACCCACCCCTGCATCCTCAACGTGTTCAGTGCCGACCGCACGGTCTGCTTGGCTGCCTTCCGATCTTGATCTCACCACCGATCCGGAGTTTCAGGTGATGGTGAACCGGCGGCGTAGGGCGCGGAGTGCGACACGGGCAGATCGGGTACGCAGAAGCACCGCGGTGAGCAGGGCGCAGGCGAATCCCACCGCGGCGAACAGCCAGGGATTGTGGGTCTCCAGGACCTGGAGGAGCGCCAGGGCGATACCCGTGGGGACGGTGGCCAGGGTAAATACGACCACGGCGCTGTTGACGTACCGGTTCTCCTCGTCACGGTTCAGTCGGTTGAAGTCGCTGATGTCGAGGAGGATCTGCTCGAACCGCTCGCGGAGCGCATGCTGGCGTTGGTAGGCGGTCAGCACGCGGTTGGGGATGCCGTGCGGGGTCAGGTGCTGCGCCCACAGATGGTGACGGAAAGCGCTGACCCTCCCTTCGAGGTCTGCCATGGTCGCCGTCAACGACGAGTCGAGCGCTGCGGCCATCCGCTTCTCCAGGTGGGTGATCCCCTGCTGCTGCATCAGGCCGAGCAGGATGGCGTCGAGGTAGATCGAGCGCAGGTACAGCTCCGCGTAGCCGAAGAACTTGTCGTCTCGGCCTTGGTCAGGGCGGATGCCGACGACACCCATGCCGTCGCGAAGGACGACCGCATGCCAGTCGCTGGACAGCCGGATGATCTCGTCTTCCCTCGGTTCGAGGTTTCCGGGGTCAGGGGGATAGTCGGCCAGCGTGGTCCGGGAGGCCAAGGTCCACAGCCACTGCCGGGCGGCCGCCCAGCGCCAGTAACGCGGCTGCCGGTACAGGCGCGGCAGACCTCTTGCTCCCGGCGCGACGAAGGAGATCGTGAAGGGCGACCCGGTCGACTCGATCACGGCCTGGCCGTCGAGGAGTACCTGCGGGTCGAAGTCCAGGCGTGGCGCGCCTCTCCGGCCTGCCAGCGCGCGCAGCAGCGCGATCGGGCTTCCATGCCTGGGCCTCAGATGTACGGCCACCAACCCGTGAGCGTCCGGCCCGGCGACAGACGCTCGTAGCGCTTCGACGCCGACGACCTCGATGCCGCCCATGACCCGCCGGGAGGGATCGTGCCAGCGCCTGGGGCGCTCCGCGCTGCCGTACAACACGCGGGCCGCCTTGTCGTTGTAGTACTCACTGCGCGCTTCGGCGGTTGACCGGATCTGCCCTTCCTGGAGGATCAGCGGTCCCGGCGGCCAGGTGGGGTCGGCCGGGAGGCGGGCTTGGTAGATGACGACGAGGGCTTGCCGCGCCAGCCGGGTCACCGGTAGTAGTCCTCCACTTCGGGCAGGTCCAGACGGATGACGTAGCGGGCACGTTCCGGGTCTGCGGGGTCGGTCAGGAATCTGACCCGTTCGCCGACGTGGAGGGTACGGAATCCCTCTGTCACGATGTCGGCGTACATGAAGGTGTGGTGGGTGCCCGTCTCCGCGTCGCGGACGAGGTAGGTGCTCAGCTTCCCGGTGCGCCCGCTGCCGTGCGGTGTGCGTTCGGCGATGTAGCCGACTCGCTGGCCGCCGGTCGCGGGGATTTCTTCGCCGCTCGTCACAGGTCCTCCACGCATCGGAACCCGATCACGTTGCTGCGGCCGTTTCTCCTGGCCAGGCCCTTGTAGGACGCTTGCAGCGCCCGGTAGGGGTTGTCGTAGGAACCGCCACAGATGACGACGTCGTCACGGTCTTCCAGCACGGTCGCGGTGATCTCCCAGACGTTTCCGGCCATTTCGCGGACGCCGAAGGGGGAAACGTTGCCGAGGTGGGCGTCCGCCTGGCCGGGCATGGCGTCGGCCAGTCGCCCGAGGTCGAGCTCCTCCCGCCATGCCTCGTAGGTGACCAAGGGCCGCCCGCTCCAGGAGTCCGCGCAGTTGACGGCGGCCAGGTCGATGTCGTCACCCCAGGGGAACAACCGGCCGTCGGAGCCCCGCGCTGCGGCCTCCCACTCCAGCGAGGTGGGCAGGCGCTTGCCCTCGAACCGGGCGAGGGCGTGGGCGCTCCAGTAGCCGACGCAGACCGCCGGGTGGTTCTCGTACGCCGGGTCCGTGAAGTACGACGCGACGCGCAGCCGCTCCCGCCACGGCTCGTGGGAGAACCCCGGCGGCTGATCCGGGTGGTCCCATTCGCGGGAGCCGTACCGGCGGACGGCCTCAAGGAACCGGTTGTAGCGGGCGACCGTGACCGGGAACCGGTCGAAGCGGACCGGTCGTTCTATCCGGCGCAGCATCAGATGATGGCTCGGTCCGACCAGGTAGACGCCCGCCGGCAGGATTCGGTCATCGGAGAAAACGGCGGACCCTGCTGTCTGGCGAGATCGCAGGAAGAGGAACTCGCGGACCTGCTCGGTGAGGCGCGGCGTGGCTCCGACCTGAAGGGCGGCCTCCCGGTTCACGGGTTCACGCAGGTGCTCGGCCGTCAGCAACTCCTGATAGGCAGAGTGGGCGAAGGCCACAGCGGACGCACCGGCGGGCCGGAACAGTCCCCGGAGGCGGAACGTCGGGTAGCCCAGCCGCCCGCCCTCGAACACCTCGATGCCCAGGCCGTTGACCAGATCGACGAACGTGAAGACGGTCTGGCCACGCAGAAAGGCCGACCCGAAGTACGCGGCAATGCGCTGCCGGACGTGTGCCAGGCCGGCCGATCCGACAATCTGGATGAAATGCCGCCAAGCCAGCTCAGCCAGGTGAGGAGGACCCCCGCCGCTCCCGAGTTCGTCGGCCAGACGCAACTCCAGTGGTGAGGCCGAATCGGCCGCATCGTGCAGGCGCAGCGCCGAGAAACGCGGCACCTGGAGCGGATTGACGCCCTGCGCGTGCAACTGCTGGACCAGCTTCTCCGACACGAGCGCGGTGCCGTCCAGCAACCGGCGCACCTGCGGCGTGTCCTCGAGGAACGACACCCGCGAGGTTGTGATGACCGCAGACTCGGCCGACAGCACCTGCGCGAGCTCGGTGAACAGCTCAATGAATCCCGCCTGGGTCATCGACGGCACCGCCTCGTCGATGCCGTCCAACGCACAGACCACCGAGCCGGAACGGGCGAAGTAGTGGAACGCCTCGAAGATGTAGGCGCTCTCGACCGCCATGTAAGGGGCGAGGCTGCGCGTGATGAACGTGCGGAAGTCCTCGTCCCGCCGCTTCAGGCTCATGTCGAAGTAGAAGCGGTAGCGGCGGCGTCCCGCAGCGACCGGCCCGGCGACCAACTGCTTGAGCAGCGTGGTCTTGCCGCTGCCCGAGCGGCCCACGATGAGCAGGTTCCCACCGGAGGCGGCCACCTCGTCCAGTAGCCCGTCCGCGGCGCCGACCTGGGAGATCCGCTGTTCTCCGGTCTGCTCGTCGGTCGTGAGCAGATCACCGGAGATCGTCAGCCTCGCGCCGGCGGCCGGCTCGGGATAGGAGGCCAGTACGTCGGCCAGATGGCGGTCCAGGTCGACGAACGCGTCCATGAACCGGTCATAGGTGAGGACGCGGTAGTCGTCGCCCAGCGGCTGCGGGGCCCGCTGGACGCCGTTCTCCTCCAGGATCAGAAACCGGGTGAGCTTCGGAAGCTGGGTCTGCAGCAGCTCGCCACCGGTCGCCGCCAGCACCTGGACCACATCGCTGGCGTTCTTGCTCAGCAGCAACTCGACGTACTCACTGCGCAGGCCGCGTTCACGGAAGAAAAGCTGGTAGACCGTGTTCCGAGACAGCTCGAAGCGCTTGACCGGCTTGAAGTCCAGCGTCAGGTACAGCCCGGCGAGGAACTCGGCCTTCGCCGCGACGTCGGTGGCGAGCTTGGGGATGTCACCGGTCAGGACGCCGCTGCCGGTGCTGCTGAACCACGCCAGCACGTCCAGCAGCCGCCGTACGGCGGTAAGCCCGTCCTCGTCAGCGATCTCGTAGCCGTCGTGGGTGGAGCGGTTGCGCAGCCGCTGAATGTCGCGCAGGGCGTCCAGGACGCTACCGCTGCGGATGTGCGGCTGTGCGCCCTTGATGAGCTCGCTCAGCGTCTTCCCGCCCGGATCGCCGGGAACGTTGTGATGCCGCCACAGCTGCTTGAGGATCCGCTCTGTGATCTTCCCGACCAGGGCGATCGCGTTCTCCGGATATCCGTCGCCGAGAGACCTGATCGGGCGTTCGAAGTCCAGGCCGAGGTGACGGGCGATGCGGGCATGGTCGTCCAGTTCGTTGCGTAGCTGATGCAGTCGGGTGTCGAGTTCGACGCTCACCCCTTCACCCCGAGCACGAAGGCGAACCGGTCAGGAAAGGAAAGCTCGGGCCCGGGATGCCGATCGCGGATCTCGGCAATGCCCGCTTCGATTTCCGCGTCATCGAAGCTGGACAGCAGCGACATGTAGCGGTTGCGCACCATCCCTGCGTAGCGCTCCAGGCTGAACGTGAGCGGGAACTCGTCGAAAGTGAGTTCGGCGGCCAGGCCGCTGTCTCCGAGGGCGGCGGCGATGCGCTCCGGGTCCGGCTGACGCTCCTGGAAAAGCTTCAGTGCCGCATCGAACAGCGGATAGTCGATGATCGTCGGCAGCATGACCACGAGGATCCGCCCACCGGGCCGGAGAAAACGGGCGAGCCCGGAAAGGACCCGGGAAGGATCGGCCACATGGTGGATCACCTCTTTGAGGAGGACACCGTCATAGCCGTCATGCGGCAGCCGTACTCGGCCTTCGACGAGGTCTTCGGCCCCTGCGCACAGGGGGACCAACCGCTCGTCAGCGGGGAGTTGCGCCAGCATCGCGGGAGACGGGTCGGCGCAGACGACCGTGCCGGCGCGCTCGGCCAGCCCACGCGAGTAGAGCCCGGTCCCGCACCCCAGGTCGAGCACCCGGTCACCCGCCTCGGGCCGCAGACGCTCAACAACGCACTGGGTCATCCATCGAATGAACTCCGGACTATAGGCCCAGTTCTCGTCAAATCTGTCCGCGAGACGGTCATAGTGCGCTCGCGTGACATCGTCCTGCACGAGACGTTCCTCCCAGCCGAGGCATCAGGGCACGCCAAGGATCCGCCGGGCAGTCAAGAGGAGTCAAGGAGCGGTGATGCTTCGGAAACCAATTACGGGTGAATTGTCCTGGCCTAATACCCCACCAATTCACTGGGTGCACGTTCATCCATCGGCACCCTCGGCCTGTGAGAGCTCCCGACTATTGTGCGTCTCGGCCGGGCGGCGGGCCCGGTTGGCCTTGATCAGAGCTTGAGCACCCGCCTCGACCTCCGCTCTGTCAGCCTGGTCTGGGAAGAACGTCGAGAGGAATCCTTCATGATCGTAGCTGTGAGTGCTACTCACGGCCCATCTCTTCCTTCAGGCAGGTCGACCAGAGCGTTGCCATTCAGGCGACCTCCAGTTCCTGTGGGTGAATGAAGACACCGCGGCGGCGGAAGGATGCCGGCGCGTGGACGAACGCGTCAACGCGGGCTGCCGGGCTGTTGAACGGGAACCAGAACTGGCGGAGACGCCGTGTCTCAGTCCAGGCAGGACCGGCCTGGCCCTCCTGGGCGGCAAGGTGCTCGGCGAGCGCCGCAAGGAAGACGTCCCAGCGGGAGTCTCCGACGCTGGAAGGCTCTGCGGACAGCAGGCCCAGCCGCGTCTCCGGCTGCTCATGCCGGTACTCCTCCAGGAACTCGGCGATCAAGCGCCAGCGTGTTTCCTCGTCTGGATGGCGAGCCAGCCAGCCTGCGAGCACATCAATGGAGGCGGCTCGATACTGCCGCACGGGCCTCATGGATGCCACGTTAGTCCCACACTCTCGTTTCCTGCCGGTTCTCTACCCGCTGGTAGGCCGAGATCGTCCGGCAGAAGCAATCAACTCATCTCGGGCAGCAGAGCCACGGCCCCGAGGCGCGCGCCATCAGACCTCGGGGCCGGGCGGGTGGCCCGTCTGCCGTCACGGGGGTGGTATGGCAGGCGGGCCGTTTGGCGGGGCGGCCTTCCTCGGCGGGAAGGTGTTCGGGGAAGGCCGCCCGCACCCTGCCGTCACCGGCGAAAGCGATCGGCAGGGCGGCTCATCAGACCTGTCACGCCGGGGAGCGTCAGGTCGGGTACGGCCTGAGCCGTACGGCTTCCGACTCCCCTTCGCGCGAGGCCTCTGATTGTGGCGTGGTCAGGATGGGCTACGCGGGCGGGATCTCCATGACACCGAGAGCGGCCAGGCCGATCAGGTGCATCCCGGCGCTGCGGGCCTCGGCGATCGTCATCTCGATGACGGCGCGGTCGTCGATCTGGAGATGGATGCGGGGCTCGTCATCGCCGGGGCCGAGCACGAGATCGAGCCACAACCTCTGCGGGAGACCCGCCAAGGGGATGGCGTGCAGGTCAACGGCCTGTACCCAGGCGGTGTGGATACGCTCGCCGGGATGCTCGTCGATGTGGGCGTCCATGCACCACGGCGGACACGACCGCTCTGGGACCGGCTGGCCCGAAACGAGGTGATCACCGGTGTGGCCGGGCATATCACGTACGTCTCGGACGAACTCGCCGTCCTGCCCGCCACCGTTCGCATGGGGCACAGCCTCGTCGTTGTCGATCCGGAGCCTGACCTCGTTCCGGATCATTGGGTCACCGCCATCTCGGCGAGGCTCTCCTGCGTGGCGATGGCCTGACACAGCGCGCGCAGGTCGTCGCCATCCACCGTCCGGTAGGCGCCGGCCCGCTCGGCCTCCGGCGAGAACGGCCGCTCCCGGCTGGCCCACAGCCGCCCCTCGTCGCTCCTCATGATCCGCCACCCGGCGAACTCCGTACCGGCCGCGGCGGCCTTATCGTGTGACACGGTCAGGAACCTCCGTTTCCTGATCAGGACCCGTCGGCGGTGTGCAGTACCTCCGGCGGGTCCGTTTTTGATCTCTAGCGCTTTGCTCGAAGGGGTCTTCGTTGTCCTTTGGCAAAGGCAGATTTATAGTGTTCTAGAGCACCTGTAATGTCAAGCAAAACTCTAGAGTGCTCTAGAACAGGAGGATGATTATGGAGATCCCGAAGGCCCTTGCGCCCTATCGACGGATCGCCGCGCAGATCAAGGCCCGGATCGAGCGGGGAGAGCTGCAGCCTGGTGATCAAATCCCGTCGGTCCGGGAGATCATGCGAACCGAGGGTGTCTCGACCGCCACGGCTACGCGCGTCGCGGCAGTTCTGCGGGCCGAGGGCTACGCCGAGTCAGTGCCCGGCATCGGAACCATCGTCACCAGGCGACGCAAGCTGACCAGTGGCCCGGACCGGCTTCAGATGCTTCGCGCCACCGGCGACGGTCTACGTCCTGGCGAGCGTACCGAGATCCTCGGAGCGGACCTGGTCCCGGCTCCGAGCCACGTCGCGGACGCGCTCGGTATCGACGAAGGGGACAACGTCGTACGCCGCCGGCGCGCCTACTACGACGAGCAGGGAGTGGTCGCGCTCTCCACGTCATGGCTTCCTGGCCAACTCGCCGATGCCGCACCGGAGCTGCTGCTGAGCCGGCCGCTACCGAAGATGACGTTCGGGCTCGTCGAGGAGCGAACCGGACGGCGAGCGGCCAAGCGTCGAGACATTGTCGCGATCAAGCCTGTCCCCGATGATGTGGCCGCCGCACTGGGCGTCGGTCCTGGGACGCCGGCGTTGACCATGACCAACTGCTATTGGGATCACCAGGGCGAGGTCACCGAGTACGCCGAGGACTACCTCGGCCATGGCCGCGAACTGTCAGCGGACTTCGACCTCAGCTGACCTGGCGCCGATTTCGCTCATGGACCGCGCTGCCGATGCAAGCCGCCCTGATCCGGCTCTTGCCTCCGGCTGTCAGTCGCTGTCTATAGGCTCAGAGACAGGGAGAAGGGCAGGAGCATGACGGCACAACATCAGGAACCGGGAAGCATCGGTCGTACGCCGCAGCAGATTCGCACATCGCTTCGCGATGATCGCAGTCCGCGTGCCATCCGCGCCGCACTCCCCATCGAGGATCTGGACGCATTCGACCGGCAGTACCGCAAGGCCCTGCGAACCGCCGCGGACGATCTGGACCTGACACCACTACACGAGTGCGTGGAGTCCTGGTGGCGGCACGCGGTTCTCCGAGCCGATCCCGTGGCCTACCAGGACATGATTGACCAGGCCGAGGAGGTCCAGCGGCGGGTGGAATCCGGCGAGCCCACCGGCGGAGTGGCCTGGGAAGAGGTAGAGGCTCGACTCCGTCGCAGGATCTCGGCGGGACAGTAGGTGTACACCGTCGATTTCGACCCGATAGCCCAGCAGCAGGCCGACGCCCTCCCGACGGAAGCGATCAACCCGTTCCTCGAACTGCGGGCCACGCTTGAGATAGAACCCTGGAGCGGTGAACCGCTAAATCCAGACAACCCGAAGGCCAACATCCTCACCCAGGCATTCGGCGGCTTGGGGTTGATCGTGTACCTCGTCCTCGACGAACACCGACTCGTACACATCCTCCGGATCGACTGGCTCGGCTGACCGCGCCGTCAGACCTCGGACACCGGCGAAAGCGACCGGCAGGGCGGCTCTCGGGCCCGTCACGTCGGGGAGCGTCAAGTCGGGTACGGCCTGAGCCGTACGGCTTCCGGCTCCCGGGACGGCGAGGGCGGCCGGCCGATGAGGTGCATTCCGGCGCTGCGGGCCTCGGAGATCGTCATCTCGATGACGGCGCGGTCGTCGATCTGGAGATGGACACGGGGTTCGCTTGGAACACGCCCTTGAGCACGTGTTCGGGAAGGACTGGCTTCAGTGACCACGCATCGCCTCCGGTTCAAAGTCACCCGTGAGAGGGCCATCGACACCGGAGCCATCATCTGGGGCGCGGATCCGATCGATGCGCCCATTGCCGGAGGTATCTCTGGAGAGACCCTGGCGGAGCTCCGGGAAGAAGTCGAGGCGGTAAAGCACTTCATCCTCGATCTCCCCTCCGACGTGCCCGTGGCTGTGGAGTATGTGTTCGAGCTCCCTGGGGTCCCCACCAAGGAGCTGACCACCTACCGGGAGACGATCAGTCACCTGAGCAGGCAACTGCGGGAAGCAGGCCTTTCGGACGAGGACAGCGCAGCCTTGCTGGGCACTCCTGGCGCGCTCGCGCAATCCCTGCCGCCGCTCGGCGCCTTCAGCGAAGCGGGAGTGCCCGAACGCGGATGCCGGTGGTGGTGAACGCCGCGATCGCGCCTTCCTGGAGATGCGGTTGGAGGATGTCGAGATGCGAAAGGATGATGTTCACCAGGTCAGGCGGCCGGAGTTCTAGAAGTTCACGGACTAGGATGACTGATGGTTCGGTGGCGCGTGCCTGAGCCAGGAGCGCGCCGAAGTCAGTGTCGGCGGAAACGATGACCCGGCCGCTCGCCACGGCAAGCGCCATGATCGTGGTGTCCGGTGCGCCTTTGGCTTGGAGATCGCGGACGTGCACCGCATCGTGATCGGCTTTGGTGAGCAGTTCAGCGACTCGGGGTGAGAGATTCTCGTCGACCAGGAAGTTCACGCCGACTCTCGAAGGCGGTAGAAGTGGACGTTCGTCGACGCCGCCGCGTACTCGAGAGCCTGCTTGATGTCGTCCCGTTCGAGATCGGGGTAGTCCAACAGGATCTCGTCGAAGGACCAGCCGGCGGCAACGAGTCGGACCACGGTCTCGACGGTGATGCGCAGGCCGCGGATGGTGGGCTTGCCTTCGAGCTTGTCGGGCTCAACGGCGATGCGGTCGAAGTTCATAGTGTCTCCCCTCGCTCCTGATACTGCCAGGTTGGCCACGAGCGGGCGAGCGTCATCGAACCCGCGCTGTCAGCTTGGAAAGCTGGCCCGCCTGCCGTCACGGGGGGGTGTACGGCAGGCGGGCCGTTTGGCGGGGCGGCCTTCCTCGGCGGGAAGGTGTTCGGGGAAGGCCGCCCGCACCCTGCCGTCACCGGCGAAAGCGATCGGCAGGGCGGCTCATCAGACCTGTCACGCCGGGGAGCGTCAGGCCGGGCGGTGATTGCGGCGAGCGTGCTATGCGGGCGGGGTCTCCATGACGGCGAGGGCGGCCAGGCCGATGAGGTGCATCCCGGCGCTGCGGGCCTCGGTGATCGTCATCTCGATGACGGCGCGGTCGTCGATCTGGAGATGGATGCGGGGTTCGTCGTCGCCGGGGCCGAGCACGAGATCGAGCCAGAGCCGCTGCGGGAGGCCCGCGAGAGGGATGGCGTGCAGGTCGACCGCCTGAACCCAGGCGTTGTGGATGCGCTCATCAGGATTTTCGTCGATGTGGGCGTCCATGCACCACGGCGGACACGACCGCTCTGGGACCGGCCGACTCGAAGCCCGTCGATCATCGGAGTGGCCGGGCACGTCACGTACGTCTCGGCCGAACTCGCTGTCGTGCCCGCCACCGTTCGCTTCGAGCACGACCGCGTCGTTGCCGATCCGGGGCCTGACCTCGCCCTCGATCATTGGCTCACCGCCATCTCGGCGAGGCTCTCCTGCGCAGCGATGGCCTGGCACAGCGCGCGCAGGTCGTCGCCATCCACCGTCCGGTAGGCGCCGGCCCGCTCGGCCTCCGCAGAGAACGGCCGCTCCCGGCTAGCCCACAGCCGCCCCTCATCACTCCTCATGATCCGCCACCCGGCGAACTCCACACCGGGCGTGGTAGCGCTATCGTTTCTCAACGTCAGGACCTCCATCCTGATTAAGGGCCCGCCGGCGGTGTTCGCTACTCCCGGCGGGTCCGTTTTTGATCTAACTTGCGCACTCTCCATGAGCGGGAACGGCTGGGAAGGACAGGCGTGCGCAGTTGACGCCGCTACAGGCCTGGAAGCTAACTGTCATCGCTCCCTCACTCACTGTGGTAGACGGACCTCCATCATCCTGTGCACTCTGCACGAGCACAAGCGTTCTGCACATAGATTTTCACGAAGAGTAACGGCAGAATGACGCCATGCCCATGAAGAGTCCTACTGTCCGCCACCGACGCTTAGGCCGCGAGCTGCGGCGACTACGGGAACAAGCAGGTTTGACCGTCGCGGAGGTTGCTGTCCAGCTCGGATGGTCGGGCAGCAAAGTGAACCGCATCGAGAACGCACGGATCGCGCCCAGTACCACAGACATCGGCAACGCCTGCGACCTGTACGGAGCAGACTCTGCGACCAAGGCCAGCTTGATCCAGCTCGGCAAGGACGCGGGACGGCGCGGCTGGTGGACCGCCTACTCGGATGTGTTCACCGGCAGCTACATCGCTCTCGAAGCGGAGGCAACGGCGATCCGTAAGTGGGAGCCTCTGCTGATACCGGGACTGCTTCAGAACGAAGACTACGCCCGGGAGATCATCCACTCCGGACTTCCGGAGCTGTCGGACTCTGAGGTAGCCCGACGCGTAGATGCCCGGGTCGCCAGGAAAATCAGTCTGCTGGGTTCCAACGCCCCGCACCTACACACCCTGATCGATGAGAATGTCCTTCGGCGGTTTGTGGGCGGGGCGAAGGTGATGGGTCGTCAGCTCGACGACATCCTCCAGACGATGGAGCGGCCCAACATCACGGTCCAGGTGCTTCCGCTGCGGACCGATGCCCATGTCGGCCTGGAGGGAGCGTTCTCCGTCCTGACCCTCGGCGACGGCGATCCCGACGTCGGCTATATCGAAGGACCGGCGGGCGATGTGTACATCGAGGCGGCTGATCAGGTACGGAAACTTAAGGTGACGTTCGAGCGCCTAACCAGCGCTTGCCTGTCCCCCAAGGAGTCCGCGGCGTTCATCGCCGCAGTGAGGAGAGATCATGAGCAATGCCCCTGACCTGTCCAGAGCGGAGTTCCGCAAGTCCAGCTTCAGCGGCAGCGGGAACGACTGCGTTGAGGTGGCCAGGAACTTGCCGGGCCTGGTGGCCGTACGGGACAGCAAGGACCGCTCGGGTCCGGTGCTGGCCTTCACTCCGAGCGAGTGGAGCGCCTTCATCGCCGGCGTGAAGCGCGGGGAGTTCACCATCTGATCGCGTAGGTATCCCCGGATCCGTCAGACTGACTGGTCCGGGGATACCTACATACTGAGGGAAGCATGGGGGTCACCAGACAGCTCGGCCCTTCCTCCAGCAGGATCGGTACAGCGAAGCCGACTGGGGAACAGCGGCAGGAGAATGAGTGCCATGGCCGAGCGCAGGGCGTGGTCGGACAAGCGCGCCGAGATCATGAGCCGGCCGGGTGCCGGAGCCGTGTACGAGGCTGCGCGAATCCGTTTCGAGCTCGGCGAGGCCGTACGGCGGCGCCGTGAAGAGCTCGGCCTCACCCAGGCCAAGCACGCCGATGGCAGGAGCCTGCCCTCGTCGGCCGTCCGTTCGTCCCTCTGGAACGTCAGCCGACCACGAGACGTTCGCCGCCGAAATCAGCAATGATCTCCATTCGTCCGCCGAGGGCCCGGATGTAGGCGGCGAGGGTCCTCAGCTCGCTTGCGTCGACCTTGGCGCGTTCGATGGCAGAGACGCGCTCCTGACGCACGTTCATCCGCTCGGCGACCTCGGCCTGCGTCAGCCCCAGGCGCTTGCGCATCTCGGCCAGACGGTGCGCCCGGCTGATGTTGACGAGGTCCTGAGCTCCCGCCTCGACCTCCGCCCGGTCGGTCGCGTCAGGGAAGAAAGCCGAGAGGAAGCCCTCGCGGTCGTAACTGTGTGTGCTGCTCATGGCTCCGCCTTTTCCTTCAGGTAGGTCGCGTACCGGTCTTCGGCGAGGGGGATCGCTTGGCGGTACCAGGTCGTCCATTGCCCTGCCTTGTCGCCGGCGACAAGGAGGACTGCGTTGCGATCTGGGTCGAAGATGAACAAGATCCTTATCTCGGTCGTCCCGGCCGAACCGGGGCGTAATTCCTTCAAATTATGCAAGGTGGAGCCTTTGATCCGGTCCACCAGTGGCCGACCCAGGCTCGGCCCTTCGTCCAGCAGCGCAGTGATCGCCTGGCCGACCAGGATGGCACTTGCACGGTCGGTACGGCGAAGGTGGAGGAGCCAGTCCCGAACCTCCGCGACGATCTCCAGACGATAGGTCACGCAACGATAGTACTCCACGTAAGTATGCTTGAATACTATTGATCTTCATGGGAAGCTGCCATGAAAGCGAGATGCTGACCTTGGTCATAGGTCACGATCTGCAGCGGAAGCTACAGGTGTGTCGGGCTGCTCCGCTACGCTGACGGATCGTGATTACGGGTGAGCTGAAGAACAAGATTGACCGGCTCTGGGACGCCTTCTGGTCGGGCGGGATCTCCAACCCACTGGAGGTCATCGAGCAGATCACCTACCTGATGTTCATCCGGCGGCTGGAGGACATCCAGACCGCGAAGGAGCGCAAGGCCAGCCGGACTCGCAAGCCGATCGAGCACCCGATCTACACCGAGGAGACCAACGAGCTCCGGTGGTCGGAGTTCACCGAGCTGCACCCGGAGAGCATGCACCAGGTGGTGCGGGACGCGGTCTTCCCGTGGCTGCGCGAACTGGGCGGCGACGACTCCACCTACTCCCACCACATGAAGGACGCCCGCTTCACCATCCCCACGGCGAACCTACTCACGAAGGTCGTCGACATGATCGACGACATCCCCCTGGGCGAGCAGGACACCAAGGGCGATCTCTATGAGTACATGCTCGGCAAGATCGCGACAGCGGGCCAGAACGGCCAGTTCCGGACGTCGCGCCACATCATCGAGCTCATCGTGGAGATGATGGCCCCCGGCCCGCGCGATGAGATCTGCGACCCGGCCTGCGGCACGGCCGGCTTCCTGGTCGCGGCAGCCCAGTACGTCAATCGAACCCACAAGGACGCGCTCCTTGACCTGGAACAGCGCCGCCACTTCAACGAGAACATGTTCCACGGCTTCGACTTCGACAGCACCATGCTGCGGATCGCCAGCATGAACATGCTGCTGCACGAGATCGAGCGTCCGGACATCCGCTATCGCGACTCGCTGGCGCAGGGCTCCGCGAGCGAGACCGAGCGCTACACGATGATTTTGGCCAACCCGCCCTTCGCCGGGAGCCTCGACTACGAGACGACAGCCGAGGACCTACTCAAGGTCGTCAAGACCAAGAAGACCGAGCTGCTGTTCCTAGCGCTCTTCCTCCGCCTGCTCAAGCCGGGTGGTCGGGCGGCCGTCATCGTGCCCGACGGGGTGCTCTTCGGTTCCACCAAGGCGCACAAGGAGCTCCGCCGCATCCTGGTCGAAGACCACAAGCTCGACGCGGTGGTCAAACTTCCGAGCGGCGCCTTCAAGCCGTACACCGGAGTCTCCACGGCCATCCTGTTCTTCACCAAGACCAACAGCGGTGGTACGGACAACGTCTGGTTCTACGAGGTCACCGCCGACGGCTTCAGCCTGGACGACAAGCGCACCCCACTGCTGACCGAGAACAAGCTCGGCCCAGTACCGACAACTCAGCTTGACGATGTCGAGCACGCCAAGAACAACCTCCCGGATGTCCTCGCACGCTGGGCACTCCGCAACGGCAGCGAGCAGCAGCGCGACAGGACCGAGCAGAGCTTCTGCGTCCCCAAGGCTGACATCGCCACCCAGGGCTACGACCTGAGCCTCAACCGCTACAAGGAGATCATCCACGAGGAGATCGAGCACCGCCCCCCGATGGAAATCCTTGAAGAGTTGGAGCTCATCGAGTCCGAAATCCAACAGGGCATGTCCGACCTGAAGGGACTCCTGGGATGACTAATCTGGTACCGATTCGGGATTTGGTGGACAAGGTTTCGACATGGAATCCAGCTCAATCAAATTCCATCTCTACATTTAAATATATCGACCTCGGAACGCTCGACCAGAGCAGCAAGGAAATTACCGGAGCGTTTGATGTGCTAACAAAAGACGCCCCCAGCCGGGCGCGACAGTTGGTAAAATCCGGAGATATACTGGTTTCAACCGTTCGCCCCAACCTTAACGGCGTTGCTGTAGTACCGGAGGAGTTGGACGGGGCAACCGCTTCAACCGGGTTCTGCGTCTTGCGTCCCACATCAGCTATTGATGGGTCCTATCTGTTTCACTGGGTGCGCTCCCCTGAATTCGTGACAGACATGACAAGGAAAGCAACTGGGCAAAGCTACCCGGCAGTTTCCGACAAGATTATAAAAGAGTCGAGAATCCCGCTGCCTAAACTTTCCGACCAGCAGAGGATCTCAGAAACTCTCGGCGAGGTGGCCATGTTACGGGCGAAACGCCGAGAGGCGATCACCCTCCTTGGCGAGTTCACACAGTCCATCTTTCACGACATGTTCGGCGATCTGGCTGCTAACGCCAAGGGCTGGGATGATTCGCTATCGCTGGGCGATGTGGCCGATGTCAATTCTGGGATCACCAAGGGACGGAAAGTCTCGGGTACTCTCCGGCCAATTCCCTACATGGCCGTATTGAACGTCCAGGACAAGAATCTTGATTTGACTACGGTCAAGGAAATCGAGGCCACCGAAGACGAGATACAACGTTACCGGCTCCTTAAAGACGACCTCCTCCTGACGGAGGGAGGGGACCCCGACAAGCTCGGACGAGGCACGCTCTGGCAAAACGAACTTCCAGAGGCTATTCATCAGAACCACATCTTCAGGGTTCGCCTGCATCCCAGCTCCAAAGTGGAACCCAATTTCCTGAACTGGCTAATAGCATCCGAGAGAGGGCGTAGATACTTTCTTCGCTCTGCGAAGCAGACGACGGGAATCGCTTCTATCAACGCAACCCAGCTTCGCCAGTTCCCCTTGGTTATCCCACCTCTTGCGCTACAGAACGAGTTCGCCGTCCGACTGGGAAAGATAAAGACACACGAGTCCACCCAGCGCGCCCACCTCGCCGAGTTGGATGCGCTGTTCGCTTCGTTGCAGCAGCGGGCGTTTCGGGGGGGGTTGTGGGACGATCGGGGTAACTGAAGCGTTCCACCGGAGGGTGTTCGTTGGGCAACTTCGAGTTTCTTCGTCCGGAATGGCCTGATTTATACGAAGAAGCGACGCGCGCTGAGCGGCTTGCGGTCGTCGATCCGCGGGTGTCGTGCTTCTATGCCCGGCGGACGCTGGAGTTGGCGGTCACCTGGCTCTATACGGCCGACGACACGCTGCGGCTGCCGTACCGGGACGATCTCGCCGCCCTGATCACCGAGCCAACCCTGGTCAATCTGGTCACTCCAGCGATCCGCACCAAGATGGACCTCATCCGGCGGCAGGGGAACACGGCCGTCCATCGTCGTGGGCCGGTGCCGCCCGCCGACGCGATCCGGACCGTGGCCGAGCTGTTCCACGTCCTCTACTGGCTCGCCCGGCGATATGCCCGGAACCAGAACGCGAGACCGGCCGCCGGCCTGGCCTTCGACCAGACGCTCATCCCCAAGCCGATGCCGGCCGAGGTCAGGCAGAAGAAGCAGGCCGAGCTCCAGGCCATGGCCGAGGAGTTCGCCAAGCAGCAGGCCGAGTTGGCCAAGCAACTCCGGAAGAACCAGGATCTCGACGCCGAGCTGGCGAAGCTCCGGGCCGAGATCAAGCAGGCCAAGGCGGCCAACGACGCGGTCCCGGACGCCCACGACTACAACGAGGCCGACACCCGCGAGCTGCTCATCGACCTGCTGCTCAAGGAGGCAGGCTGGCCGCTCGACAAGAAGGAAGACCGGGAGTTCCCGGTCACCGGCATGACCACCAACCAGAGCGGAACCGGCCGGGTCGACTACGTCCTCTGGGACGACAACGGCAAGCCGCTGGGCCTGGTCGAGGCCAAGCGCACCAGCCATAACGCGGAGTCCGGCCAGCAGCAGGCCAAGCTGTACGCCGACTGCCTGGAGCGGATGTTCGGCCAGCGGCCGGTGATTTTCTATACCAACGGCTACGACACCGTCCTCTGGGACGATCTGCGCTATCCGCCCCGGAAGGTCCAGGGGTTCTACACCAAGGACGAGCTGCGCACGCTGATCCACCGTCGGAGCAGCCGCCGGCCGCTGTCGACCGAGCCGATCAACCCCGAGATCGTCAACCGCAACTACCAGACCCGGGCCATCCAGCGCGTCGGCGACACCTTCGACACGGACGGCATGCGGCACGCGCTGCTGGTGATGGCGACCGGCTCCGGGAAGACCCGTACGGTCATCGCGCTGGTCGACCAGCTGATCAGGGCCAACTGGGTCAAGCGGGTGCTGTTCCTGGCCGACCGGCAGGCCCTGGTCACCCAGGCTGCCAACGCGTTCAAGGAGCACCTGCCGGGCGTGCCCTCGGTCAACCTGCTGACCGAGAAGAGCGACGAGGGCCGGGTCTACGTCTCGACGTACCCGACCATCATGAACCTCATCAACGAGACCGCCGACGGGGTACGCAGGTTCGGACCCGGCTACTTCGACCTGGTCATCATCGATGAGGCGCACCGGTCGGTCTACCAGAAGTACGGCGTGATCTTCGACTACTTCGACTCGCCGCTCGTCGGGCTCACCGCCACGCCGAAGGACGAGATCGACCACAACACCTACCGGCTCTTCCACCTCGAAGACGGCGTGCCCACCGATGTCTACGGCCTGGACGAGGCCGTGGCCGAGGGATACCTCGTCGCGCCGAGCGCCGTCGACGTGCCGCTGAAGTTCCAGCGCGGCGGCATCAAGTACGACGACCTCTCGGACGAGGACAAGGAGCAGTGGGACGCGACCGACTGGTCGGAGAACGACGACGTCCCCGACGAGATCAGCGCCGACGAGATCAACAAGTTCCTGTTCAACGCCGACACCATCGACAAGACGCTCACCACGCTCATGGCGTACGGCGCGAAGGTCGAGGGCGGCGAGCGCCTGGGCAAGACGATCATCTTCGCCCGGAACAACAACCACGCCGAGTTCATCGCCCAGCGCTTCGACAAGCTCTTCCCCGAGTACAAGGGCACGTTCGCGCAGGTCATCACCCATCAGAAGCGGCTTGCCCAGGATCTGATCGACAAGTTTTCCGACCGTGACAAGGCCCCGCACATCGCCATCTCGGTCGACATGCTCGACACCGGGATCGACGTGCCCGAGGTCGTCAACCTGGTGTTCGCGAAGCTCGTACGGTCCAAGACGAAGTTCTGGCAGATGATCGGGCGGGGCACCCGGCTCTGCCCCGACCTGTTCGGCCCGAACCACGACAAGAACGGCTTCCTCGTCTTCGACCTCTGCCAGAACGTGGAGTTCTTCAACCAGAACTTCCCGACCGCCGAGGGCAGGATCCAGCCCTCGCTCAGCGAGCGGCTGTTCCGCCAGCGGATGGACCTGCTGCTCAACCTCGACCAGCAGCACCCCGACCTGTCCCCGCCGAAAGACGGCACGCCTGACGGCACGAAAAGCGAGGTCGACCTGCGCTGGGCCCTGGCGGAGCGACTGCAGGCCGAGGTGGCGAACATGAACACCGCCAACGTCGAGGTGCGCCGTCATCTGCGCGAGGTCGAGACCTACCGGGAGCCGGCCACCTGGCAGCGGATCACGTTAGAGAAGCACGCCGAGATCACCTCGACGCTTGCCGGGCTGCCGACGGAGTTCCGCGACGACGACAGCAGCCAGGAGGCCAAGCGCTTCGACCTGCTCGCGCTGCGGCTGCAACTCGGCCTGATCCACGCGGACGCGGGCTATCCGAAGCTCCGCGCGCAGGTGCAGGAGATCGCCTCGGCGCTGCTCGACCCGACCACGCTGACGATCCCGACCGTGCGGAAGCAGCAGGAGTTCCTCGAAGACCTCACCACCGAGCAGTGGTGGGAGGACGTCACGCTGCCGATGCTGGAGAACATGCGCAAGCGGCTGCGCGGGCTGGTCAAGCTCATCCCCAAGGTGAAGCGCGGCATCGTCTACACCGATTTCGAAGACGAGCTCGGCGAGCTGAACGTGACGCAGATCAACGGGGTCTCGCTCGGTACGGACAAGTCCAGGTTCGAGGCCAAGGTCCGGACGTACCTGCGCAGCCACGAGAACGAGCTGGTGATCCAGAAGATCCAGCGCAACCGGCAGCTCACCTCCGCCGACCTCGACCAGCTTGAGCAGATCTTCCTCACGAACGGCTTCGGCACCGAGGACGACATCGAGCGGGCCAAGGGCGAGCACGGCGGGCTCGGGCTCTTCCTCCGTGGGCTGACCGGCCTCGACCGTGAGGCCGCCGCGAAGGCGTTCGACCGGTTCCAGGCGGGCAGGAACCTCACCGCCAACCAGCTGCACTTCGTCACGCTGGTGATCGACTTCCTGACGCGGAACGGCTTCATGGAGGTCGACGTGCTCTACGAGTCGCCCTTCACGTCGCTGGCCCCCGGCGGCCCCGAGGCCATCTTCCCCGATCCCGACGTCGACGCCCTCGTCGAAGTCCTGGCCGCCGTGCAGGCGACAGCCGTACCCGAGGAGAACGCCGCCTGAAACACCGGACGAGGCCCCGTCACATGTGAGTCCTGGCGGACCACAGCTCGGGGAAGACCACCCGCGCCATGCTGCGTTCCAGCCAGGCCAGGCCGTTGGATCCGCCGCTGCCGGGCTTGGCACCCATCGCCCGGCGCACCGTGGCGAGGTGCCGGTAGCGCCAGTCGCCGAACAACTCGGCCACCTCGGTGAGCGCCTCGCCGAGCAGCCGCAGGTGGTTGCCGGGGCCTTCGTCGCGGTAGACGTCGGTCCAGGCCTCCTCCACCGCCGGATGCGGCTCGTGCTCGGCGGCGACGTCACGGTTCAACAGCTCACGCGGGATGTCGTGGCCACGCCGGGCCAGCAGGGCGATGGTGTCGTCCCAGACGCTCGGCGACTCGAACGTACGCAGCAGGTCGCGGTGGGCCTTCTCCTGACGCTTGAAGGGTCGGAGCAGGGCCGGGTTCTTCAGCCCGAGCAGAAACTCCACATGCCGGTACATCGCCGACTGCAGCCCGGACGCCTCGCCGAGCTGGTCCCGGAAGCGGTTGAAGTCCGCCGGCGTCATCCAGCGCAGTCCGCGCCAGCTCGCGTTCAGGCCTTCCAGGTGCAACGCCGTACGGCGCAGCGGGGCCAGCGCGGCCCACACCTCGTCGGCACGCAGCAGCTTCTGCGCGTGACGCAGTTCGAAGGCGATGAGCTTGAAGTACAGCTCCATCACCTGTGTGGTCATCAGGAACGACATCTCACCGGCGTCGTCGCTCATCGGCTGTTGCAAGGTGTGCAGCACGTCCGCGTGCACGTAGGCGTCGTAGGGAGTCCGCGTCTCGAAGTCCAGGGTCGGCGCCCCGCCGGTGGCTCTGGCCCTTTCGGCCCGTTCCCACGCCGTCGTCGGCCGTACGGCGGATTTCTGTCCCATGACGTCCCTCTCGTAGCTGGCCACTTCATGATGTCGTGGCACTATCGGGAAACGGAATGCCGAACGAAAGGCGATGACTGCCTTTCGCCGTGCATTGGCGGCGATAGCATCGCCATCGCTTTGCGAACGAAAGGAACGGGAGATGGACGAGACGGACTGGGAGCTGCTGCGCGAGGTGCAGGACAACGCCCGGCTCTCCTACAAGGAGCTCTCCCGCCGGGTCCACCTGTCCCCGCCCGCGGTCGCCGAACGCGTCCACAAGCTCGAAGAGGCGGGAGTGATCACCGGCTATCACGCGAAAGTCGACCCGATCCGGGCCGGCTGGCCGGTGTCCGCCTTCATCCGCATGTCCTGCTACGGCCCGCGTTGCGTGCTTCGTGACCCCGCGGTGGCCACCTGGCCTGGGATATTGGAGATCCACCGGGTCACCGGCGACGCGTGCAGCATCCTCAGGATCGTCGCAGTCTCCATGGCCGCCTTCGAGCACCTGATCGACCAGCTGGCCGCCTATGGACAACCCGCCAGCACCATGATCCTCTCCAGCCCGCTACCCGGCCACCCGCTCACCGCTCCGGCCCCGCCCGACTGACAGAGCGCGCGGCCGGCCCTCGGCGCGCGGCGTCAGAGCTCGAAGCCGGGTGGGTGGCCCGACTGCCGTCACGGAGGTCGTACGGCAGGCGTGCCGTTCGGCGGGGCGGCCTTCCTAGGATCGTTGGATGCCGCACGCACTCGTTCTCGGCGGAACCGGCCTGATCGGCCGGGCCGTCAGGCCGTGTTCACCGGCACCGCCGCCGGGTTGAAGACCGAGCCTGCTCTGCTGAACCGGCTCGACGCCTGGTTGGGCTGACACCGTCGGCTAGAGCCCGGCCCGCAGGCTGCGGGGCTGGGTCGACGCAAGGCATCACTTGACCGGCAGCGAAACTCTATGCAATGGATCTGTTACAGACAGTGTAGGCTGCTTGCTGTCTTCACCGTAACCACTCCCCCAGTAGGCACCTATATGAGTGACGACCTCGGCGATGAGGATTGGGTCAGTCAGTATGGAACGATCCACAAACCGATTGAAGGAAAGCCGTTCAAGCGGCGTCCGTCCGTCGGCGAAGTCTCACAAGAACTGTCTCTGCTCAAGGGCAAGCTGACGCCGGATCAAGCAGCGACGGCAGTGAACCACCACCGCGTTCGAGGAGCGATCCCGGGGGAAGGCGTACGCTATGCGCTGGCCGGGAAGCTACGGGCTGACGGTTTCCGGGTATGGGCGAGTCCGACAAGACATATACCCGGACATGTTTCCGTGGCGCTGATGGACGACGACCGGCTATGGACTCACGATGACATGGAGAGGTTCGACGCCTGCTTCGAGTCGACCAACTGGAAGGAAGGCATGCTGTGAGCGACCTGATCAAGCTGGGGATCGGAGAGCGTCCCTGGTTGCCCACGCCCAGCACTGAGATCGTCGAGGTTTTCGGCCGTTACAACATGCCTATCACCGGGTTGATCAAGCAGGATGACAAGCTCTTCGTCTTTGACTGCGTCGAGGGCCATGTGATGGCAGGCAACGTGTGGGTCTACGCGCACGTTGACGCGAACGAGGCACAGCGGCTCCAAGAGGCACATGGCGACGAGTTCCCTCGCCTGTTCGACGAGGCATTCACCGGCAAGAGGATCATGGTAGCCCTCGCCGTCAACACTCGCATCCGATCGGGCGCCCCCGTGGAAGATGAGGCGATCAAGCAGGTGGGCCTGCTGAAAGCTATCTTCGACCAGCTCGCAGACGGACTGGATTCAGCGAACGAAACCAAGAACGCGATGGAGCAGTTGGTCAACTGCTGATCCAGCCTGACGCGCTCCCGGGCGACAATCGGCATGCACGAGTCAGCCTTCGTGGGCACGCTCGTAGGCGAGCAAGATTTCGGGGCGGAGCCGCCCGCGGTCGGAGACGTCGAGACCGTTGTCCCGGGCCCATCGCCGGTCAGGCGGACGCTTGCGTGTAGGAGCCGGAGGTCAGTTCAGCGAACAGACCCGGTGCGGTGGGGGTCCACCCGAAGAGCCGCCGAGCCCGCGACGAGTCCAACGGCGACGAACGGGTGAGCGCGGCGGCGGACGGGCCCAGCGCCTCAATCGCCTGGTCGAGCGTGATCGACACGGCACGGGTCCCGGTCAGTTCGGCGACAGCCTCGGCGATCCGCCGCATGGGCGTCCGCTCTTCGTTGGCGGCATTGACGATCGCCTTGGGCTCGGGGCGCCGCAGTGCTGACACATACAGGGCGGCGAGGTCATCCACGTGCACCGACGACCACTCGTTGGCGCCGTCCCCAACGTAGGCGACCATGCCCTGCTGCCGGGCGGAGGCCAGCATGCCCTGAAGCAGACCCGACCCGCCCCGTCCATAGACCATTGCGGCCCGGACCACCATGCCTGCCGCGCGGTCGGCGTTCAGGACCCGCCGCTCGCCGAGGACCTTGAACGGCTGCGGAGAAGTCTCTGGGGCCACAAGGTGATCCTCGGTGACGGTTTCGCCCCGCATATCCGGATAGACCATGCCGCTGCTTGTGTAGACGAACGGCCGCCCTTCATCGAGTCCGCTCAGCATCGCATCCAGAGCCGCGACCTCGATGTCCGTCATGTCCGGACGGGTGTAGTCCACGGCCGTGGACACCACGGCGTCAGCGGCCTCCGCGCTCGCCCGTAGTACGTCGAGGTCCTCCAGACCACCGGAGACTGCCTTGGCGCCCAGACCCTCGACGCGCTCGCGGGCTCGGTCTGACCGAGCCAGGGCGATCACCTCGTGGCCGGCCCGGAGCAGGTGCTCGGCCACGACTCCGCCGACATAGCCGCTGGCTCCGGTGATGAAGATACGCATGGATTCAGTCGCCTTTCGCTGACGATGGTGCCGGCAACGAGAGCTCCCGCCGCCGGTCGCTGGCACCACCACCCTTGCTTCTGCGCATCCCCGTAGCCAGGGACCAGGAGTCCGTGGCTGACGTCCGGCGGCAGCACGTACGGTCGAGAGCATGGACAAGCGTGCCCTGGCGGATTTCCTACGCAGCAAGCGAGAGCGGGTCAGCCCGGCTGACGTGGGCCTGCCGTACGGGCAACGCCGCCGCACCCCCGGGCTGCGGCGCGAGGAGGTCGCCCAGCTCGCCTACATATCGGTCGATCACTACACGCGGCTGGAGCAGGCACGCGGTCGGCATCCGTCACGACGGGTGCTGGACGGCATCGCCCGTGCGCTGCGCCTTTCCGATCAGGAGCGCGCTCACTTGTTCCAACTCGCCGGTGAGCGGGAGGAAGATCCCGCCGTCGGACCGATCCGCGCGGTGAAGCCGAGCACGCGGAACCTCATCGACCGCCTGAACGACGCCGCGGCGATCGTCGTTGACCAGACCTGCCGGGTGCTGGCCTGGAACCCCCTCGCCGCCGCGCTGTTCGAGGACTTCTCCGCCCTGGCTGGAGAGGAGCGCAACATCATCCGGCGCTATTTCCTGCACCCCGATCCGGAACGGCGACACTACGGCATGGGCAGCCCGGAGCGGTTCGTGGTCACGGCGGTCAGCTACCTGCGCATCGCCGTCACCCGCTATCCCCACAGCCGTGAGCTCAACAGCCTGGTGGCGGAGTTGCTGGCCGGAAGCGAGGAGTTCGCCCGTCTGTGGAGCTCCCATCAGTTCCATATCGAGCGCCACCTGCACCAGACCGTACGGCACCCGCAGGTCGGGCCGATCGAGTTGGACTTCGACGTGCTGACCGTTCCCGATCAGGAGCAGCAGGTGGTCATCTTCACCGCCGATCCGGGATCTGCCGCCTACCGGTCCCTCCAGCTATTACGGGTCATCGGCACCCAGGACATGACCGTCGCCCGTTGATCTTCACATTGGCCGGCGTCCTCCGGCGGGCGGAGGGTTTCCGGCGAAGCCGCGGCTCTTCACAGGTTGCCGGTGGATATGTTCACTCCGGCTTCCGGGCTACCCCGCCCCACACCCACGGAGCGTTATTGGGGAAGTATGGCACCGGCCCGTCCGGACGCCAGTGCGAGACCTGGACGACGCCGGGGTCGAGGAGTTCCAGGCCGTCGAAGAAGCGGACGACCTCGTCGCGAGTCCGCGCGACCATCGGCGCGGTGGCCTTGTCGTACACCTGAGCGCCGCGTGACGCCGCCTCCGGGTCGAAGTCCTGTGTGACGTGCGAGATGACCAGGTAGCTTCCCGCCGGTGCCGCCGCCAGCAACCGGGCCACCACTCCATACGGATCATCGGAATCACGCAGGAAATGCAGCACGGCCACCAACATGATCGCCATCGGCCGGTCGAGGTCGAGCGTGCCGAGCACCTCGGGATGGCCGAGGATCTTCTCGGGCTCTCGCACGTCCGCCTGAGCGATCGTGGTCTTCCCCGCATCACCGCTCGCCATCAGCGCCCGCGCGTGCACCAGCACGATCGGGTCGTTGTCTACATAGACCACCCGGACCTTCGGATTGACCTGCTGCGCGGTCTCGTGAACGTTGGGCGACGTCGGAATACCGGTGCCAAGATCGAGGAACTGCTCGATCCCCGACTCGACGAGCATCCGCACCGCTCGGGTGAGGAACTTGCGGTTCTCGCCAACGATCAACCGCGCCGCTTCTATGCCCCCTCCCGCCGCTGCCACCACCTTTTCGGCCGCCTCACGATCAGCGGCGAAGTTGTCCTTTCCCCCGAGGTAGTAGTCGTACATCCGAGCCGGATGTGGCACTGATGTGTTCAGTTCGGGTACCGCACGCTCATCGGACATGCCCCATCCTCCAGTTCCGGCGATCACCGCGAAAGCATCAAAATCCTTCTCCGCCGATTAGTCGATCTTAGGTCACGTTGTCCGTAACTGCTGATAATCAGGGGGACTACGCGTACTGGTGGGCGCGCTTGTAGGCGAGCAGGATCTCGGGGCGGAGCCGGCCTCGATCTCCAGATCCGCCGGGTGCAGCGCGGTCCGCTGCCCGTATCGACGGCTCACCTGCTCCAGCCTGACGAGTGGGGGCCGAACCACGGTCACGGTGTCTCCTCGCCTTCCGTTCCGATCAGGGTGCCATCTCGCATCGGTGAGACGGATGGAAGGACGGAATGATCCCCGGCGGCCGATGAGGAGCGTCCACTCGTGGCCGTTTCGCGATGCGGCGTCACTGACGGTCTACCGCTCGCCACGCACTTCCGAAGACCTGCCGGGTATCTGGCAGTCGTGAGGTGAGCGGCCCGGAGGCCTCTTTCGCCGTCCAAGACCCGGAACGTGAACATCGGGTGAATACCGGCGGCCGACATCACCCTTCGGGCTTCCCCTTGGCAGTCTTTGTGCTTCCCCCTGGCAGTGCTTGACCATATGTTGCCTTTGTTAGTTCTTGTCCGAACGCACGGGAGGCACCGTATGCGCCTGCGAAGGCGTCTGGCGCCGTTGGTAGCAACGGCCACGATGGCCGCGATAGCAGGGATCGGCCTGGTCGGCGCGCCGGCGGCGTACGCCGATGACGCCGATGACACTGTCGAGATCGACATCCTCGGGATCAACGACTTCCATGGCCGGCTTGAGGCGAACGGCCAGGAAGCAGGAGCCGCGGCGCTGGCGACCGCGGTCAAGGATATGAGGGCGCAGAACCCGAACACCATCTTCGCCGCGGCGGGGGACCTGATCGGTGCCTCGACGTTCACCTCGTTCATCCAGCAGGACAACCCGACCATCGACGCGCTCAACGCGGCCGGCCTCGAGGTCAGCGCGGTCGGCAACCACGAGTTCGACCGGGGCTACGACGACCTGGTGAACCGGGTGATCCCGCGGGCCACGTGGCAATACCTCGGTGCGAACGTCAGGGTCAAGAAGGATCTCCAGGACAGGTACCGGGAGCTCACCAAGTCCTGGGTCAAGGAGATCGACGGGGTCAAGGTCGGCTTCGTCGGCGCGGTGACCGAGCACCTCAGCGAACTCGTCACCCCCGCGGGCATCTCCATGCTCGACATCCTGGACATCCCGCGCGCGGTCAACGAGGTCGCCGACGAGTTGCGGGCCAAGGAGGGGGCCGACATCGTCGTGCTGCTCGTGCACGAGGGCGCCGCCAGCACGCAGTACGATTCGGCGGTCGACCCGGCGAGCGACTTCGGAAAGATCGTGAACGGAGTGGACGAGAACTTCGACGCGATCATCTCCGGCCACACCCACCTGGCCTACGACCACAAGGTGCCGGTCAAGGAGTGGCAGGCCGAGAAGCGTCCGGTGACCATGCGCCCGGTCGTGTCGGCGGGTCAGTACGGCTACAACCTCAACAAGATCACGTTCACCTACGACCGGACCAAGAAGCAAGCGGTCAACGTCGACTCGAAGATCGTTCCCCTGACCGAGCGGCAGGCGGACGGCACGTGGAAGCCCCTCTACAGCCCGGACCCGACGGCCAAGGGAATCGTGGACGATGCCGTCGAGGTGGCCAAGCGGGAGGGCGCGCGCAAGCTCGGTGAGATCACCGCGGACTTCAACCGGGCCCGTCAGTCCAACGGCACCACCGAGAACCGCGGCGGTGAATCGACCCTGGGCAGCCTCGTCGCCGACGCGCAACTCGCGGGTGCTCGTACGACCGACCCGTCCACCGAGATCGCTTTCATGAACCCGGGCGGGCTCCGTACGGACATGAAGTACCGGGCCCAGGGCAAGCAGGACGGCACCGTCACCTACAAGGAGGCGGCCGAGGTCCAGCCGTTCGCCAACACCCTGGTCACGATGACCCTGACCGGTAAGCAGATCGTCCAGGTGCTCGAGGAGCAGTGGCAGCCCGAGGGGGCCAGCCGACCGTTCCTCAAGCTCGGCGTGTCCAAGGGGATCTTCTACACCTACGACCCGACCGCACCCAAGGGCCGGCACATCACCTCGGTCTCCCTCGACGGGAAGCCGCTGGACCCGGCCAAGTCCTACCGCGTGGTCGTGAACTCGTTCCTCGCCTCGGGAGGGGACAACTTCAGCACCCTGAACGAAGGGGCGGACAAGCGGGACACCGGCCAGGTCGACCTGCAGTCCATGGTCACCTACCTGGGCGAGAACTCGCCCGTTGCCCCGGATTACGCGCAGCGCGCGATCGGCGTACGGTTCGACGCGCCGCAGGATGGCTTCAAGGCCGGTGACCCGGTGACGGTCAATCTGTCGTCGCTGCTGTTCACCACCGGCGAGCCGAAGGACGAGAAGGTCACGGCCACGTTCGCCGGCCAGAAGGTCGGCACGTTCGGGGTCGACGCCACCGCCGACGCGAGCACCGACAACACCGACGAGGTCGGCCGTGCGACCGTCGAGTTCGCGGTGCCCGCTGCGCCGGCGCACGGGGGCGCGACGAGCGCGGACCTCGTCATCACCGGTGAGACGACCGGCACGGCGGTCACCGTGGCGATCCCGCTGGCCGCTGACACCGGCCCCGCGTGCACGGCCACGATCACCGGCCGCCACGCCGGTCCCCTCAAGGTGAGCTCCGGCGTCACCTGCCTGAACGGAGCAGCGGTCTCCGGGCCGGTCACGGTGCAGAAGGGCGCGAGCCTCCACGCGACCGGCGCCGTGGTCAGCGGGCCGATCAGCGCCTCGAAGGCCGCCGGTGTCTCGCTGAACCAGACGACGGTCGGTGGTCCGGTGACGGTCAACGGCGCCACCGACAAGCTCACCATCCTGGACTCCAAGGTGAGCGGTCCGGTCAGCCTGACCAACAACCGGGTGACCGACGCACCGGTCGTGTCCGGCAACCGGATCAGCGGGCCGTTGAGCTGCAGCGGAAACTCCCCGGCGCCGACGAACAACGGCAAGGTCAACACCGTGTCCGGTCCCAGAAGCGGACAGTGCAAGGGGCTGTAACCCGCTGATGCGGTAGTCCAAGCCGGATCAGGGGCGCCGGATCAGAGGGCGCCGGATCAGGGGCGGTGGCGTGGACGACGAACTGCGCCACCGCCCCTCGCTTACTCACAAGCACCGCGCACTCACGGCACCACGCTCTCGGGGGTCTTCAACACCACCAACGAGAAGAGAGGGACAGGATGCGTTCAAGCCGGCGCATTCCGCCATTCGCCGCCACCGCGGCGGCCGTGGCGATGACCGGTCTGGGGGTGGTCACCGTACCCGCGGTGGCGGCCGCGGAGTTCACCCCCTTCATCAGTGAGATCCACTACGACAACGTCGGCGCTGACGAAGGCGAGGCGGTGGAGATCGAGGCACCGGCCGGATTCGATCTCACCGGCTGGAAGATCGTTCGCTACAACGGCAACGTGGCTGACGCGGCCGTCGTCTACACGTCGCCGGGCACGATCAACGGTACGAGCGAGAACCTGTCCGGCACAGTACCGGCCGCCGGGGTGGTGGTCATCGAGTACGCCCAGAACGGCCTGCAGAACGGGCCGCGGGACGGCATCGCCCTGGTCGGCCCGGACGGGCAGGCCGTCGAACTCATCTCCTACGACGGCGTGTTCGCCGCGTCGAATGGTCCGGCCGCGGGGAAGACCTCGGCCGACATCGGCGTCAAGGAGCCCAGCAGCACGCCGATCGGCCACTCGCTGCAGAAGGTCGACGGGAGGTGGACCGGTCCGCTCCCGAACACCTTCGGGGTCCGCAACGGCTCCGGCGGCGGCGATCCGGACCCGACCCCGACCCCGACCTCGGACCCCGGCCAGGTGCCGATCGCGGAGATCCAGGGCACCGGCGCTTCGACGCCGTACGAGGGTCAGACCGTCACCACGTCCGGAGTCGTGACCGCGACCTATCCGACCGGCGGATTCAACGGCTACTACATCCAGACCCCGGGCACGGGCGGGGACTCGGACATGAGCGAGCGCACCGCCTCGGATGCGATCTTCGTGTTCTCGTCCGCGGCGCTCCCGCGGATCGGCGACCACGTCCAGGTCACCGGCAAGGTCAGCGAATATTTCGGGCTCACCGAGATCACGGTCCCGGCGTCCGGCCTGACGATCCTCGACAAGCCGGCCGAGGCGGTCAAGCCCGTGCAGTTCGTCCTGCCGCGCGATGAGGCCACCCGGGAGAAGTTCGAGGGCATGCTCGTCCAGCCCACCGGGGCGTACACGGTCTCCGACACGTACAACCTCGGCGGGTGGGGCAACAACGCGTTCGGGTCGATCACCCTCGCGGCCGGGGACACGCCGCTGCGCCAGCCCACGGACGCCGCCCGCCCGGGAGCCGGGGCCGACGCCGTGACGGCGGACAACCAGGCCCGCCGGGTGGTGCTCGACGACGGCCAGTCGGCTCGTACGCCCAGCAGCGGGCAGGTTCCGTACCTCACCAGGACCACCCCGGTGCGAACCGGAGCATCGGTCGCCTTCCCCGCACCGGTGATCTTCGACTACCGCAACGACGAGTGGAAGTTCCAGCCGACCGGGCCGCTGCCCGGCGGGGCTTCGGACGCGGTGACGTTCCAGGACACCCGCACCAAGGCGCCCGAACCTGTCGGCGGTGACGTACGGCTCGCCACGTTCAACGTGCTGAACTACTTCACCACGCTCGGAGTGGATCTGCCGGGCTGCAAGGCCTACACCGATCGCGCCGGCAACCCGATCTCGGTCAGCGGCGGCTGCGACGCCCGCGGTGCGTGGGACAGGCAGAACCTCGATCGGCAGCAGGGCAAGATCGTCAGTGCGATCAACAGCCTCGACGCCGACGTGGTGGCGTTGGAGGAGGTCGAGAACTCCGCCAAGTTCAACAAGGACCGCGACGACGCGCTGGCCAAGCTGGTCGACGCGCTCAACGCCGACGCCGGCCCCGGCACCTGGGACTATGCGAAGTCGCCGGAGAAGCAACCGGACCTTCAGGACCAGGACGTCATCCGCAACGCCTTCATCTACCGCCCGGCGGCGGTCACGCCGGTCGGGTCCTCGACGATCCTCACCGACTCCCCCGCCTTCCACAACGCCCGCGAGCCGCTCGCCCAGGAGTTCGCCGCGGTCAACGGCGGCAAGCGGTTCCTCGCCATCACCAACCACTTCAAGTCCAAGGGGTGCGGCGGCACGACCGATCCGGGTGACGGGCAGGGCTGCTGGACCCCGGACCGGGTGAAGCAGGCGCAGGCACTGGCCGGCTTCGCCGATGCTCTGGTCGCGAAGACCGGGACACGGGCGGTGTTCCTGTTCGGTGACTTCAACGCCTACACCCAGGAGGACCCGATGCAGGTCCTCTACACCGCGGGCTACACCGACCTGAACGCGGAGTTCGCCAAGAAGCACACGTACGTCTTCGACGAGACGGTGGGCTCGCTCGACCACATCCTCGGCAACGCCGCGGCGCTCACGTCCGTGCGCGGCGTGGACGTGTGGAACATCAACTCGGTCGAATCGGTGCTGACCGAGTATTCGAGGCACAACTACTTCGCCGGTGACCTGTTCGAGCCGGCCACGCCGTACCGCTCCAGCGACCACGACCCGATCCTCGTCGGCGTACAGAGCCTGCCGGCCTGCACCAAGACCATCGGCGGGAAGCACAGCGGTCCGTTGACGGTCAGCTCGGGGATCACCTGCCTGGACGGTGCGACGGTGTCGGGTGGGGTGACGGTACGGCCGGGGGCCGGCCTGTTCACGACCGGGTCGCGGATCAGCGGGCCGATCACCGCTTCACAGGCCGGGCAGGTGGCGCTGCTGCGGACGACGATCAGCGGGCCGGTGACGATCACCGGATCCGGTGAGGTGACGCTGGACGGGCTGACCATCAGCGGTCCGGTGCGCCTGAACGACAACCGGGCGCCGGTTGTCGCGGGCAACCGGATCAGCGGGCCGCTGTCGTGCACCGGGAACTCGCCCGCGCCGATCAACAACGATCGGCCGAACACGGTGTCCGGTCCCAAGACCGGCCAGTGCTCGGGGCTGTGAGCCGCTGACCTACACCGACCGTGTGCCGGGCCTCTCGTACGCCTCGTGAGGGGTGGCCGAGAGGCCCGGCACCGCCCGCCGGCGGCGCTGAACAATGTAAGATCACATCTACGTTAGATTGATTCTACGTATGAGCGAGGCGACCGAAGGCGGACGAGGAGCCGTCTGGGCCGCGCGCAGCAGGGCATGACTTTTGAAAGACGACCTAGGCCTCCTCCTCGGGGGTGACGGCGAGGGGGCGGGCGGCGTCGGGGCCCTTCTCCAGGAGGACGTGGAAGCCTTCCTCGTTGAGGATGGGGATGCCGAGCTTGACGGCCTTGTCGTACTTGGATCCGGGGTTGTCCCCGACCACCACGAACCCGGTCTTCTTCGACACCGACGAGGTGACCTTGCCGCCTCGGCCGGTGATGGCCTCGCTCGCCTCGTCGCGGCTGAAGTCGGTCAAGGTGCCGGTGACGACGAACGTCAGGCCCTCCAGCGTCCGCACCTCCAACCCTGCCGGGGCCTCGTCGGCCATCCGGACGCCGGCGGCCCGCCACCTGTCGACGATCTCGCGGTGCCAGTCGACCTCGAACCACTCGCGGATGGTGGCCGCGACGCGGGGGCCGATGTCCTCGACCGCTGCCAGTTCCTCCTCCGAGGCCGCCGCGATCGCGTCGAGCGAGCGGAACTCGTCGGCCAGCGCCCGCGCTGTCGGCGGGCCGATGTGTCGGATGCTCAGCGCGACCAGCACCCGCCACAGCGGCTGCGTCTTGGCCTTCTCCAACTGCTCCAGCATCTTCTCGGCGTTCTTGCTGGGATCACCCGACTTGTTGGCGAAGAACGTCACCTCCTTCGGTTCGCCGGTCTTGGGGTCGGTCTTGGGCAGGCCGGTGTCCGGGTCGCGGACGACCGACCGGATCGGCAGCAGGCGGTCCATCGTGAGGTCGAACAGGTCGGCCTCGGTGCGCACCGGCGGCTCCTGCGGCGGGAGCGGCTGGGTCAGCGCGGTGGCCGCGACATAACCCAGCCCCTCGATGTCGAACGCGTTGCGCCCGGCCGCGAAGAAGATCCGCTCACGGAGCTGGGCAGGGCAGGCGCGGGTGTTCGGGCAGCGCAGGTCGGCATCGCCCTCCCGCTCGTAGGCCAGCTCGGTGCCGCACTCGGGGCAGTGGGTCGGCATCACGAACTCCCGCTCGGTGCCGTCCCGCAGATCGGCCACCGGTCCGACGATCTCGGGGATGACGTCGCCGGCCTTGCGCAGCACCACGGTATCCCCGATGAGCACGCCCTTGCGCTCGACCTCGAAGGCGTTGTGCAGGGTGGCCCGCTCCACCGTCGACCCGGAGACCACGATCGGCGTCATCACCCCGTAGGGCGTGACGCGACCGGTGCGGCCGACCCCGACCTGGATGTCGAGAAGCTTGGTGGTGACCTCTTCGGGCGGGTATTTGAACGCGACCGCCCAGCGGGGCGCGCGGCTGGTCGAGCCGAGCTGCCGCTGCACGGCGATCCGGTTCACCTTCACCACGACGCCGTCGATCTCGTACTCCGGATCGTGGCGGTGCTCGTTGTAGTAGCCGATGTACTCGCGGACCTCGTCCAAGGTCTCGACGATCCGGAATCGGTCGCTGACCGGGAGGCCCCAGGAGGCGAGCCGCTCATACATCTCCGACTGGGACTTGGGCGACTCGGCGCCCTCCCATTTGCCGACGCCATGGACGATCAACCGGAGCGGCCGCTGCGCGGTGACCCGCGGGTCCTTCTGCCGCAGCGACCCGGCGGCCGAGTTGCGCGGGTTGGCGAACGGCGGACGGCCCGCGTCCATGAGCTGCTCGTTGAGCCGCTTGAAGCCCTCCACCGGGAGGAAGACCTCGCCGCGCACCTCCACGAGATCGGGCACGTCGTCGCCGGTCAGCCGGTCCGGTACGTCACGCAGTGTGCGGACGTTGGGCGTGATGTCGTCCCCGGTACGCCCGTCTCCACGGGTGGCGCCCCGGATCAGGCGGCCCTTCTCGTAGACGAGCGCCACCGCCAGGCCGTCGATCTTCAGCTCACACAGGTACGGCCCCGGGTCGGCCTCGATCAGACGCCGGGCCCGCGCCTCCCACCCCGCCAGCTCCTCGTCGTCGAACGCGTTGTCGAGGCTCTCCATCCGCTGCAGGTGGGCGACTGGGGCGAACTCGGTGGAGATCGGTGCGCCCACCTTCTGCGTGGGCGAGTCGGGCGTCCGCAGGTCGGGATGCTCCTCCTCCAGCGCCCTGATCTCGCGCATCCACGTGTCGTACTCGGCGTCGCTGACAGTCGGTGAATCGAGCACGTAGTAGCGCCAGTTGGCGTCCTCGATCAACTCGGCGAGCTCGGCGTGCCGCTCCCGCGCCGCGGCCGGCGCGGCCTCAACCGACACACCGGGCACAGCGGACACACCCTCGACCGGCATGCCCTCGACCTCGTTCACCTGCTCGGTCACGCCCGTCTCCCCTCGTCGGCCGCCTTGGTGGATGGCCTGGTCGATGGCCTGGCGGATGGCACAGAGAAACGGTATCTCCGCCGACTGACATTCGACGCCGCGACCACGACGAACAGCGCCAGGACAACCAGGGACCACGACAACCAGCGACCACGACATACAGGCGGCAGCGTCAGGTGGGGCGGGAGCCGTACCGAGGACAGGGCACGGCTCCCGCTGATCGACTCCGCCCAGAGGTCGCGCCAGACCACGCGGCCCCTCGTCTCAGGAGCGATCCAGAAATACGGTAGACGGCTCGCAGCCGACTTTCATTCCCTTTTGTCCGGCTCCGCCCGCGACCGTCACTCCATGCCTTCGCCAGGGTCTTCGCGCAGCACCCGGGCGGCGTCCCGGCAGCGGGCGAGCACCGCACGCGCATAGCGGGGCGAGGCCCCGGCGAGCCCGCACGCGGGCGTGAGCACGACCTGCTCGGCGAGCCGCGCGGGGGCGAACCCGAGACGCCGCCAGAGCTCCAGTGCGGGTTTGGCCACCACGCCGATGTCGGCGAGCCTGGCGTCGACGCCCGGCACGACCCCCAGGAAGAACGCGACATCCGCCTCGATGGCCTCGCCGATCGCGTCCTCGTCCCGCCGCCGCAGCAGCGAGGCGTCCAGCGAGATCCCGCGCGCCCCCGCCGTATGGAGGACCTCGAACGGCACGTCCGGCGCGCAGCAGTGGACGATGGGAAAGACGTCGTCGCCCAACCCCGAGATCAGCGTCCTGAGCCGTTCACTCGCGATCACGGGCTCGACGGCCGGCAGCCGCCCGAAACCGGATGCGGTCGGGACGGTGCCCGCCAGCGCTCCCGGCAGTCCGGGCTCGTCGAGCTGAACGACCAGGCGGGCCCCCGGCACCCGGCGCCGCACCTGCGCGATGTGCCCGGCGAGCCCCTCGGCCAGCGATTCGACCATGTCGCGTACGGCTCCCGCGTCGGAGAGCGCCTTGTCGCCGTGCCGCAGCTCGACGGCCCCGGCGAGCGTCCACGGCCCGCATGCCTGGATCTTCAGCGGGCCGACGTATCCCTGCGCGACCTCCTCCAGGCCGTCGAGGTCGCGGGCGAGGTGGTCGACAGCGCGTTTGAGGTCACGGCCGGACCGGTCGGTGAACCGCCACCCCGACGGCTGCACCTCGACCGGCAGCTCCGCCAGCAGAGACGCGCCCCTGCCGATCATGTCGGCGCCGACGCCCCGGCCGGGCAGCTCCGGGAGGTAGGGCATCGGCAGCTCACCGAAGGCCGTACGGAGAGCCTCCATGTGTGCCTCGCGGTCGTCACCCGGATGCGAGCCCACGCCCGTGGCGGTGGCCTCCTCCCACGGATAATCAGTCACGGGAACTAGCTTAGGCACTATGGAACTCACGAAACTCGGGCACGCGTGCTGGCGGCTGCGGAAGAACGGCTCGACCCTGGTGATCGACCCGGGGTCGTTCAGCGGGGAAGGTCTGCTCGACGGGGCGAGCGCCGTACTGATCACCCACGAGCATTTCGATCACGTGGACACCGACCTGCTGCGGAAGGCGAGCCCGGATCTGGAGGTCTTCACCTGCCGGGCGGTGGCCGACCACCTCGGTGAGATCCCGGCGGAAGTGCGGGTGGTGCGGGACGGCGACGCGTTCAGCGCGGCCGGGTTCGGGGTGAGGGTGATCGGCGAATGGCACGCGCTCAACCATCCCGACGTCCCTGTCGTGCAGAATGTCGGTTTCCTGGTGGACGAGGAGGTCTTCTACCCCGGTGACGCGTTCACTCCGCCGGGGGTCGAGGTGCCCACGCTGCTGGTGCCGACGAACGCGCCGTGGATGAGGACCGCCGACATGGTCGCCTACCTGCGCGAGGTCCGCCCGCAACGGGCTTACAGCACCCACGACGGCCTGCTGAACGAGATCGGCCTGAAGATCGTCGACAACTGGATCAGTATGGAGGCCGACCACCAGAAGGCCGACTTCCGCCGCATCCCAGTCGGCGAGTCCGTCGAACTGCCCTGACCTGTCGAACTGCCCCGGCCCGTCGAGCTGCCCCGGCCTGTCCAGCTCAGACGGCTGAGGCGATGGTGGCCGAGCCGATGACCATGTCGCCGTCGTAGAGGACGGCGCCCTGGCCGGGGGCGACGCCCGTGGCCGGAGTGTCCAGTTCGATGTGCAGCTCGCCGCCCGACAGCTGGGCGCGGCAGCCGTACACCTCGCCATGCGCGCGCAACTGCACCGTGCAGGCGATCGGCTCGTACGGCTCGGCCAGCGGGCCGTTCCAGACCGGGCGCTCGCCCACGATGGTCCGCACCTGCAAGGCCGCGCGTGGCCCGACCGTGACGGTGTTGGACACCGGCTCGATCGACAGCACGTAGCGCGGCCGGCCGTCGGCGGTCGGATGATCGATGTGCAGGCCCTTGCGCTGGCCGATGGTGAAGCCGTACGCGCCCTGGTGCTTGCCGACGACCTGGCCGGTCATCGCGTCGACGATCGGCCCGTCGGCGGCGCCGAGGCGCTCGGCGAGGAACGCCTGGGTGTCGCCGTCGGCGATGAAGCAGATGTCATGGCTGTCCGGCTTGTCAGCCACGGAGAGCCCACGCCGGGCGGCCTCGGCCCGCACCTGCGCCTTGGTCGAATCACCCAGCGGGAAGATCGCGTGAGCGAGTTGTTCCCGGGTGAGCACGCCCAGCACGTATGACTGGTCCTTGCCCTCGTCGACGCTGCGTCGCAGCACGCCGTCGACGAGCCGCGCGTGGTGGCCGGTGGCGACGGCGTCGAAGTCCAGTGCGAGGGCCCGGTCGAGCACCGCCTCGAACTTGATCTTCTCGTTGCAGCGCAGGCACGGGTTGGGCGTTCGGCCCGCCGCGTACTCGCTGACGAAGTCCTCGACCACGTCGCGGTGGAACCGCTCGGCCATGTCCCATATGTAGAAGGGAATGCCGATCACGTCGGCGGCGCGGCGGGCGTCACGGGCGTCCTCCAGCGTGCAGCAGCCGCGGGCGCCGGTCCGGTACGACTGGGGGTTGGACGAGAGGGCCAGGTGGACGCCGGTGACGTCGTGGCCTGCCTCGGCGATGCGGGCGGCGGCCACGGCGGAGTCCACGCCACCCGACATGGCGGCGAGCACGCGCAGCCGACGGGCAGGCCGGTCGGCGCCGATAGATTCCCCTGTGCTGTGCGTCATAGCATTTCGAGACTACCGCCGCGGCGGGCCCGCGTTGGCATCGGCGGGGTGGAGCTGGGAAGATGCGGGGTCATGCGACTGTTCGAGCGCAAGAACGCGCCGGCCGATGCGGCGGAGGCCATAGCGGACTTCTGGACCTGGTGGACACAGGTCCGTCCGGAGATCGACGCGCAGGTTGAGGCGGAGAACGCCGAGGCACTCGCCGAGGCGCTCGAGTCGGCTGTCAGCGCCATGCACCCGTCCCTGATGTGGGAGATCGCCCCGGGTGGTACGGCGCGGTACGCGCTGGTCGTCAGCGCGTACAACGATCCCGAGCTGCGGCCGCTCGCCCACCGGTGGGCGCTCGCCGCTCCCCCGGTCGACGAGCTGTGGGAGTTCCACCCCTCCCGACAGGCCAAGACGCACGTGACGGAGCTGGCCGTCGACGTCGAGGGCCGGGAGTTCGACCTGAGCCGGCTGGTGGTGGCCGCGCAGGCTCCGGGGAACGGTCCTCGCATGAACGTTTCCGTCTTCCACCCGATATTTCCGGATCTCGCGGACGAGCCGCGACTGGAGGCCGCGGAAATGGCGCTCGACTGGCTACTCGGCGAGGACGAGGTGGCTCGGTGGGTGGGCGACATCATGGCGGCCGAATTCGAGCCAATCGACGCGTTTCCGGCTATCCACCTGCCCGGCGTGATCGCCGATCTGGCGAAGGGCTTCGCGGAAGAGCAGTGGATACTGATGGAGGGCAACACCGACACCGGTAGCCGGGTCACCGCCCTCGCCCGGTATCCCCTCCGACCCGTCGACTATCCGCTGAACGACCAGTACATCGCGATCAGCCTGCCGTACCGGAACTCCGACGCGGACGGGCAGCCCGCGGGCGAGTCGCTCGACTCGCTGCGCGGCTTCGAGGAGCGGCTCGTGCGCGGCACGCTCGGCACCGCCGTACTCGCCGCGCACATGAACGCGGACGGTCGGCGGACCATGCACGTGTACGCCGACCCGAAGAGCGAGGCAGTAAGCGCGATCAAGGACCTCGCCGCCACATGGAAAGAGGGTAAGGCCGAGGTCGAGGTGGCCGACGACCCGTCATGGAGCGAGGTCGCCCACTTCCTCACCTGAGGAACAACGGCACCCGCACACCCCCCACCCCGTGATCTTGCGAATTCTCGCAGGAACCGGCAACTACCTGCGGCAACACCTTTCGTGTTCTCGCAGGTGAAGCGGGATGGGTGCGAGAAACTGCAAGATCACCGCAGGGGGGTGGGTTAGATGAGGATGCCGGCTCGTCTGGCACGTTCGACGACGTGGCCGATGACCTCGGCCACGTGGTCGACGTCCGCCTTCGTCGAGGTGTGACCGAGCGAGAAACGCAGCGAGCCGCGGGCTCGGACGCCGTCCTGTCCCATGGCGAGCAGCACGTGGGACGGCTGGGCCACACCTGCTGAGCAGGCCGAGCCGGTGGAGCATTCCACGCCCTTGGCGTCGAGGAGCATGAGCAGCGCGTCGCCCTCGCATCCGGGGAAGGAGAAGTGGGCGTTCCCCGGCAGCCGATCGACCGGATCGCCGTTCAGCACCACGTCGGGCACCGCCCGCCGCACCCGCTCGATCAGGTCGTCGCGGAGCGTGGACAGCCGTTCGGCGGTGGCCGACTGGTTCTCGACGGCGACCTGCACCGCCGCCGCGAACCCGGCGATCGCGGGGGCGTCGAGCGTCCCGGACCGGACGTCGCGCTCCTGACCTCCGCCGTGCAGTACGGGCACCGGGTCGGTGCCGCGCGACAGCAGCAGCGCGCCGACGCCCATCGGGCCGCCGACCTTGTGCCCGGAGACCGTCATCGCGTCGACGCCCGACTCGGCGAACTCGACCGGAAGCTGGCTGACGGCCTGCACGGCGTCGGTGTGGAACGGGATCCCATGCTCGTGGGCGATGGCGGCGAGGACGCGGATCGGCTGTACGGTCCCGACCTCGTTGTTGGCCCACATGACGCTGACGAGGGCTACGTCGTCGGGGTCGCGCTCGATGGCCGCGCGCAGCGTGTCGGGGTGGACCCGCCCGAGATCGTCGACCTCGAGCGGCTCGACGATCGCGCCGTGGTGGTCGGCCAGCCAGTGGGCGGGGTCGAGGGCTGCGTGGTGTTCGACCGCGCTGACCAGGACGCGCCGGCGTTTACGGGCCCAGTACAGGCCTTTGATGGCCAGGTTGTCGGCTTCTGTGCCGCCGGCGGTGAACACGACCTCGCTCGGGCGGGCGCCCAGCGCACCCGCGATCGTCTCGCGTGACTCCTCCACCACGCGGCGGGCACGGCGGCCCGCGGCATGCAGAGATGAGGGGTTGCCCACCTGCCCCAACTGCGCGGTCATGGCCTCGATCGCCTCAGGAAGCATCGGCGTGGTCGAGGCATGGTCAAGATATGCGGTTCCCACGGCCCCTCCAGACCCGGCCTCAGCGGAACAAGCCTATCCGGGACCGCGGCGCGAACGATCCCCGGATACGCGAACTGAACCGTCCGGACGGTATAGTAAAGCCGTGAGGAGAGATGAGCTACTCGACGCGGCCGAGTGCCTGCTCGACGACCAGGGAGTCCAGGGCCTGACCCTGGCCGCGGTCGCCGAGCGCGCCGGCGTGAGCAAGGGTGGCCTCCTCTACCACTTCGCCGGCAAAGAAGCGTTGATCCAAGGCATGATCGAACGCTTGATCGCGGACTTCGACGCACTGGTCGAGGCACAGGACGAGCCCACATACACGCGGGCCTATCTGGCCGCCACGTTCGAGGCCGTCGAGAGCGGCCGGCTGCGACGCTGGGCCGTGGTCACCGGAGCCGCCGGAGACCACGCGCTGCTCGCGCCGCTCCGTGAGGCGATGGCCCGCTGGCATACCCACGGGTTGGACGACGAACCCGATCCGCCGACCTCCCAGGTCGTACGGCTCGCCTGCGAAGGTCTCTGGGACGTCGCCACTCACAGCCCTTCGGTCATGGATTACGCGGCGGTCCACCGGCGGTTGCTCGAATTGCTGTGACGCGCTCCCCGGCCTGAAGACCGACGATTCGGCCCGTGCCGTACCCCCTCTGTGGCTTCTCGTGCCGCGCCGACCACAGCCCTCATCGCGGAGTTCTCACCCGGCCTCCACGGGCCTTCGACCCTCGCGGATCCGTTCCCGCCCCTCCCTGCCCCATCGATTTCACCAGCCCCATCGATTTCCAAACTTGAAACACTCCAGAAAGGTGGTCGTGATGACCCGCGCCCTGGGGGCGGCCCGTTACGGGTCGGTCCTCACGTTCGTGCTGGCCGGTCTGATGTGCGGAACGTTCACCGTACGCCTGCCCGCGCTGGTCCACCGGCTCCAGTTGTCGGAGTCTTCGGTCGGCGTCGCGCTGCTCTGCTGGGGGCTCGGCGCGCTGCTCACCATGCAGCTCATGCGCGTCGTCATGGCGAAGGCCGGCAGCCGCGGTGTGCTCCGGGTGGCGACTCCCCTCTGCGCGGCGTCACTGGTGCTCGTCGCGGTGGCGCCGTCATTCCCCGCCATGGTCGCGGCCACGACGCTGTTCGGCATGGCGTTCGGCGTCGTCGACGTGGGCATGAACGCCCAGGGCTCGACCGTCGAGCAGGCGTACGGCAGGCCGCTGATGAGCGGAATGCACGCCGGCTGGTGCGTCGGCGCGATCTCGGCGGGGCTGCTCGGCACCGTGGCGATCGCCGCGGGACTGTCCTTCACGTCCCATCTCGTGGTGATCTCCGTGGTGTCGTTCCCCATGTCGCTGGCGCTCGGCCGCACGTACCTACCCGACGCCGCCGCCGCGCCCGCCGAGACGTCATCCGGCTCGCGTCGCAGGATGCCCGGCATCGTCTACCTGCTCGGCGCGATCACGTTCGGTGCTTTCATGATCGAAGGCGTCGTGGCCGACTGGAACGGTCTGTACCTCCTCGGCACGCTCGGCGCGCCCGAGTCCGTCGCCGCACTCGGCTATCCCGTGTTCGAGGCGGGCATGCTGGCCGGCCGGCTGAGCGGGGACCGTTTCCGCGACCGGTACGGCGCACGCGGCCTGATCGTGTTCTCCGGGGCCGCCACGGCGGCGACCTTCCTGGTCGTCATCGCCGCGACGTCCGCTCCGATCGCGGTGGCGGGGATGTTCTTCGTCGGCCTCGCCGTGGCGACGATCTCCCCGATGGCGCTGTCGCTCGCGGGCACCGCGACGGACCGTCCGGGGCCGGCGATCGCCCAGGCGGGTGCCATGGGCTACGCGGGACTCCTGCTCGGCCCGGTCGTCATCGGCTTCCTGTCGAGCGCGACCTCCCTGCGGGCCGCCATGGGCGTCGCGGTCGCGGTCGGCGTGCTCGTCGCCGTGGCCGGTCGGTTCCTTCCGTCGGTCAGGAAGGCCGCCGCCGGATCCGCCCCGCCGGAGCGGTCTCCCGAGTCCGCCGACGCCATCGGAGAGACCTCCGAGCGCCTGCCCGTCGCCGCCTGAGCCCGTACCTTCGCCGTACGAAGGCGCGAACTCGGTACGAAGGCGCGAACTCGGTACGAAGACGCGAGCGGCGCCGCACCACGCGTGGTGCGGCGCCGCTCGGCGCGTTCTGGACGAGCCCGTTTCGATCGGCCCGTCGCCGAGCCCGTCGCCGAGCCCGTTGATGAGCCCGTTGATGAGCCCGGCAACCCGGCAGCCGGGCCATACGGAAGACCGCTACTTGCGCTTCTCGATCTCGTCGGTGAGCTGGGGAACGACCTGGAAGAGGTCGCCCACCACGCCGTAGTCGGCGATCTCGAAGATCGGCGCCTCGGCGTCCTTGTTGATCACCACGATCGTCTTGGACGTCTGCATGCCGGCCCGGTGCTGGATCGCACCGGAGATGCCGCTCGCGATGTAGAGCTGCGGCGACACGGTCTTGCCGGTCTGCCCGACCTGGAACTGGTGCGGGTACCAACCGGCGTCGGTGGCCGCACGGGAGGCGCCGACCGCCGCGCCGAGGGAGTCGGCGAGCTTCTCGATGATGGCGAAGTTGTCGCCGGACCCCACGCCGCGGCCGCCGGAGACCACGATCGCGGCCTCGGTCAGCTCCGGACGGGCGCCCTTCTCCTGCTTGACCCGCTCCACGATCCGCGCGGCGCGGGCGGCCTCCGACAGGGCGACCTCCACCTTCTCCTCGGCGCCGGCGCCTGCCGCGGCGACCGGAGCGGTGGAGTTGGGGCGCACCGCCACGATCGGCGTGCCCTTCGCGACCCGGCTGCGCACGTTGACGCCACCGCCGAAGATCGACTGGTCGGCGACGAAGCCCTCACCCAGGCCCACGGCGTCGGTGATCACACCGGAGTCGGTCTTGACCGCCAGGCGGCCCGCGACCTCCTTGCCCTCAGCCGTCGCCGCGACCAGAACGCCGGCCGGGGCCTTGTCCGCCACCAGCTTGGCCAGCAGCTCCGCCTTGGGCGCCACGACATAGCCGATGATCTCCTCGGCGTCCGCGACATAGATCTTGTCCGCGCCGTACTCAGCGAGCTTGGCCTTGGCGGCGTCCGAGTAGCCGGGCCCCGCCCACACGGCGGCCGGCGTGCCCAGCGAACGGGCCAGCGTCAGCAGTTCGAGGGTGACCTTCTTGACGTCACCGTCGACATGCTCGACGAGAACCAGGATCTCACTCATTTTCGGGGCCCCTCACACGAACTTCTTCGACGCGAGGAACTCGGCGATCTTGGCGCCGCCGTCGCCCTCGTCCTTGACAACCGTGCCGGCCGCACGCGGCGGCGCGACGGCGAAGTCGACGACCTCGCTCCACGCGTTCGCCAGCCCCACCTGGTCGGCGGAGATCTCCGCGTCGGCGACGCCAAGCGTCTCGACCGGCTTCTTCTTGGCCGCCATGATGCCCTTGAAGGAGGGGTAGCGCGGCTCGTTGATCTTCTCGACGACGGACACGACGGCCGGCAGCGAGGCCTCGACCTTGTCGTAGCCGTAGTCGGTGAGGCGCTGGACGGCGATGGCCGAGCCGTTCACCTCGACCTTGTTGGCGAGGGTGAGCTGCGGGACGCCGAGCCGCTCGGCCAGCATCGCGGCGAGCACGCCGGTGCGGGCGTCGGTGGACTCCGAGCCGAGGACGACCAGGTCGAAGCCGATCTTCTTCAGCGCCTGCGCCATGGCATAGGAGGTCGACAGCGCGTCCGAGCCGTGCAGCGCGTCATCGCTGAGGTGGACCGCCTTGTCCGCGCCCATGGCGAGCGCCTTGCGGATGGTCTCGGTGGCCTTGCCCGGGCCCATGGTGAGCACCGTCACTTCGCCCCCGTGGGCCTCCTTGAGCTTCAGCGCCTCCTCGACCGCGTATTCATCGAGCTCGTTGACGACGCCGTCGGCGGCCTCGCGGTCGAGCGTCTTGTCATCGGACCTCAGCTTGCGCTCGGTCGCCGTGTCGGGGACCTGCTTCACGCAGACGACGATGTTCATGGCCGGTGGCCGACCTCCCCTTTCCGTACGGCTGACGCCGCGATTTCGATACGTGCCGTGGGGTACGCGCACGTGCATGTACGACTTCCAGATGGGAGCAAGGCTATGTTACCCGTCGGTAGCTCAGCCACACTTCTCCGTCGCGACTTCACGATACCGAAGCATGTTCCGGACCTGTCGGGGCCCTCCTACCCACCCGAACCCGGCTCGTCGCACCCTTACCGACATTGATGTCGCCGACCCTGACGTCGCCGACGTCGATGTCGGTTAACTTGGAGACATGGTTTTCGTAGGCAGACAGGAGCAACTTGCCACCCTCGGCGAATGGTGGACGGAGCCGTACCCGCGGCCCGCGCTCATCTGGGGGCGCCGCCGAGTGGGAAAGACCGCTCTCCTTCAGGAGTTCGCGCGCGGGAAGCGGGTGGTCTTCCACACGGGCGGCAACCGAAGCGCTCATCGTGAACTCGAGGAGTTCTCGTTTCGCGCCGCCTCTGCCGTACGGTCACCAACCCGGGATTTGGAAGCGCGGCCGTACCAGAGCTGGGATGAGGCGCTTGACCACCTCGGTCGGGAGGCCGAAAACGAACCGCTGCTCCTGGTGCTTGACGAGTTTCCTGAAATGATCAGCAAGGCACCCGATCTGGAAGGCGTGCTGCGGGCTTTCCTCGACCACTCCCTTGGCCACACCAAACTGCGGATCATCGTCTGCGGCTCGGCGGTACGGACCATGCGGGCGATCCAGGAGTACCGCGCTCCGCTGTACGGAAGATTCGACCTGACGATGCAGCTCCATCCCTTCCGGCCGCACGAGGCCGCCGAGATGCTCCGCGACCTGACCCCGCCGGACCGCGCGCTGGTGTACGGAATCCTCGGCGGGATGCCGCTCTATCTGTCGTGGTGGCGGCCGGAGTTGAGCATCGAGGACAACCTGACGCGCCTCGCCTGCCATCCCGACGCGAAGATGATCAGGGAGGGCGATCTGGTCCTCGCCACGGAGGGTGGACAGGGTGTGCACGTCGCCGCCACTCTCCAGGCGATCGCAGAGGGATGCACCAAGCACAACGAGATCGCCGACGCCATCGGCGCGGACCCGACCAGGACGCTGGGCGATCTGCTGGCTCTGCGCCTGGTTGAGCGGCTTCAGCCGGTCACCGAGTCCCGGCGTACCCGCCGCCGGATCTACCGCATCGCCGACAACTTCCTCGCCTTCTATCTGGGCACTCTCTCCCGCGTCCTGCCAGAGATCGACAGGGGGCTGGGCGAGACCGTGCGCCCGGTGCTGATCGCGTCCATCGACGACCACATGGGAGACCCATGGGAAGAGGCGTTCCGCGATCACCTGCGGCTCCGCGCCCCCGAGATCGGCCCTGAGGTCGTCGCGATCGGACCCTGGTGGCAGGGCGACGGTCAGAACCAGATCGACGCGGTCGCCCTGAGCGGCAGGTCCAGGTCGCCCATCCTCGTGGGGGAGGCGAAGTGGGCGCGGAAGGTGAACGGGGCGCGGATCAAAGCCGGGTTGGCCGCCAAGTCCGCGCACCTCACCAAGGCCCCCGCCGAACTGCGATACGCCGTCGCAGCCCGGGAAAGCATCGCCGGCGCCGACCCGGACACCTTCTGCGTCACCGCCGCGGACATCTTTCCCTGACGCCTGCAGGAAACGGGATCAGCTCGCGACTACGAGAGTGATCAGCAGGAACACCACGGTGGCGACGGCGAAGAGCAACGTCATCGTGCTGAACAGCGAGCTGAGCAGGGCGTAGACGGCGACGACGCCGACGCCGCCCGCTGCGTCGACGACCAGCCTGGCCCGCGCCTTGGCGGCCAGACCGAAGGCGGCGTCGATCAGCACGCCGATGCCGTACAGGACGAGCAGGAGCAGCGAGATCTCGGGGAGGTTCCGCGAGGCCGCGGCGGCGAACAGTCCGACGACGAGGGCCGATCCGATGATCCACCGCCGGTGCAGCTTCTGCCGGTGCTTGGCCCGCGCGTCCGGTTGCCCGGCACCGGCGCGCCCGTCCGGGCGCCCACCCCGGGACGGCCGCCACTCCCTCGTGGGCGTGACGCCACGCGCCACACGCGCACCGAGAAGCCCACCCACGGGCCCACCCACGGGCCCACCCACGGGCCCACCGACGGGCTTCGTGGGCGCGGGCAGATCGGGAGCAGCGGAGGACACGGCGGGCGCGGTCGCCGTGATCCGGGCGACGAGACGTGCCGCCGTCGGCCGCGCGGCCGGGTCCCTGCTCAGGCACTCGGCCAGCAGCGGGGCGAGCCAGGACGGCACACCGGAAAGGTCGGGTTCGTGGTGGACCACCCGGTAGGCGACCGCCGACACGGGTCCCATCCCGTACGGCTGGCGCCCAGTCGCGGCGAAGGCCAGCGTCGCCGCCCAGGCGAACACGTCGGCCTCCGGCCCGGCCGCCCAGCCCTCCAGCACCTCGGGAGCCAGGTAACCGGGGGTGCCGACGACCGCACCCGACGCCGTGACCGCCGCCGACTCCAGCGCGCACGCGATACCGAAGTCGATCAGTTGCGGCTTGCCGTCCGCGATGATGACGTTGGCGGGCTTGAGGTCGCGGTGCACGATCTCCGCGGCGTGGACGCACTCCAGCGCCTCGGCCAGTCCGCGCGCGAGCCGTACGAGATCGTCCCCCTGAATCGGCCCGCCGTCCGCCATGACGACGCTGAGCGCACGCCCCTGGACATATCGGGTGACGATGTACGGCCGGGGGCCGGTCAGGGAGGCGTCGAGGATCTCGGCGACGTGCGGGCCGCGCACCCGGCGCATGGTCTCCACCTCGCGGGCCAGGCGGGCGATCGCGCGGGAGTCGGAGGCGATGTGCGGGTGGAGCATCTTCACGGCGACCGCGCGGCCCTCCGGGTCGAGGGCCAGGTGCACCTCGCCGAACCCGCCGGCGCCGAGCGCCGAGAGCAGGCGATATCGCCCCAGGTGGGCAGGATCGGGTTCGAGACCGGAGTCCTCCGAACGGCCCGGCCGTTCACCGCCCCGGTGATCGGAGCCCCGGTGGTCGGAGCCGTGGTCGGCACCGTCGGAGCCCCGCTGGTGAGGGCTCAGGTGTTCCGGTGTACCCATTCCGCTCCTCCGCTCCCCCTCGACGCCCTTCGGGTGCCGGGTCAGTTCCAGAAGGTGAGGAAACCCAGGCCGATCCTGTCCATGATGTCGCCGATGAGGCCGCCGACGAGGTTGACGACCGTGTCCTCGCCTCTGCGTCTGAGATCGGACACGACGTGGTCGATCGCCACCGAGGGCGGCCGCCACGGCGCCCAGGAGGCGTCGGCCGACATGGCCGTCATGACCGCGAACAGCGCGACGGTGCCCACGATGATCGCGACCACCATGCCGGCGCCGGGGCTGCGGATCGCCGAGCTGAGCGTCCGGGAGACCGCCTTGCGCGGCGCGGATCCGCCGGGCAGGACGAACAGCCCCGCGACGAACGCTCCGGCGGCGTAGGCCGCGGCCGGATCGGTGCTCATCTTCCCGATGTACACGAGCCCGCCCCACACGCACATCGCGAACATCGCGGCGAGCGGGATCTGGACGAGCGTGGCCAGCGTCGACCTGATCAGCGCCCAGGGCGTGCCCAGGATCGCGAACAGGGGGTCCGCGCCGCTGCTGCCCCTGATCGACCGGCGTTCCGCGAGGTCGCCGAACAGGTGATGCCCCACGCGCAGGCACAGCGCGGCCACGATGGCGAACAAGCTGACGGTCACCGGCAGCAGGCATGCCAGGGCCACGAGCACGACGAGGAGCAGCGTGGCCAGGACCGGGTGCGCGGCACGGTAGCGCGGCCGCGACGATTCCCGCCCGTACGGCACGGCCTCCGCCGGCGGCGCGGTCGGGGGCGCCGCCGTGTGAGGGGGTGCCTGAGTGGTGGGCGCCTGAGGGATTGTCTGAGGTGGCGGCGGATAGCCGGCGACCAGTTGGTCGGGGTGCGGCGGATAGACAGCCGGCGGCGGGCCGTACCCCGGCTGGACGTACCCGGTGGCCGGGCCGTACCCGGGTTGACCGTATCCGGGTTGAACGTATCCGGGGGCCGGGCCGTACGCGGGCCCGGTCGGTTGGGGGGCCGGCGCGAAAGCGGGCCGGCGCCGCGGCTCCCGGCGGGTGCGCTCCTGCTCGACATAGTTGACCGGGGGAAGCAGGTCCGCGTAGTCGTCGGAATACCCGCTAGCGCCCGGCAGGACGCCGGTACGCTCCGGCCGCGACGAGGTGCCCGACGGGGCGTCGGCGGGGGCCCTGCTCTCGTCGTACGCCGCCGGACCGGAGGCGGCTCCGTGACCGTTCGGGGCGCTCCCGTTGAGTGCCGTCGCGTCGAGCAGCCGGGTGCCGCCGTCCCGCGCGCCGGTCTCGTGGAGCGCGGTCACCGAGGGGTCGAGCGCCCGCGCCAGCTTGAGCAGCGAGGCGGCGGCGGGGCGGGCCGCGGCGTCCTTCGCCAGGGCCAGCCGGAGCCATTCCCGCAGCCAGGCGGGCGCGAGGTCGAACTGCGCCTTGCCCTCGAGGACGTTGTAGCAGACCGACTCGAACGTGCCGGATCCGAACGGCGGCCGGCCGGTCGCCGCGAAGAACACGGTGGCCGCGAGCGCGTGCACATCGGCCGCCTGAGTGATCTCGGTGTCCCGGATGATCTCGGGGGCGAGATAGCCGGGGGTGCCGACGAACATTCCGGTCTGCGTCAGCCGGATGGCGTTGACCAGGTGCGCGATACCGAAGTCGATCACGAGTGGTTCGCCGTCGACGAGCATCACGTTCGCGGGCTTGAGGTCGCGGTGGATGACGTCGGCCGCATGGATGGCGACCAGGGCCTCGCACAGCCCGCGGGCGAGCCGGATGATCCCCGCGTCGTCGAGCGGCCCGTCCTCCAGCACGGCCTGCTCCAGCGTCCGCCCGGGGGCGTACCTGGTCACGATGTACGGCGAGGCGCCGGTCAGGTCGGCGTCGAAGACCTCGGCGACGCGCTTGCTGCGCACCCGGCGCATGGTCTCGACCTCGCGGGTGAGCCGGTCACGCGCCTTCAGGTCGGTGGCGACATGCGGGTGCAGGACCTTGACCGCGACCTCGCGGCCCTCGCCGTCCAACCCGAGATGGACGACTCCCATGCCGCCCTCGCCCAGCCGGCGCAGCAGCCGGTAGGGGCCGATCCGCTCCGGAGCCTCGATAGCCGACATGTTGTCCCCCGTCACTGGTTCCCCATGTGGATCCGCAGCTCGCGAAGGCGTTCTACTACCGACAGAACGTCCACCGGCCCCCAGAAGTGCCCCGCTGTCTGCTTGTCCACCAGGCTTGCGAGTGCGACCAGCGCCACCACCGCGGTGGCGGCCGCGATCCCCCATGCCACCCCCGGCGCCGCCCCGTCTCCGGGAATCACGGAGGCGAGCGTCCGCCGCAGTTGGCGGCGCGGCCCCTCCACCCCGGGCCCGGCGCACACCGTCCACAGTGCCACCGCGAGCCCCCAGCTCAGCGCGGCGAGGACCGATGCCGACGGCACCAGCAGGGTCAGCAGCACCGTGACCGGCAGGCCCAGGACCAGTCCGTACGGCACCAGCGCGATCGTGGCGCCGACCGACCTCATGATCGCGTCCGGCCGGCTGAACACCCGGATCAGATCGGCGGGCGAGGCGCCGGCCAACCTTCGGGTGTCGAGCCGCGAATGGGCCATGTCGGCGGCCCGCAGCAGCACGGCGACCGGCAGCATGAGCACCCACACCAGGAGCGGCGCGATGACCGCCGCGCCCATCATCAGCACGAACAGCAGCGCGGCGGCCACGCCGTACGCCTTGGAGTGCCGCGGCACCACGCCGCCCGGCAGCGGCTGCTGGTACGGCCCCTGGTGCTGCTGATTGTGCTGCTGATAGTGCTGCTGGTAGGGCGACTGCATCGGAGGACCGGACATGCCGGGCGACGCGGACGGCGGCGGCATGTGGAGGGTGGGCACGAAGGGGGCCTGCTGCGACTGGGGGATGAGCGGGGTCTGCTCGAAGATCTCCGCGCCCTTCTTGAAGATCTCCGGGGTCTGGTCGACTCCCTTCGGCGGCTGATCCAGGAAGCTCTGCGGAACCACCTGGCGTAACTCTTCGGAGGTGACTCGCCTGGTCGGGATGTCCCCCTCCGGGGAGCCCGCCGGCTGCGCATGGACCGGACCGCCGGGCCCGATGCCTGCGCGGCGCAGATCTTCACCGGTCACCCGCACGGTCGGGAACGGGTCCCCGCCCTGGGCCGCGGGTGGGGCCGCCCCGGGTCGGACCGGCTGACCGGGCTGACCGGGCTGGATGGGCTGGATGGGCCCGTGAGGGGGCGCGGGATCGCCCCCGCGCCCGGCGTTGCCCCGGAACACGGGGGTGTCCATGATCTCAGGCCCGTTCCCCTGGCCCCAGGCACCGGGCGCCATCGCGCCGCCGGGGACTGGGGGGGCCGGGGAGCTGCGGAGGGCGGAGGTGCCGTCGAGGCTGGGCGGGTCCGCGAGCAGCGAGACGAACTCCCCCTGCCCCGGACCGGCGGTGCCGCCACCGGAAGTGCCGCCTCCTGAAGTCCCGGGACCGGGCGTGGGCCGGCCGCCGGTGTCATCGACGTTCGGCACGGTGGTGATCTCGTCGGGCACGCGGGGCCGATCGGCGGTGGGCCGTGTCAGCCTGGCGACCCAGTCGGCCAGCTCCACCGCGCTCGGCCGCCTCGCCGGATCGCGCTGGAACGCCGCACGCAGCATCGGCTGGAGCGGCTCCGGAGCCGCCGCCACGTTGGACCGGCCGGAGGTGATGTTGTAGAAAATCATCTCCAGCGTGCCCTTGCCGAACGGCGGCTGACCGGTCGCGGCGAACAGCAGCGTGCCGGCCCAGGCGTGCACGTCGACCTCCGGACCTGCCTCGTGCCCCTCGATGATCTCCGGGGCGAGGTAGCCGGGGGTGCCGATGAACATCCCGGTCTGGGTCAGCCGGGTGGCGTCGGCGCCCTGGGAGATGCCGAAGTCGATGAGCACCGGGCGACCGTCCAACATCAGCACGTTGCCCGGCTTGAGATCGCGGTGGACGACCCCGGCCGCGTGCACGGCCGCCAGCGCCTCGGCGACGCCGCCCGCCACCTTGAGCAGGGCGTCCAGAGCCAGCGGGCCGTCCTGCTTGACGATCTCGTCGAGTGGCCGTCCGGGCACGTACCGCGTCACGATGTACGGCCGCAGGCCGGTGACGTCGGCGTCCAGGACCTCCGCGACGTGCGGGCTGCGCACCCGCCGCATCGTCTCGACCTCACGCGACAGCCGCCTGCGCGCGACGTCGTCCCCCGTCACCTCCGAACGCAGGACCTTTACGGCCACCTCCCTGCCGCGCGGGTCGAGGGCGAGGTGGACCACACCCATGCCACCCTCACCGAGCCGCCGCAGCAGCCGGTACGGTCCCAGCCGGTCGTCCTGATTCATTGTCTAAGCACCATACCGACTAAAAGAACGCCCATGAGCGCACCAACGCGCCACATCCCTGCTCCGGTAAACGGCAGGCGCGGGCCGGTGGTTTCCCAGGGATCCCCAGAGGATGGTCAGAGCGTGAGCGAGAGGATCTCCGCGTTCGTCGTGTTGACCAACTCCTCCCCGGAAAGTGCCAGCTTGGAACGGCGAACGCCACTGCCGATCACGATGAACGGCCGGTCGATCACATTTCGGTCAACGAGCACCGGCCACTCCTCGGGCAGCCCGATCGGAGTGATGCCGCCGTACTCCATCCCGGTCAGCGCGACGGCCTCCGGCTGGGGCGCGAACGACGCCTTCTTTGCCCCCAGGTGGCGGCGGATGACCCCGTTGATGTCCGCCCGGTGTGTGGCGAGGACCACGACGGCCGCATGGCGGGTCTCGCCGCCCCGCTTGGCCGCGACGACGACGCAGTTCGCCGACTCCTCCAGGGCCACGCCGTACCGTTCGCAGAACGCGGCGGTGTCCGCGAGCTCGGCGTCGATGGGGGCGACCCGCGCGGCCACGCCCTTGGCGGTGATCGCCTTGGCCACCGGCTCGGCGAGCAGGTCGAGGCCGTCGTCGACGGGCATCCAGTCGAGAGTCAATTCAGCCCTCCTTGATCACACGTTCGTGCAGCTGAGTGACCACCTTACGGGGCGGATTCCACGGCACCGGATCAGCCGTAGGCGCCGCTGCCGCACGCCACCTGACCGCCGATCATCGAGAAGATCCCGAAAAGCGCCATGATGTCGTGGTAGTCGCCCGTCGTGAACTCGGTGTGCCGTGGGCCGACCTGCTTCACGCCCGGGATGATCGCGCAGGCCGCGGCGATCGCCGTGGAGCTCCACTCGACGCCCAGCGTGTACGGCGAGGCCACCACATAAGGCTTGAAATCGGACAGCCGATCGAGCGCCCGGGCGGCGCCGTCCCTGATCTGGCGGTGGGCCACGCTCGGCGGCAGCAGTTCGGCGGAGAACCTGTCGATGCCCTTCTTGACCGCGACGGCCTCGACGTCGCCGAGCAGATCCCGGGCCTCCTCGCAGACCGCCTCGTCACCCGCGACGAGCGCCACCGGTACACCCAGCGATCCGGCGAATCCGGCGACCAACCTGGTCTCGCCGCAGATCTCGCCGTTGAGGTGGACGTTGTGGATCTCCTTGCCCATCCACGTGTGGTTGAGCACGCCATGCCGTACGCCCGCTCTGGCGTGATAGCCGGCGAAGCAGGCGGCGGCGAAGTCGCGTGACAGCCCCTGTCCCATGCGGTGCGGCTTGCCCGGCCCCCGGATCAGCGTGGCCCGCTCGTCGAGCAGGTCGATCCTGAGGTTCTTGGTCGAACCGTGGGCATCGTTGACGAGCACGGCCTGCGCCCCCGCGTCGAACACCCCCCGGATCACCGCGTTGGCGTCCCCCGTCATCAGCTCGCAGCCGCGTTCGTAGCCGCGGCCGCCCGCGTGCATCTCCTCCGGATCGGTGAGCCCGGTGACGCCCTCCATGTCCACCGATAGATAGATCTTCATCTCGTTATATCCCCCATGTCTCCACCCGGCGGGCCTCATCCCCGTTCATCGTTAAGTGGTGATGACCTGGCCCTTCAGCGGGCCTCCCACGGCCGAGCCGCAGCCGCCCTCGCGCACATGGCGGGGCGGCGACGAGCCGGTGAACTCAGTGGCCGGTGAATTTGGGGCGGCGCTTCTCGGTGAAGGCGGTCATGCCCTCCCGCGCGTCATCGGTCGCGAACAGGCCGGAGAACTGGAGCCGCTCGATCTCCAGGCCGGTGTCGAGGTCGGTCTCCAGTCCCTGGTCGATCGCCTGCTTGGCGGCCCGTACGGCCGCCACCGGCCCCTGCGCGAAGGTGGCGGCCAGCTCCAGGGCGGCCGTGTAGACCTCCACATCGGGCACCACCCGGTCGACCAGGCCGATGGCGAGGGCCTCGGCGGCGTCCACGTGCCGGCCCGTGAAGATCAGGTCTTTCGCCTTGGCGGGGCCGACGAGGCGGGGCAGGCGCTGAGTCCCCCCGGCGCCCGGGACGATGCCCAGCGTGATCTCGGGCTGACCGAGCTTGGCGCTCTCCCCCGCCACCCGGAAGTCGGCGCACAGGGCGAGCTCGCAGCCGCCGCCCAGGGCGTACCCGGTGATCGCCGCGATGACCGGCTTGCCGACACGGGCGACCGCGGTGAAGCAGTCCTGCAGGGAACGTGACCGGACCGCCATCTCCGCGTACGACATGCCGGCCATCTCCTTGATGTCCGCCCCGGCGGCGAACGACCGCTCACCTCCATAGATGATGACGGCGTGCGCCTCGGGGTCCGCGTCGACCAGCCGCGCCGCCTCCGCGATCTCCTCCTGCACCTGCCGGTTCAGCGCGTTCAGCTTCGGCCGGTCCACCCGGATGGTGGCGATATGGTCGGCGATCTCCACGCTGACGAACTCACCCATGCGCCATCACCCTTCCACCGGCTCGACCGGCCGCTTCGACTTCTTCGTCAGGCACCACCCTAGGACGGTGATCAGGTGCGCTCAGCGCAGGGTGCCGTTGGTCATCCCGACCGGCTCCTCGGGTACGACGATGAGCCCCAGCTCGGCGGGCGACGCCATCAGCGCGTGGAACGGGACGGCCCGGACGGTGTACCCGAACGCTCCGGTCCGATCCAGCGGCACCACACCGGTGTAGTGCGCCCGCCCGTCGTCGCCGACCCCGTCCGGCTTCAGCGTCACGTGGTCGGGGGCGATCAGCTCGTCGTGCACGCCGACCCTGCCGTAGGCCGCCTGGACCCGCAGGTCCTCCGGGGACAGCTCGCCCAGCGCGATCGTCGCCCGCACCTCCAGGCGCGCCCCCAGTTCCGGGGTGTCCCCGATGCCGGTGGCCTCGACGTGTTCGACCCGCACGCCCGGCCAGGCCCGGGTGACCCGCAGCTTCCACGCGGCGAACAGCTTCGCGTTCTCGTACGCGTCGCCGGCGAGCGTGCGGGCCGAGCGGGCGGCGGGAGCGTACAGGTCCATGACGTACCCGCGGAGCATCCGCCCGGCGAGGACCTTCGGCCCGAGCGAGCTCAGCGTGTGCTTGACCATCTCCAGCCACCGGCGCGGCAGCCCGTCGGCGGCCCGGTCGTAGAACCGGTCGGCCACCTCACGCTCGATCAGGTCGTACAGCGCGGCCGCCTCGAGCTCGTCACGCCGGTCGGGGTCGTCGACACCGTCGGCGCTGGGGACGGCCCAGCCGTTGTTGCCGTCGTACCACTCGTCCCACCAGCCGTCCCGGATGGAGAGGTTGAGGCCGCCGTTGAGCGCGGCCTTCATGCCGGAGGTGCCGCACGCCTCCAACGGGCGCAGCGGGTTGTTCATCCACACGTCGGAGCCGGTCACGAGGAACTGCGCGAGGGCCATGTCGTAGTCCGGCAGGAACACGATGCGGTGCCGCACGTCCTCCTCGTCGGCGAACCGCACGATCTGCTGGATGAGCTTCTTGCCGCCCTCGTCGGCCGGGTGGGACTTTCCGGCGATCACGATCTGCACCGGCTTGTCCGGGTCGAGCAGCAGGCGCCTGAGCCGCTCGGGATCGCTGAGCATGAGCGTGAGCCGCTTGTACGACGGCACGCGCCGGGCGAAGCCGATGGTCAGCGCCTCGGGGTCGAGCGCCTCGTCGACCCAGCCCAGCTCGGCCTCGGCCGCGCCCCGCTGCCGCCAGGACCGTCTGAGCCGCTTGCGCGCCTCGGCCACCAGGCGGGCGCGCAGGTCGCCGCGGATCCGCCAGATGTCGGAGTCGGGGAGCCTGCGTACGCGGTCCCAGCCCTCCATGCCCTCCCGGCCCGCCTCGGCGCCCACGAGCTCGATGATCTCGCGGCCGACCCAGGTGGGCGCGTGCACGCCGTTCGTGATCGACCCGATCGGCACCTCGTCGACGTCGAAGCCCGGCCACAGGCCGCGGAACATCTCCCGGCTGACGTGGCCGTGCAGCTCGGACACGCCGTTGACCCGCTGGGCCAGCCGCATGCCCATGACGGCCATGTTGAAGACGGCCTTGTCGGAGTCGGGGCCCTCGGGCTCGGCGCCGAGCTCCAGGATCCGGTCCACGCTCACGGTCGGCCACGCGTTGTCCCCGCCGAACTGCCTGGCGATCATGTCCATCGGGAATCGGTCGATCCCGGCGGGGACGGGGGTGTGGGTGGTGAAGACGGTGCCCGCGCGGACGGCCTCGAGCGCCTCCTCGAAGGACAGCCGGGCCTCCGTGAGCTCGCGGATGCGCTCCAGGCCGAGGAAACCGGCGTGGCCCTCGTTGGTGTGGAACACCTCGGGATCGGCATGGCCGGTGATCCGGCAGTAGACGCGCAGCGCGCGGACGCCGCCGATGCCGAGCAGAAGTTCCTGCATCAGCCGGTGATCGCCGCCGCCGCCGTAGAGCCGGTCGGTCACGTCCCGGGCCGCCGTGTCGTTCTCGGCGACGTCGGAGTCGAGCAGCAGCAGCGGCACCCGGCCGACCTGCGCCACCCAGATCTGCGCGTGCAGCATGCGGGAGCCCGGCAGGCCGACGACGACCTTGGCGGGGGTGCCGTCCTCCTCCTTGAGCAGGGTGAGCGGCAGCCCGCCCGGGTCGAGCGAGGGGTAGTGCTCGAGCTGCCAGCCCTCCTCTGACAGCGACTGGGTGAAGTAGCCGTGCCGGTAGAGCAGACCGACGCCGAGGATGGGCACTCCGAGGTCGCTGGCCGCCTTCAGGTGGTCTCCGGCCAGGATGCCGAGGCCGCCGGAATACTGCGGCAGGGCGGCGGCGATGCCGTACTCGGGGGAGAAGTAGCCGATGGCGGCGGGCGCGCCTTCCAGCGACTGGTACCACCGCGGCGCGCTCATGTACTCGCGCAGGTCGTCGGCCGCGTCCGCCAGCCTGCGCAGGAAGCGCCGGTCCTGGGCGAGCTCCTGCAGCCGGTCGGCCTCGACGGCGCCGAGCAGTGCGACGGGATCGTGCTCGACCCGCTCCCAGACCTCGGGATCCACCTCGGCGAACAGGTCCATCGTCTCCGGATGCCACGACCACCGGAGGTTGCGGACCAGCTCGCCGAGCGGTGCGAGCGGGGCGGGAAGAACGGTGCGAACGGTGAACCTGCGGATTGCTCTCACGGGGCCAGACCCTAGTTACTCAGCGCCACGACGCGCGACCGAAACACTCTTGTCCATCCCAGGGGAAGCCCGCCGGCCAGGTCGCAAAAGATCCACATGATGCTCCCCGGCTCCCCCTGACCTTCCTGCAAACTTCCCTAACCACCAATAACCGGCACAAACCCCACCAAACTACACTCACCTACATGATGCCCATCGCGATGGCACGGCGGGCTCCGTAATGATCGATCTCCCGAGAAGGGCGGCCCAAACGCGGAGTGGCCGGCGAAGCCCTCATCGCACACAAGCAGGTGATGCCTTTCGTCGGCAGGGGTAACAGAGGACTATTGGGGCACCTCCTGTAGGAAGACGAACGGGCCCGGCGCCGAGCCCGTTCGTGCTGCGCGGCTCACGCCGCCCCCGTACGGGTCCAGCGGAGAAACTTGCAAAAGTAAAGATCCATGCTTGCTTCGGAAAATTCGGCGGTACCGTGTGTGCCGCCCCTAAGTTGAGTGGCGATGATCGGAAGAATTCCCATCCAGGACATCCAGCCCGTCGTGGACTGCGGGCGCCGGCCCGCCAAGGCGGCCGCCGGCGAGACCTTCGAGATCAGCGCGACCGTGTTCCGCGAGGGACACGACGCGGTGGCCGCGGGCGTCGTGCTCATCGACCCCGACGGCAAACCGGGTCGCCTGCTGCCGATGCGCGAAGGAGCCCCCGGCACCGACCGGTGGATCGTGGAGGTGTCGCTGCCGACGGAAGGACCGTGGCAGTTCCGCGTCGAGGCCTGGGGTGATCCCATCGCCACCTGGCTGCACGACGCGGGCATCAAGATCCCGCGCGGCATCGACGCCGACCTCATGTGCGAGGAGGGCGCGCGGCTGTTCGAGCGGGCGGCCAAGGCCGTACGACCCGCCGACTGCCCCGCCGTACCGGCCGGCACACCGCCGAAGTCAACCGCGTCGAAGTCGGCACAGGGAGCCGAGCGCGGCCGGGCGTGCGGGCACCGGGCGGCGCTGCTGACGGTCGCGGCGCGGCTGCGCGACGAGGGCGTCGACCCGCGTGCCCGGTTCTCGGTGGCGCAGTTGCCGGAGACCGCCGCGCTGATCGCGGCGCATCCCCTGCGTGATCTGCTCACCCGGTCGGGCCGCATACGTGTGCGGGTGGATCGGCGGCGGGCGCTGTTCGGCTCGTGGTACGAGTTCTTCCCGCGCTCCGAAGGCGCGGCGATCGAGAAGGACGCTCCCCCCACATCCGGAAATTTCCGGACGGCGCAGCAGCGACTGGCCGCCATCGCCCAGATGGGGTTCGACGTCGTCTATCTCCCCCCGATCCACCCGATCGGCGTCCAGTTCCGCAAGGGACGCAACAACACGCTCACGCCCGATCCGTACGACCCGGGGTCGCCCTGGGCGATCGGCTCGGAGGATGGCGGGCATGACGCGATCCACCCCGATCTCGGCACGATCGAGGACTTCGACGCCTTCGTGGCGCGGGCCCGCGAGCTCGGCATGGAGATCGCGCTCGACCTCGCCCTGCAGTGCTCCCCCGACCATCCCTGGGTGAAGGATCACCCGGAGTGGTTCAACATCCGGGCCGACGGAAGCATCGCGTACGCGGAGAACCCGCCGAAGAAATATCAGGACATCTACCCGCTGAATTTCGACAAGGACCCCGAGGGGATCTACGCCGAGGTGCGGCGGGTGATCCGGCACTGGATGGACCACGGCGTACGGATCTTCCGGGTGGACAACCCGCACACCAAACCGGTCGCGTTCTGGGAGCGGCTGCTGGCCGACATCCAGGAGACCGATCCCGACGTGCTGTTCCTGGCCGAGGCGTTCACCCGGCCGCCGATGCTGCGGACGCTGGCGATGATCGGCTTCCACCAGTCGTACACGTACTTCACCTGGCGCAACTCCAAGCCGGAGTTGGAGGACTACCTGGCGGAGCTGAGCCGGGAGACCTCGCACTACCTGCGGCCGAACCTGTTCGTGAACACGCCCGACATCCTGCACGAGTACCTGCAGCACGGAGGCATGCCGGCCTTCAAGATCCGCGCCGTGCTGGCCGCGCTCATGTCACCGGCCTGGGGCATCTACTCTGGTTACGAACTGGGCGAGAACGCCCCAGTACGGCCAGGTAGCGAGGAATACCTCGATAGCGAGAAATATCAATATAAGCCGCGTGACTGGGCCGCAGCAGAGCGGGAGGGTCGGAGCCTTGCCCCATTCATTACCCGGCTCAATTTGTTGCGAAGAGCCCACCCGGCACTCCAGGAATTGCGTAACCTACGGTTCCACAACGTCGACCAGCCGGACCTGATCTGCTTCTCAAAGCGACTGTCCGGCGCCTATGACACGGCCACACGAAGGCACGGGCTAGGCGATGTCATGCTGGCCGTCGTCAATCTGGATCCGCACAACACTCACGAGGCGACGGTCCGGTTGGACATGCCCGCCCTCGGTCTCGACTGGCAAGCCGAGTTCGTCGTGGACGACCAACTGTCGGGCGAGTCGTACCGCTGGGGGCAGGTCAACTACGTGCGCCTCGACCCGCACATCAATCCCGCACACGTTTTCACGCTTCGCCAAGGGTGAGCCCATCGCCCGTGAGCGCGGCCCTGCACATTCTGGGGAGTCCACAGGTGAGCTCGACACCTCAACCAAGCCACAGCCAGCCCGTCCCGAACACCTTCACCCATGAGAAGCCGCGGGATCAGTACTGGTTCAAGAGAGCCGTCTTCTACGAGGTGCTGATCCGCGGTTTCGCCGACTCCAACGGGGACGGCACCGGCGACATCCGCGGGCTGATCGACAAGCTCGACTACCTCCAGTGGCTGGGCGTCGACTGCCTCTGGCTGCTGCCGCTGTACGAGTCGCCCCTCCGAGACGGCGGGTACGACATTTCCGACTATATGAAGATCCTCCCGGAGTTCGGCGACCTGGCGGACTTCATCCGGTTGGTCGACGAGGCGCACAAGCGCGGCATCCGGGTGATCGCCGACCTCGTCATGAACCACACAAGTGACCAGCACCCGTGGTTCCAGGCCTCGCGCTCCGACCCCGACGGCCCGTACGGCGACTTCTATGTCTGGAGCGACACCGACGAGGAGTACCCGGACGCCCGGATCATCTTCATCGACACCGAGTCGTCCAACTGGACGTACGACCCGGTACGCGGCCAGTACTACTGGCACCGCTTCTTCCACCACCAGCCCGACCTCAACTATGAGAACCCGGACGTGCAGGACGCGATGATGGAGGTCATCCGGTTCTGGCTCGACCTCGGCATCGACGGGTTCCGGCTCGACGCCATCCCCTACCTGTTCGAGCAGGAGGAGACCAACTGCGAGAACCTGCCGCAGACCCACGCCTACCTCAAGAAGGTCCGGGCCGACGTGGACCGGCTCTATCCGGACCGGGTCCTGCTGGCGGAGGCCAACCAGTGGCCGGCCGACGTGGTCGAGTACTTCGGCGACCCGGTCACCGGCGGCGACGAGTGCCACATGGCGTTCCACTTCCCACTGATGCCGCGCATCTTCATGGCCGTACGACGCGAGTCCCGCTACCCGATCTCGGAGATCCTGGCCCAGACACCCAAGATTCCTGAGAACTGCCAGTGGGGCATCTTCCTGCGGAACCATGACGAGCTCACGCTCGAGATGGTGACCGACGAAGAGCGCGACTACATGTACTCCGAGTACGCCAAGGACCCGCGGATGCGGGCGAACGTCGGCATCCGCCGCCGCCTGGCGCCGCTCCTCGACAACGACCGCAACCAGATCGAGTTGTTCACGGCGCTGCTGCTCAGCCTGCCCGGCTCGCCCGTGCTGTACTACGGCGATGAGATCGGCATGGGCGACAACATCTGGCTGGGCGACCGCGACGGGGTCCGCACGCCGATGCAGTGGACCCCGGACCGCAACGCCGGCTTCTCCACCTGTGATCCCGGCCGCATCTACCTGCCGGTGATCATGGACCCGATCTACGGCTATCAGGCGATCAACGTCGAGGCGCAGCAGAAGCACGGCGGCTCACTCCTCCACTTCACCAAGCGGATGATCGAGATCCGCAAGCGCCACCCGGTGTTCGGCCTCGGCGAGTTCACCGAACTGAACTCCTCCAACCCCAGCGTGCTCGCCTTCGTCCGCGAACTGGGCGACGACCGGGTGCTGTGCGTCAACAACCTTTCCCGCTTCCCCCAGCCGGTGGAGCTCGACCTGCGCAGGTTCGAGGGCGCCACGCCGGTGGAATGCATGGGTGGAGTTCCCTTCCCGCCGATCGGCGAGCTTCCGTATCTTTTGACGCTTCCCGGGCATGGGTTCTACTGGTTCACCCTGCCCGCGATCCAGAGGGCGGCCGGCTCGAAGGAGGAATGACGACTGCACTGCATGGGCTTCTCGCCGGCTGGCTCACCGAGCAGCGGTGGTTCGCCGGCAAGGGCCACACCATCGACGACCTGTCCATCGACTCCCTGACCGAGATCCGCTCAGGCGACCCGGGGCTGGTCCACCTGATCGTGTCCGTACGGCAGGCCGACCGGCGGACGCGTTACCAACTGCTGGCCGGTCTGCGCACCGAGCTGCCCGACCGGCTGAGGCACGTCCTGATCGGAAACTGCCACTGGGCCGACGACGGCGAGCGGTATGTCTATGACGCCGCCCACGACGCCTCGCTCACGGCCGCTCTGCTGGAGGGCATGGCGGCCGGGCTGCGGGTGGGAGATCTCGCCTTCCATCACGTGCCGGACACGGAGATCGACACCTCGCAGCGGAGCCTCGTGCTGACGGCCGAGCAGTCCAACACGTCGCTGGTCTACGGCGACAAGTACATCCTCAAGCTGTTCCGCCAGCTCACCGCGGGAGTGAACCCGGAGCTGGAGATCGTCACCGGCCTGGCCACCGCGGGTTCGGCCCACGTGGCCAGGCCGTACGGCTGGATCGAGACCCGGCTGGACGGCGAGCCGACCACCCTGGCGATCATGCAGGAGTTCCTGTCGAACGCGGGCGACGGCTGGACGATGGCGCTGACCAGCGTCCGGGATCTCTACGCGAGCCCGGAGGACATGCCGGCGGAGGAGGCCGGCGGTGATTTCGCCGCCGAAGCCTTCCGGCTCGGTACGGCCACGGCCGAGGTCCACCGCCAGCTCGCCGAGGCGTTCCCTACGGGGACGATCGAGCCGTCCGACATCAAACAGATGAGCGAGCTGCTCCGCCGGCGCCTGGACCGGGCGGTCGCCGAGGTGCCGGCGCTCGGCGAGCACGCGGACGTCGCGGGCCACGCGTTCGACCGGCTGGCGGAGCTCGGGCACAGCGTGCCCGTCCAGCGGGTGCACGGCGACTACCATCTCGGTCAGGTGATGCGCACCCTGGTCGACTGGGTGGTGCTGGACTTCGAGGGCGAGCCGGGCCAGCCGCTGGCCGAGCGCCGCGCCCTCGACTCACCACTGCGTGACGTCGCCGGGATGCTGCGGTCGTTCGACTACGCCGCCCGGCACCTGCTGGCCGACCATCCGGAGGCCGAGTCGCTGGAGGGCCGGGCCCTGGAGTGGTCCGCCCGCAACCGGGCCGCCTTCCTGGCGGGCTACTCCGAGGGCGGCGGCCGGGTCCGCGGCGACGACGCCGTCCTGCTGCGGGCGCTGGAGCTGAGCAAAGCGGTCTACGAGGTCGTCTACGAGTCGCGCAACCGCCCCACCTGGCTCCCCATCCCCCTCGCCGCCTTCACGTCGCGCTGAGACCGTCTTCTCGGGTGATGATCAGCTCCAGCCTGTGGTGGAGCTTGAAGTCGGTGAAATGCGGTAGAAGGTGCGAGTCGCCGTCCACCACTCCCGATCGGTGAAGCGCCCCGTGATCCGGCCCATCATGCAGAAGAAGAGATGCACATCCCAGTACAGGCCTCTCCTGCCTAGTTCCAGTCCCGCCGTGTAGGGCCGGTAGTCGGGGAGGTCCATATCTCCGCCTTCCTCGAAGGGTGGGCTGACGTCACCGATCCGCTCTCCGTCGTAGTTGAGGTACAGCGGCTCAAGTCCTTCGCCTACTTCCCCCGCAAAGTACATCTCGAAGACGCGTCGCTCTCCCAGATTGTGGATCACGGGGTGGAACGAGTAGGTGCCGAAGACGAAGATGTGTGTCCATCCAGGCGCGTGCGGTCCCATCCAAATCGCCTTCTCCGGCAGTCCCTCGTAAGTCTCGAACACGGTTTTCAGGTCGCACTCCAGACGCGAGCTCGGATCAACCCTGAGCAGCCGGGCCAGCTCCTCCTGGTCGTCGCCTTCCGCCCAGAGGGCGTGGAACCCGAGTTCGAGCAAGTACCCGTACTCGACCAGCAGGTCCCACTGGTTTTCCATGGGAAGCGCCTGCTCGAGATTTAGCATGTTGTGATTCCTTGCATTGATCTGAATCGCCATGGAATTACGGGGTTGCCGGGCGCGAGCCCCGACAACCCCGTGTTTTATCTATAGGATATCAGTTTACGACCTTCACCCAGAATGGACTGTCGCTGACCTTGGTAATGGTGTTGACAGGGTCATAGGTGAGAAGCCGGTAATGGCCATAGAACGCCTTGAGCGCATTTCCATGCAGCCAGTTATGGTCTGCCCGAACCCCCTGAACAGAGTAGTTAATCTTATCTTTTGCGGCCCCTTCCTGTGTGGAGGCGAATGGGTACTCGTCACACTGCACCCTTGTATAGCCGTATTTTACGTAGACATCCGAGGTGTAGTACTTGCAATAGTTTGATCCGTAAGAGTTGCCCATGGAGAAGTTGTCTTGGGGCACCGAAAACGCATGCTGGGAGAAGATCTTCCGGTTATCATCGTACCCCTTGTCGGTACCCCTCCACAGGGCGGCGCCCTCAGGGGTATTCGGCGGCTTCGCGTAGTTGCCCGGAATGACCTTCGATAGTTCGTTCCACAGCGGCCCCTTAACCGGCGGGAGGTTGACATCCCGTCCGGCGGTCGTGTCTCCCGGGCGGTACGGCGGGTAAGTGCCAGCGTTCGTCGCCGGGTTCAGCGCCTTCTCGATATGCAGGATGACGTCCAGGAATTCATAATCCCTGGACTTAGACATCGTGAACACCCGATCGGCCCGGATGTAGATACAGCCGCCAGTATTCGCACCCTCCTTATTGGCAACTCCGAGCTTCTTCCAGTCGCAGCGGAAACTGGGGGACCACAGGGTGCTAGTCGGAACGCCATGTCCCCACCGCACCACACCTAGACGCTTGCCCGCTTCGCTGAGGAGTTCCTGATCCCACAGAGGAAGTCGTCCTTTGTCCTCCTTGCTTTCCTCGTTCTCCTTGTACCGGGCGATGGCGGGCATGATGGAGCAGACTTCTCTGTCGTGTGCCTCCGGCTTGGGTGTGATGAGCAAGTACTCGAGATACGGTGTCGCGCGCCAGCCCGCGATACTCTTGAGCTCGGTCGGATCCCCCTGCTGGATTTGGCATCCTTGCGTGGCGAGGTCGAATTCAATCTTGACATCGTCCAGTTCATCATCCAATTCGGTGCGGCGGAACCCCGTATTGTAGATGCCGAAATCGGTGAGCTTCAGCCAGAACTTGATGTTCTGCGGCTTCATGCCAGCGCTGGCAGCTCCGCCCTTGTAGATGGCGTTCCCTGTGGAGTCTCCGATGTAGGTGTGCGCCACCCAGGTTGCCCGGAAGGCGAATACGTCGCCAGGGTGCAACTGATCCACCAGCATCGCTGGTATTCTCAGTGGACCGGGGAATAGTTTGACCCACTTTTTCGTCGCCGGCTTGCGCTTCTTTCGACCGCCGTCGTCCTCTTCCTCCCATCCTCCGTACCCGATCCAAGCGGTCCAGCAGGCGGAGTGCGGGCGCTCCTGCATACGAGAATACGAATCGACTAACCTGGGCGCCCTGGTGGTGGCGTAGCAGTCCTCCAGCGATGGGTGCTCGTACCTGAAGTTGCCTGCTGTGGCCGTGGTCACGGTCGGCGCTACGGATGCCCGAGTCTGGGACGGCTGGGCAACCGGGTTCGTCAGGAGGGCAAGGACTCGCACGGCGTCAAGGGGCCGCTGGTAGATCTGGACGTCGTCCAGGCCGCCCTGCATCCTGCTGCCCAGCGTCATGGCGGTGTCAGCGTTCCACGCCGTGAAGCTCACCGGCTCGGTCTTGATCAGCGTTCCGTTGAGGTGCAGCGAGGCGGTCTTGGCCGCCGCGTCGTACACGCCCGCCAGGTGGAACCACTCATCCGCCGGTGGCTCTACGCCGGAGCGCACACCCTCGACTGTCGCGTCGGCGGTGTCGGCGCTGGTGAAGGTGAACACCAGTCCGTGCTCGGGATCGTTACCGAGCCGGAAGGGTGCCTGGTGGCTTCCCCTCTGCTCGATGACGCTGTAGTCCCCGTTGGCGTCACTCCAGCGCAGCCAGGCGGCGATGGTGAAGCTCTGGTCGGTGCGGATCACCGGGCCGGTGGTCTGTGCCAGCGGCTCTTCCCCAGGCTGCACGACATCGATGGTGATCTGTTGCCAGTCCGACCAGGGCGAGGATGCCTGCTCGGTGACCGCGCGGGCCCGCCAGCGGACCTTCCACCCGTCGGCCAGTTTCCCGGCCAGGACGGTCACCGATGCCTGGGTGCCGGTGGCCGCCGCGGGTGAGGTACCGGCCCAGATCTGCCCGGTCCCCTGGCCTTGCGGGGCGGCCGGGTCGTGCTCGATTTCGAACTCGCCGGTCAGGTCGCCGCCGGCGGCATCGGACACCACGGCTGCGAGTTGCGGGGTGAGCGAGCCGACGACGGTGGCGCCGTCCACCTCCTGCGCGGGAGAGATCGCCGGTCCGCTGATCGTGGGAGCGGACGCGGGTCCGCTGGTGGTGATGGTCAGCTTCGGCGGGACGTTGAAGTCGGTGTTCTCCGAGGCGGTGAACACCCGGAAGTTGTCGACGTTGGTCTCGCCGGGCGATTTCAGCACCAGGCCGTGGTTTGCCGCGCCGGCGGCCCAGTCCTGGGCGATGCCGGTGACGTTCCACTCCATGACGTCGGGCCAGGTGGCGCAGTTCTGGTTGACGCCCTTGGTGTTGGCCGACGCGTCCTCGGCGGTGAAGGCGGGCTTGTTCGCCCAGTGCACGTTGTCCGGATCCCAGGCGCTGGTGAGGCGGGCGACCTGGATGCCGGCACCGACCTTGGCGCCGCAGTTCGGCGCGTCGATGGTGTTCATCGACAGCGTGGCATCGGTCACCGTGCTGCCCGCCAGGCCCACGGTGTCGAACTTCAGGTGCACCCGGTGCTTGAACCCGCCGCGCTGGGTGCCGGCCATCAGGAACGGACTGGTCGGGTCGGCCGGCCAGTCGGCGTCGCTGTAGGAGTCCACCTCGACGTCGGAGCTGAGTGGCAGCGTGACCGCCGGGTCCACCCGCACCGGATAGGTGGTGCCGGGGTCGGTCAGCCACGCGTGATCCGGCTTGAGCACCAGCTCAGTGCGGCCGCCCTTGACGACCACGTCCGTGGCGACCTTGGCGTGCCGGGCCAGCGGGAGACGGCCCTTGGCGCTGCCGTCCCACATGACCGGCTGCGGCGCCGAGGCCACCACCGTCTTCTTGCTATTGCCGGCCTTGAGCAGCAGGCGTCCGCCCTTGCCCTCGGTCAGGGTCAGGCCTCCGGCCTCCACCCCGATCCGGATCTCCAACGGCTTGGCCGGCCGCTCCCGCAGCACCACATCGTGCCGGAACCCGGTCGGCAGCACCGTGACCACCAGATCAGCGCCCTTACCGGCCGCGTCGGTGAACGTGGCCACGTTCTTACTCACGGTGGGCTTGGGCAGCGGGGACGGCCAGCGCAACCCGTACGACCCCCCTTCGGAGGTCATCTTCACAAAGGCGCCCGTACCACCGGTGGAGATCTCCACGGCCGCGCCCTCGGCGAGGGCCTTAGGCCGCAGCACACCGCCCTGCTCGGCCAAGGTGGTGTCGACCGGCACCCACTTACCGCCCTGCTTGGCTCGCACCGGACCAGCCGTAACCTCGGTCTTGAACGTCTTCCCGTCAGGCTGGGCGTAGGTGATGCTGGTTGCGGTCGTTAGGTCAGCGACTTCGACCTGCTTGCCCTGGGTTGCGGCCGCCTCGGAGGTAACGACCAGGGCCTGGGAGGGCGTATTGGATACCCCGTGCCCATTCTTTCCTTCGATCCACGCCGCTGTGTCATTGAGCGTCGCGTCATGGCCTCTGCCCGAGGAATCGCCGGTCGTACGGCCGTTCCCTTCGTCGAACTTCCAGTGGCCCGCAGCCTGCCTTGGAGTATTGAAGGACCACGTGTATGAGGTCATTATGTTTTCCCACGAGTCGGTCGCATCGGAAACCACCGCGGTATAGGTGGTTCCCGGGCTCAACGCCTGAGCAGGTGTGAACGTCGCCACTGTCTCGGTGCTGTCGTAGGCTACCGTCGCTGTGACTTCGGCCCCGCTGGCATCCTTGAGCACCAGGGTGGCCTCGCTGACCGGCTCGGAGAAGGTGACCTTCAGCTTCGCTTCAAGAGGGACGTCGACAGCACCATTCGCAGGCTCCACAGCGATCACTTGCGGCGCGCCCGTATCCTCACCGGTGCCGTCGTCACCATCGCTGCCCTCGGTGGCGACATCGAGCTCGTCCGCCGTTACCTCGAATTCTTCCCCATCGCGCTGTCCCGCGATCTGACCGGCGAACTCATTGTTGATGATGGTTTGCTCACTGCCCGTCGGCTCATACACCGACCTGGCGCGAGCTTCCTCGAACGTCGGAAGGCTCGTGATGGGGTCGGGCGACATAAAAGTGAAGCCATCGACGACCGGCGGAGGAGGAAGTTCGAAGTCCACCGTGAGGATAGGCGGGTGGAGCGTCCCTTGACAGGCTTCCAGCGGCGTTGTGCTGCAACCGCCGGCCTCCTCGGTTCGGTAGCGTCGCCAGTTGGTCGTATCCGATTCGCTGCCGGCGGTGAGTTGGATGCCGTAGTTGGTGGCGCCGTCCACCCATGCCTGGACGATCTCGTCAACCGAGTGGATCAGGTCCCAGGCGTAGTTGCAGTCACTGCTGTAGGCGCCGTACTCGGTGTCCGCACCCACGCTGGTGACGGACGGCTGGCTGTTCCAGCTCAGTGTCAGCTCATCCCAGTCGGAGGTGATCCGCCGCGCCGTGATGCCGGAACCGACACGCGTTCCGCAGGTGTTGGACAGGTAGTTCCACAGGATCAGGTCGGCGTTCTGCACCGTGCTGCCCGCGAACTCGGCGGGGATGTCGGGGAACTGGAGGTAGCTGCGCCAGCGCACCGTGCCGCTGTTGGACTTGCCGACCAGAATCCGGTCCAGCCTGAAGTTGTCCCAGCTTTCTGGGTATTCGGCGTTGTTGACGAAGGTGTCCATGGCGTCGCCGAGCCACGTCTGGCCGGTGTGGCCCTCCCACCAGTCGGACACCGCGGCGGCCACCGTCACCGGGTAGGTGACCGCCGGGTCGGCCAGGAACGCGGCGTCCGGTGTGAACACCAGAGTTTTGCCGTCTTCACCGAGGGTGACAGCAGCCTTCCCGACCTTGCCCGCTCCCATGGGAGCTTTGGCGTCGGCGGCCTTGGCGTCCTGGATCAGGGTCGGCCGCAGTTCGACGAGCGTCTTGCCGTCCTTGCCCACGATGGTGGGCAGGTTCGCGGTGTTCTTCCCGAAGGACAGGCCTGAGGGCAGGTCTACCGGCACCTTGAAGGAGACCGGACCGGTGGGCCGTTCGGCGATGGTGATCTGCTGCCGGAACCCGGTCGGGTTCGCGGTCACCACCAGATCGCGGCCCCTGCCATAGGCGTTCGAGTAGGTCGCGGTGTTGCCTTTGAGCCGGGGCTCGGGTAACACCGACGGCGCGATGATCTTCGCTGTGGCGTCGGCCGCCCGGCTTTTGAGCAGGGTCTTGTCCCGACCGGCGGACAGGATCAGATCGCCATGCGCGGCCTTGGGCTTGATGACGCCGCCCGTCTCGACGAGGGTGGTGTCGATCGGGGTGAAACCGTCGCCCTTGGCGTTCTTAACCCGGATCGGCTGCGTATGCAGCTCCATCCGGAGGGTCTTGCCGTCCGGGTTGGCGTACAGGGTGGCGGTCTCGGTGTTGCGTTCCGGGATCTGCACCCGCTTGCCGGACCTGGCCGCCTTGCTCTTGGCCGTCTCGATGGCCTTGTCACCTGCTGGAGCTCTGCTGGGCGGCCGGGAGGTGTTCTCCTTGGCCGTCGGCTCGGGGGGCGGGGTGGGTTCTTGAGCCCAAGAGGGTACGGCGGCGAGGCTGACGAACATCGCGGACGCGATGCTCATCACTACAGCGCGGCGGAGAGTGCCTCGGCGTCTGGGACGCGGCTGTCTGGGCGGATCCACCCAGGCAGCGCCCTGGCGGGCTGACGGCGCCACGTGACCCCCACTTCACACATCAACATAAAAGGACATAAACCAGAGCATTCAGCCGGACATGACCACACCTCGTCAAGATCAACGGAAAGTGAACGTCTACCGGGGTGAAAGGACGCACAACGGCGAGAAAGTAAAGGTCAGGGGAATGAACGGCCATTCGGCAGGAACCGAACGACACGGAGTTGACTACTCACGGTAAGAACCCGCGGGCGTGTTTGAAAAGGTCGCCGACATCCGGCGCAGCCATACGACGACAGCCGTCCGATTTGTCGTCATAATGGCTGCATGTCCCCCCGTCGTTGCCCCTCTGACCTGACGGACGCGCAGTGGGAACTGATCCAGCCTCTGCTTCCGGAGCCCAACACCAGCGGGCGCCCGGAAAAGCATCCACGCCGCGAGATCGTGAACGCGATCCTGTACGTGGTGCGCTCAGGCTGTCCCTGGCGATACCTGCCCAGAGACCTTCCGCCCTGGCAGACGGTGTACTGGCACTTCCAGCAGTGGGAACAGGCCGGGATCATCACCGAACTGCTGTCCGAACTGCACATCAGGGCTCGCCTGCAAGCCGCCGGCGAGGACCGGCCATCGACGGGGGTTGCCGGCCCCCTCAGCGTCGACGATGCCGGCACCACCCGCGATGACATCGTTAAACGCGGCCGGAAGCGTCTCATCCCCGAGATCACCCGGCCGCTGGTCGCCCTCACGGTGATGGCCGCCAGTTGGCGGGAGCGTGACGAATTCGAGCAGGTCCTGCTCTGGGCGTTCTGATGACATCGCTCCGGAATGTTCCCCTCGGACGCTCACCAGGATGGGCAGGCCAGTCAGCCCATCGATTGACCTGGCCCACTACCTGTCAGCCCCTGGCCCATGCGCACGTCGACCGACCCTCGCCGAAGCCTCCGGGCGTCCTTTTCAAACACGCTCAAAGTTGACCCAAATGCACAATGAATGTGATTTACATCACATTCATTGTGATGTTTTGCTCAAAGTCCGGGGTCCATGGGTTCAAGGCCACCTGAGGCCCGGGCGGCGGAACAGCTGATCCAGCAGGGTGCGAGCCGGCCTTCTGCGTGGACACCCACTGTGGGAATGTCCATTGTCAGAGGGCGTAGTGCTCGCCGGGGCGATGGCGGTCGCCCGTGATCTGGCGGTGGTCCTGCGTAAGCTGGAGAAAAGGCTGCCTGACGGTCGCACGGCCGCTTGCGCTGCCGGTGATACCTCGCCTGCGTTGGTGGTGATGACGGCCTCGTGTGGGGCAGGGTTAGGGCATGGATCTCGATCGGCTGGCCGGTGGCGCTCATCATGACCCGCACTCGATCCTCGGCGCGCATCTGTGCCGAAGGGGCGAGGGCGAAGAACGCGCGCCCGACGGTGTGACGATCCGGGCGCTGCGGCCCCTCGCCGAGAAGGTCGAGGCCCTTGTGGACAGCACGGCACACGAGTTGAGCCACGTCGCCCACGGGGTCTTCGAGGTGACCGTCCCGGGGCTGGACAAGATCCCCGATTACCGGCTGCGGATCACCTATCCGGGGGCCCCGCCGTACGAAACGGATGATCCGTACCGGCACTGGCCGACGCTGGGCGAACTCGACCTGCACCTGATCGGCGAGGGACGGCACGAGCGGCTGTGGGAGGTGCTCGGCGCCCGGGTCATGCGTCACGAGGACGTCGACGGCACCGCTTTCACGGTGTGGGCGCCGAACGCGCAGGGCGTCCGCGTGATCGGCGACTTCAACCACTGGGACGGCGTCGCCCATCCGACGCGCTCGCTCGGCCGGTCGGGCGTCTGGGAACTGTTCATCCCGGAGATCGGGCCAGGCGCCCGCTACAAGTTCCAGATCCTCGGCATGGACGGGGTCTGGCGGGAGAAGGCCGACCCGATGGCCCGTCACACCGAGGTGCCGCCTGCCACCGCCTCGGTCGTCGAGCGGTCCGAGTACGCCTGGGGCGACGAGGAGTGGATGTCGGCCCGGCCGGAGCACGACGCACGCGCCGAGCCGATGAGCGTCTACGAGGTGCACCTCGGCTCCTGGCGGCCCGGGCTGTCCTACCGGGAGCTCGCGGCCCAGTTGGTCGAGTACGTCACGGACATGGGCTTCACGCACGTGGAGTTCCTGCCGGTGGCCGAGCACCCGTTCGGCGGGTCGTGGGGATACCAGGTCACGTCGTACTACGCGCCGACCTCCCGGTTCGGCACCCCCGACGACTTCCGGCATCTCGTGGACGAACTGCACCGGGCCGGCATCGGCGTGATCGTCGACTGGGTGCCCGCGCACTTCCCCACCGACGAGTGGGCGCTGGCCCGCTTCGACGGCACGCCGCTGTACGAGCACGCGGACCCCAGGCGTGGCGAGCACCCTGACTGGGGCACCTACGTCTTCGACTTCGGCCGCCGCGAGGTGCGCAACTTCCTCGTGGCCAACGCGCTCTACTGGCTGAAGGAGTTCCACATCGACGGCCTGCGGGTGGACGCGGTCGCCTCGATGCTCTACCTGGACTACTCACGCAGGGAGGGCGAGTGGACCCCCAACGTCTACGGGGGCCGGGAGAACCTCGACGCGATCGATTTCCTGAAGGAGACGAACGCGGTCTGCTACCGCGAGGTCCCCGGCATCGTCACGATCGCGGAGGAGTCGACCGCCTGGCCCGGCGTGTCGCGGCCGACGCATCTCGGCGGACTCGGCTTCGGCTTCAAGTGGAACATGGGCTGGATGCACGACACGCTCGCCTACCTCGCCCGTGAGCCGATCTTCCGGCAGTACCACCATCACCAGATGACGTTCTCCCTCATGTACGCCTTCTCCGAGAACTTCCTGCTGCCGCTCTCCCATGACGAGGTCGTCCATCTGAAGGGATCGCTGCTGGGCAAGATGCCCGGCGACGAGTGGCAGCGCTTCGCCAACCTCCGGGCGCTGTACGCGTTCATGTGGGCGCATCCCGGCAAGCAGTTGCTGTTCATGGGCGGCGAGTTCGGCCAGGGCGCGGAATGGTCGGAGGCCACCGGGCTGGACTGGTGGGTCCTGGACTTCGACTTCCATCAGGGAATACAGCGCCTCGTGCGCGACCTCAACCGGATATATCGCGAAATACCGGCCATCTACTCCCAGGACTTCACACCCGACGGCTTCCGATGGATCGACGCGGACGACGCCGCGGGCAACACGTTCTCCTTCCTCCGGTACGGCTCGGACGGCTCGATGCTGGCCTGCGTCGTCAACTTCTCCGGCGCCCCGCACGAGAACTACCACCTCGGCCTCCCACTCGGCGGCGAGTGGGAGGAGGTTCTCAATACGGACGCCTTCGAGTACGCCGGCAGCGGCGTCGGCAACCTCGGCGCGGTGCCGGCCGAGGAGATCCCGCACCATGGCCTGCCCTGCTCGGTACGGCTCCGCCTACCCCCCCTCGGCGCCGTCTGGCTTCGCCCGACCATGACCGAATCGGCTTCCGGGGCGTCGGCTCTCCCGCCGGAAGAAGAGTGAGAGAGCACGGCTCACGTGGTTCCGCTCAGCGGATCGTCCACCAGCCGGGGAGCACGAGCGGGCCGTACACGGGCAGCCCGAGATCGGCGGCGATGCGAGCGACCGGGCCCCACGCCTCCAGCCGGACGCGGGCGCCGGATGCGGACCTGTCCTCGCTTGACTCCGGCGGAAACAGCCGCTCCAGCGGGTGCATGCGCGGATATGTCCGTACCGGTGTGGTCGTGGGCAGATCGGCCCGGCGGCGGGCCATGACGAGCGCGTCCTCCAGGCCGCCGATCTCGTCGACCAGGCCGTGCTTCACGGCGTCGGCGCCCGTCCAGACACGGCCCCTGGCCAGCTCGTGCGCCCGGTCACGGTCCAGGCCGCGGCCGTCGGCCACCTTGCCGACGAAGTCGGCGTAGATCCGGTCGAGCCAGGCGTTGACCCGCTCCCACTGCCCGTCGGAGAACTCCCGCGTCGTCGAGAACATCCCGGCGTTCGCGCCTTCGGTCACGGCCTCGGTCACCACGCCGAGCTTGCCGAGGAGCTCCCCGACGACCGGCTTGCCGCCGAACACGCCGATCGACCCGGTCAGCGTGCCCGGCTGCGCCACGATCAGGTCGGCGGCCATGGACACGAAGTAGCCACCGGAGGCGGCCAGTTCACCCATCGACACGATCACCGGCTTGCCCGCCTTCCGGGCCAGCACGACCTCACGCCAGATCGCGTCGGAGGCGACGTACGACCCGCCGGGGCTGTCCACGCGGAACACGATCGCCCGGACCTTCTCGTCCCGCCGGGCCGAGCGCAGCGCCGCACAGATCGTGTCGGAGCCCATGGCACCCCCGCCGCCCAGCGGGGATCGCCCGCTGCGCCCGAGCCGGATCATGCCGTTGCCGTGGACGAGCGCGACGACGTCGGCGCCGGGGCGGGGCAGCCGCCCCGGCAGCGCGGACCTGGCGTACCTCGACACGTAGAGCAGGCGGGCCGCACCCCTCGCGGTCTCGGCGCCTCCCACGATCCCGGCGGCTCCCAGGGTCTCGGCGTAGACCTCGTCCCGGTACTTCAGCCCGTCCACCAGGCCCGCCTCGACGGCCTCGGCGCCGATGAACGGCCCCTGGTCGATCAGCTCACGGACCCGGTCGGGGTCGAGAGAGCGGCCCTCGGCGATGCCGGCGGTGATCTGCTCGGTCACCGACTCGGCGATGCGGGCGGCCGACTCCCGGTGCGCCTCGGTCATGTGGTTCTGGGTGAACATGTTCGCCGCGGTCTTGTACTCGTGGCGCTGACCGAGTTGGTACTCGATGCCGGCCTTCGCCAGGGCGTCCCGTACGAACCGCTGCTCGAGAGCCACGCCGGTGAGCCCGACGTCGCCGGAGGGCTGCAGGTAGACCCGCTCGAAGGCGCCGGCCAGGTAGTAGGGGACGGTCCCGGCGCCGAACTCGCCGAACGTCTCGGCGAACGCGACCGTCAGCTTGCCCGCCGCCCGCAGCTTCAGCACGGCGGTACGCAGCTCCTGAACCATGCCGAGGCCGAGCGGGACGCCGCCGACTTTGACGATCAGCGCGCGGACACGGGGGTCGCGACGGGCTCGCTTGAGGCCGGACAGCACGTCGGTGAGGCGCGCCTTCCGCATGGACAGCAGGGCGCCGAGCGGATCGGCCGGCGGTCCCTCCGACAGCCCCTCGGTCAGGTCCAGTTCCAGCACGAGCGGGGCGGTACGGCGCTGCCGCAGCTTGTCGACGGTCTCCACAATCGTCCTCGTCGCGTCCATGAATGCCACCTTAAGCGACGGCTTGGATGCCGCGCAGAAACGGGAACGGGCCCCCACACCAGGTGGTGTGGGGGCCCGGATCGACCTTGGTCGAAGAGGTTGCTACTTCAGGGCAGAGATCAGCTCACCGTTGGTGGTGTCACCGCTGAGCTCCCAGAAGAAGACTCCGCCGAGGCCCTGGTTCTTGATGTAGCTCATCTTGCCGGCAAGGGTGGCCGGGGTGTCGTAGCTCCACCAGTTGCTGCCGCACTTGGCGTACGCCGTGCCCGCGATGGTGCCGGTGGCCGGGCAGCTGTTCTTGAGGACCTTGTAGTCCTCGATGCCCGCCTCGTAGGTGCCCGGAGCCGCGCCGGTGGCGGTGCCGCCCGGCGTGCTCTGGGTGACGCCGGTCCAGCCGCGGCCGTAGAAGCCGACGCCCAGCAGGATCTTGCTCGCCGGCACGCCCTTGTTCTTCAGCTTCTGGATCGCCGCGTCGCTGTTGAAGTCAGCGATCGGGATGCCGGAGTAGGAGGTGAGCGGCGAGTGCGGAGCCGTCGGGCCCTTCGCGTCCCAGGCGCCGAAGAAGTCGTACGTCATGACGTTGTACCAGTCGAGGTACTGCCCCGCGCCCGCGTAGTCGGAGAGGTCCAGCTTGCCGCCCGGGCTGGCGTCAGCGGTGATCGCCGCGGTGATCAGGTAGTCCTTACCGAACTTGTTGCGCAGCGCCCGCACCAGGTCGGTCATGGCGTTCGGGCCGCTGCTGTCGCAGGTCAGACCACAGGCGTTCGGGTACTCCCAGTCGATGTCGATGCCGTCGAACACATCGCCCCAGCGCGGGTCCTCGACGAGGTTGTAGCAGGAGTTGGCGAAGGCCGTGGGGTTCTTCGCCGCCTGGCCGAAGCCGCCGGACCAGGTCCAGCCACCGAAGGAGAACAGCACCTTGATGTGCGGGTACTTGGCCTTCAGCTTGCGCAGCTGGTTGAAGGCGCCGCGCAGCGCGTTGGGGTTGTCCCAGGTGTCGGCCACGCCGTCCACGCTGTTCGCCGCGGTGTACGCCATGTCGTAGTCGGCGTAGGCGTCACCGATGGTGCACTGACCGTTGGTGACGTTGCCGAAGGCGTAGAGAAGGTGGGTGAGCTTGTCCGCCGAGCCGCTCGTCGCGATGTTCTTGACGAAGTACTGACGGCCGTAGACGCCCCAGTTGGTGAAGTAGCCGACCACCTTCTTGCCACCGGGCGGCGGCGGCGCCGTCGGCGTCGCGGACGGCGACGGGCTCGTCGGAGGCTTCGTGGGGGTCGCGGACGGCGACGGGCTCGTCGGAGGCTTCGTCGGGGTCGCGGACGGCGACGGGCTCGTCGGAGGCTTCGTCGGAGTGGCGGACGGCGACGGCGTGGAGCCGCCCGGGAGGAGCTTCCACAGGGCCGGAACGTTCGGCGGCTCCCAGCCGGCCAGGGACGTGTGCGGCTGGACGATCTCGTAGTCCTTGCCGGAGTACGTGACCCGCGCGCCCACGGCGTAGTAGGTGTTCGGGGCCCAGGCCGGGTAGGCCAGGGCGACCGCGCTCTGGGGGGCGGTGGCGGCGGTGGCGGTCCCGATGGCGAGCGGCGCGAGCAACATTGCGCCTGCGACCATGGACCCCAGCAACATTTTTCGCAAAAGTAGCTCCAGGTAGGGGGGTGTCCCGGAAACTCATAGGAAAGTTTCCTATCAGTTAATCCTGGAGCTTACGTTCACGTCAGCCGACGGTCAACACCCGAGTCGCCGGTTAATCTCTGTTTAAGGATCCGCTAAGGCATTCCCGATCGGATCCGCACCCGCGGATCAGCTTGTCGACGGGATGAGCACCTCGATGGGATCGAGGTCGCCGGGGGCGTCGCCGGGGTAGGCCCCGGACAGCATCGCGCCGACCGTGTAGAGATTCCAGGCGAGGGCGGGCTGCTTGACCACGGGCGCGGCGAACATCTCCTCGACGGCGTCCTTCCTGACGAGGTCCCAGAGCACGCCGTCGCCGAGTACGCCGTCGCGGAGCGCCGCGGTCAGCCGTTCTCCCGGGCTGGTCCGCCAGTTCCAACCGCTTCCGCCGCCCTTCGGTTTGGGCGCGGCCGACTTCTTCGGCGCGGACGACCGGCGGCGGGCGAGCAGCGACTCCCACCTCGAGGGGGTGCGCTCGGCCCGGAACCTCCACTCGGCGCCCTCGAGCGGGATCCCCCGAAGCCGCGGCGCGAAGATGCCGATCAGTTCGTGGACGACTTCCTCCGAGCGGCGCCACAGCGGGTCGAGGGCGAGCGCCGCCCCCACCACCCTGTTGTCGAGGAACGGCTGCACGGCGTCTCCCCTGCGCAGCGATCCGGCGCGCGCCGCCGCGTGCCATCTGCCCACCCGGTAGGTGACGTATATGTGGTCGAGCGCCCCGGCGGGATCGGTCTCGGCGCGTTCGCGCCAGGGCGTGGCGAGCTCGAGGGCGTGGGCGTTGGCGTCGTCGGTGAAAAAGGCCTCGTCCTTCAGGAAGAACGCGTCCACGCGGCGCCGCATCGCGGCCGGCGCGGGATTTCCCTGACTGTAGAGGAAGCCGCCGCGCAGGATCTCCCCGCTCTGCCCGGACATGGTGAGCTTCGAGCTGTAGGGCAGGTATTCGACGATGCTCTCGTATGCGGAGGTCATGCCCTCACACGTGCGCAGCACCTCGTGGGTACGGCGCAGCGGATGCTCCACCAGCACCGCGTCGCGCCGCTCCGTTCGCTTGGGCGCGATCACGTTGTGCTCGACACCGAGCTTGGCGGCGATCCGCCGGGCGATCACGACGTCCGGATGGTCGTCCAGGCCGTTGGTGGTAGCCCGGAACGGCACCCCGGCCGCGTGGAGAAGCGCCGCCATCAGCCGGCTGTCGCGTCCTCCGGTGAGCGCCAGGTTGACCTGGTCGGTGAGCGGCCGGACCGTCTCCACCAGCGCCTCGGCCAGGCCCTCGATCGCGGCACGCCTGCCCCGGGACGATGTCGGCACGGGACCGGCCGCGGGCGGCGGCACCGTCGTGATCCGCCTGATCCGTTCGTGGCCGGCGCCGTCACGCACGTCGAGCGTCGACGACGGGGGCAGCGCGGCGACCCCCTCGAACGGGGTCTCGTCGGACAGGAAGTAGCCCTGACGCACCATCGACTGCAGGGCCCGCACGTCCCAGGCCACCGGACCGCCGCCGCGGGCCACCAGGTGCACGAGAAGCGCCCGGTTTCCGACGATGTGCAGCTCCGGCGTCTGCGCGTAGAAGATCCCGCAGGCCCGCGTCATGTCGGTGACGGCCGTCAGCCCGCCCGGCTCGATCCTGATGGCGGAGAAACACCCGCGCGTGCCGAGCGCGATCTCCCCCATCGACAGGCCCGACGAGGACGGGCCGAGCAGCCTCCCCACGTCGTCCCAGTCGAGCAACCGCCCGGTGACGCCGATGGCCGCGTCCCGTGTCGCCGTCACGAGCTCGGGCCGGGTACGGCTGTCGCCCTCGTTTCCCCAGCCGAGCAGTACGGCCCCGGGAAATCGGTGCCGAGCCGAGGTCACGGTGTCCGCGGGCACCGGGAAAGCCTGCTCGATCAGGTCTTCCGCCTGCCGGATCACGCTGTCGAGCAGCGGCTCGGCGGAGCCGCCGCCTTTGCTCGCCACGGCGAGAAAAACGCGCATGAAGACCTCACATCGGTGGAACTCGCGATCACGTCGTCAGAGAACCGGACGATACCGGCCGCGCAGTCGGACGAACGGGGCTTTCGCGGCATTGACGTAATCGACGTTGCGGACCTCCCCGATGAACAGGGTGTGGTCGCCCGCCGGCACCACCTGCGCCGTCTCGACCTCGATCGCGGCGACGCCGCCGTCCACGACGAGCGCGTCGCTGTGGGGGCCGCGATGGTGGGCGACCCCCGACAGCAGCAGGCGCGCGCCGGGCCGGCCGGCCGCGGCGAACCGCGAGGCGATCGCCTGCTGGCCGTCGGCGAGCAGGCTGGCCGCCCACTGGTCCCGGCGCAGCAGCACCTCGGTCAGATAGCTCGTCGAGGTGAGACCGACCAGCACGAGGGGAGGATCGAGCGACACCGACGTCAGGGACGTCACGGTGACGCCGAGGTCGTCGCGGCCGTCCCGTACGGTGACCACCGCCACCCCGGCCGCCGCCTGGGCCATGGCCTCGGTGAACAATCCGCGCAACGAGCTCACTCCTTCCTGTCTGGTCGGGTCATCCGGACGGGTCAGAGGAGCCCGTTCCGGGTCAGCCAGTCCTTGGCCACCACCGGAGGATCATCCTTGTCGACGGCGATCCGCTTCATCAGCGACACGAGCGTGGCGGTGTCGAGCTTGGCCGAGATGTCATCGAGAGCCGAGGTGACCTCGGCGTTGACTCCCGCCCGGTAGACCAGAGGGGTGACGTTCTCGGCGCCGAAGGCGTTCTCGGTGTCCTGCAGCGGCACCAGGTCGTTCAGCACGATCTTGGGGTCGGTGGTGAACACGTTGCCGACCTGGATCGTGCCGCTCTTGATCGCGTCAGCGGTGGTCGCGCCCGTCGGCTTCCACTGCTTGAACTCGATGCCGTAGACGGCCTTGAGGTTCTCCTCCTGGCGCTGCTTGAACTCGGGCGGTCCGCCGACGACGAACTTCTTCGACACCTTGGCCAGGTCCTCCATCGTGGCCAGGCCGTACTTGTCGGCGGTCTTCCTGCTCACGCTCAGCGAGTTGTTGTCCTCGGCGGCCGACGGTGCCAGAAGCACGAGTTCGGCCGGGAGCTTCGCCCTCACTTCGGCCATGATCTCCCTCTGGGTCCTGGCCGTGCTGCTCTTGTCGACGAACGCCAGCAGCGAGCCGACATATTCGGGCAGAACGGTCAGTCCGCCGCTCTTGATCTGGTCGTACACGACCTCGCGGCTGCCGATGTTGGGCTTCTCCTCGACTGTGATGCCCTTGGCCCGCAGCGCCTGCGCGTAGATCGAGGCGAGCAGGACGCTCTCGGGGAAGTCGAAGGAGCCGACGACGACCGGGCCGGCCAGTCCGCTCGAGGTGGCGGAGTCAGCCGACTCCGTGGTGCTCAGCGGGTCGGCGCCGCCGCAGGCGGATAAGGCGAGCGTCGTCACCAGGGCTACGGCGGTCGCGCCGAGGATGCGTCGGATCATCATGAATCCCTTCAAGTCGGAAAAGTAGGAGAAGTTAACAGATCACCAGAGGTTACGCACTCCCGGCGAGACGGTCACGCGCTGGAGCAGCGTGAAACCGAGTTGGACGGCCAGCGCGAGCGCGGCCACCAGGACCGCTCCCCCGATGACGTCGGCGTACGTCTTGGTGGCGATGCCGTCGATGATGAACCGCCCGAGTCCGCCCAGCCCCACGAACGCCGCGATCGTGGCCGTCGACACCACCTGGATCGCGGCGAGCCGCAGGCCGAGCAGGATCAGCGGCAGCGCGACCGGGACCAGCGCCCGGAAGAGGACCTGCCGGCCGCGCAGGCCCATGCCGTACGCCGCGTCGCGCAGGTCGGGGTCCACTCCGCGGATGCCCTCATAGGTGTTGACGAGGATCGGCGGAACAGCCAGCACGATCAGCGGGATCAGGACCGGCGCCGCGGTGCCGACGCCCGCCAGCAGCACGACGAGCACGAGCAGCCCGAGCGTGGGCAGGGCGCGGGCGGCGTTCGCCGAGACGACGACGATCAAAGCGCCCCGGCCCGTGTGTCCGGTCAGCATGCCGAGCGGCACGGCGATCAGGGCCGCGATCAGGAACGCCACCCCGGAGAACTCCAGGTGCTCCAGCAGCCGGACGGGAATTCCGTACGGGCCGGACCAGTTGGCCGCGTTCCCGAAGAAGTCGATCAGCCAGCTCATCGCGCGTCCCTCCGTGCCCGGGACCATGGAGTGAGCAGCCGTTGGGCGAGCACGAGCAGGCCGTCGGCGAGCACGGCGAGCAGCACGATGAGCGCGATCCCCACGATGATCGGAGTGTAGAACTGGCGCTGCCAGCCGTCCATGAAGAGCTCGCCGAGGCCGCCCTGCCCGATCAGCGCGCCCACGCTGACCAGGCTGATGCTCGACACCGTCGCCACCCGCGTGCCCGCCAGGACCACCGGTACGGCGACCGGCAGCTCGACCTGGAGCAGGCGGCGCAGCGGCCGGAAGCCCATCGCCACCGCCGACTGCCGCACATGGTCGGGCACCGAGGCCAGTCCGTCCACCACCGCCGGGATCAGCACGGCCAGCGTGAAGAACGTCAGCGGGATGATGACGGTCGCCGGGGTCAGCCCGGTGACGGACAGGAAGATCGAGAAAAGCACGAGCGACGGCAGCGCGTACGTCACGTTCACCAGACCGGCGGTGGGCTGGTAGAGGCGTGGCCAGCGCGCGCAGGCCAGGCCGAGGGGCAGGGCGACGAGCAGCCCGAGCAGCACCGGGACGAAGGCCATCAGGAGGTGGCTCTCCAGCAGCGTGCTGATCGCGGACGGGCTGCCGTTGTCCCAGTTCCGCGTGATCCAGTCCCAGCGGATCAGCGGTTCGCTCTTCATGCCGGTGCTCCCTCGCCGGCCGATGCTCCCTGATCGGCCGGTGCTCTCTGGTCAGGGAGGCCTCCGGCGTATTTCCGCAGCACGGCGTCGAGCGCCTCCCGCGTCGCCACGCCCAGCACGCGGCCGTCTCCGTCGACCGCCACGGCCGTGCCGTCGGGCGACAGCAGCGCCGCGTCCAAGGCCGCGCGCATCGAGTCGCTCTCCGGATCGAAGGTTCCGTACGGCACGAGCCTGCCGTCGACGCGCAGGCCGAACGGGCGGTCGTCGTCGTCGACGGCGAGATCGGCGGGCGCCGGGTCGAGCCGGACGTCCTTGGCGGAGATGAAGGACAGCCGCCGGATGCCGCGGTCGCGGCCGAGGAACTCGCGGACGAAATCGTCGACCGGTTCGCTGAGCAGCGTGGCCGGTCCGGCCATCTGGGCGAGTCTGCCTCCCGTATGGAGGACGGCCACGGTGTCGCCCAGCTTGATCGCCTCGTCGATGTCGTGGGTGACGAACACGATCGTCTTCCGCAACTCGGACTGGAGACGCAGCAACTCGTCCTGCAGTCCGGTCCGCACCACCGGGTCGACGGCGCTGAACGGCTCGTCCATCAGCAGCACGGGCGGGTCGGCCGCGAGCGCCCTGGCCACCCCGACGCGCTGCTGCTGGCCGCCGGAGAGCTGGAAGGGATAGCGCGTCGCCAGCTTGGGGTCGAGGCCCACAAGCTCGATCAACTCCATCGCTCGGGCCCGGGCCTTCTTCCTGTTCCAGCCGAGCAGGTACGGCACAGTCGCCACGTTGTCCACGATCTTGCGGTGCGGGAACAGGCCGGCATGCTGGATCACATATCCGATGCCGCGGCGCAGCGTGGCCGGGTCGATCTCCCGTACGTCCCGGCCGCCGAGCAGGATCCGGCCCGAGGTGGCGTCGACCATGCGGTTGATCATCCGCAGCGAGGTGGTCTTGCCGCACCCGGACGGCCCGACGAGCACGGTGATCGCCCCGCCGGGCACCTCTATGCTCAGGTCGTCCACGGCGACCGTGCCGTCCTGATAACGCTTGGTGACACCGTCGAATATGATCAAGGATTTCGTCCCGTCGTTTGATCCCGCCGGTGCCGCCGGGTCGTGGTCACCCTCGCGCCGCCGGTCCGCCGGGCCCGCCCCCCGACTTCTGCCTCTTCAGCCCCGCGTCGTCCCTGCTCCTGCCTCTGGCCTCGCGCCGATGACCGTTGTCTTGATGACTCTTTTGTTGTTGACTCCTGACCGTCAGCCTACGACCGTACGGTAGACATCTCCGAGTGACCACTGAATTCGAACACATGAATGATACGTGAAGATCTTGACCGAATGCCCACCAATAGGGCATCTGAGGTGCGCCGACCCGTGACGTCTTGGCATGATTGGCCTCGGGCTTCCTGTCTGCCCTCCGAACCACCCAGGAGGCGGTCGTGACTACACCGCTCATCGGCCAGCCGCTCACCGGGAAGCACTCCCGGAGCGATCTGGTCGCCGAGTTCTACGAGCGTCACGCCGCCGGGCTGTTCGCGTACTGTCACGACCAGCTCGGTGAGACCACGTCAGCCGGCGACGCCGTCGTGGCGGTGTTCGCCGCGCTGCCGTTCGGGGAACCGCCGCGCGCCGTCCTCTACGCGCTGGCCCGCCGGGAGATCTACCGCCGGGACGTCAGCTACGCCATGCCCGCCGTCGACTCGGCTGTCGATCCCGCCACCGCGCTCATCGAGCGGGTGTTCCGCGACATCCGCCCGCACCAGCGTGAGGTGCTGCTGCTGTCCGCCGTGTGCGGGCTGACGAAGCCCGAACTTTCTCTGGTACTGGACGTCGCAGCGGACACGGCCGAGGATCTCACGGCCGGGGCGAGGCATCGCTTCGCCCAGACTCTGGCGACCGCGGTGTCGGCCGTCAGGTCGGCGCCGTACCTCGCCTCGGATGTGGCCGAGATCTACGACGCGATCGGCGTCGCCCCGATCGAAGACGTGCTGGCCCGGCTACCCTGGCGCCGGCCCTCCGCCGACGTACGCGGCCGGGTGCTGTCATCGCTGCCTCACCAGGACCCCGGTGCGGCCGATGCCGCTCCCCCGCTGCCGATCAAGCGGCTCTGGCCGACCGCTCCGTCCTGGCCGCTGCCGCTGAGCGCGCCCGACCAGGTCAGCAACACCTGCGTGGTCCCGGCCGACGCGGTCCCGGCCGACGCGGTCCCGGCCGGCTCGGCTCAGACCCACGCGGCTCAGACCCACGCGGCTCAGACCGAGGCGCCAGGTTCGGCCAGGCCGAGGCGGAGGGCCAAGCACGAGGCCACCACCGAGCCCATGCCCAGGTTGCGCGGCTCGCTGCTGGCCGCGCTCGGCGAGGGCCGTACACGCAGGCGACGCGGCGGCACGGCGGGGAAAACAGCGGCGTCCCATGCGACGGGTACGGCGACGGACACAGCAACGGACACAGCAACGGGCACAGCGACGGGCACAGCGCAGGCCACGCCCACCCGGTCCGACGCTCCCGCGCCCCAATCCTCCGCCGCCCGATCCCCCGTGTTCGGGTTTCCCGTGTCCGGGCTTCCCGTGACGGCGGCATCGGGTCCCGTCACCGAGCCGTTCGACGCCTTCCGGCCCCTCGATCCGGAGAACAGCCCGAAGGAGAACAGCCCGGACAGGCAGGAGACGCGGGGTGGTCACGGGACCACCACCAAGGACGACCCTCCGCCGCCCGTCTTCGCCGCGCCCGTCTCGACGACGTCTGGCTCGACGTCGTCCGGCTCCGCACCGGCCACCGGTGAGGGCCCCACTCTCAAGGAGACCGAGAGCAAGACCGCCGGGGAGAGCAGGGCGCCCAAGGCGGCCCAGGCGCGGAGCAAGCGCGTCAGGAACCGCGACCGCCACTACGACTGGGCATGGGAACTGATCGGCTTCCTGATCTGCCTGGCCATCGCCTTGATCGTGTTTTTCGCGCTACCCAACATGGTCACGCATTGATCGTCGGCTGAAGTGCTCACCTGGGCGGTTCGGGGAGCCAGGCCCGCCCTCGCCATCGCCTTCCAGATCACGGTCGTACGGCCGGCCACTCTTCTCGTGTGCCTCGATCCCGGCCGGCGCGACCTCTCGACTCAGCAGTCCCGACGTCAGCGTGCGCGGTTCCATCTGGACCGCGTCCAGAGCGAAGTCCACCGGGTCGCCCAGAAGGTCTCGTCCCGCTCCCCTGAACGGAAAGCTAGAACAGCTTCTAATATCCGTCCAGAGGCAGAGTTTCCGAGGCGATCACAGTTGGGCAAATAACCATGAAATGCATGGAGGAATGCGCGATTTTGCGACTGAGCGGTAACCCTTCTAGGAGGGCGGGAATCAGATAACGTGTTCTCATGCATACCTCGCGAGCGGCCACCGACGACCCGGCGCCACCACTGAAGGGGGCTACCGGTGCCCGCACCCGCAGCCAGCACCAGCGGCGCCGGCGCATCGTCCAGGCAGCGGCCGCACTCGCCTCACGAGGCGGCGTCGAAGCCATGCAGATGCGCACGGTCGCCGAACGCGCCGGAGTCGCCCTCGGCACGCTCTACCGCTATTTCCCCTCGAAAATGGACCTGGTCGTAGCGGTGGTGAGCGAGGAGATCGACCTGCTGGAGACGAGCATCGAGCGACGTCCCCCCGCGTCCGGCACACCGGCGGGCCGGGCCGTGGACGTCCTGATGCGCGCCACCCGGGGCCTCATGCGGGAGCCGGAGCTCGCCGACGCCCTCATCCGCTCGCTGATCATGGCCGAGGTCGAGACGCCGTTCGGAGAGCGGCTCGCGCGGCTGCTGCTGCGGGTCGCCGCGGGCAGCACCGGTACGGACGGGGTCATCGCCGAAGCCTCCTCCGGGGATGTCACCAGGGAGCGGCTCGCGCTCGCCGAGTCGCTGGCCGCCATCTGGGTGCACGAGCTACTGGAGATGCTGCGCGGCAAGCGCACCTATGACGACATCCAGTCACGCATCGAGCTAGCCGCCCAACGCCTCGTAGCCGACTTCTGACCAAACCCCCGATGCCGCGACACCCCGAGACTGCAAGGTAACAAATGCGGTAAGCGCAGCTCAGCGTAGGTGTGTGCGAGCAAGTGCGAGATCACGGGGAGGGTGTGCGGGGAGGGGGAGTCAACGCCAGGCGTCGATGACGTCTTCTGCTCCCCACAGGAGATCGACACGTTGGGTGTCGGGGTGGACTCCGGACAGCGATACCACGGCCAGACCGCTCACTCCGGTTTCGAATCCGGGGACCTGTGCGGCATCGCGGCGGAGCTTGGCGAGGTCGTGCCCGTCGAACGGAGTGCCGAGCCACTTGATCGATCCCGCGAACGCGATTTGACGGGCCACGGGGGACCGATCGGCGCCGACGAGGTCGACTTCGGGGGCGAACTGGCGGTTCCACCAGCCGCCTATGGCCTCCGCCTCGGGCCATGGCAGCTCCCCCACCGCGGCCGCGACTCCCAGGGCCTCGCGTACGATCGGCTCCACCGCCCGGCCGCGCAGACTGGTCCATCGCCGCTCCACCAGCCGGAAGGCCATGTCGGGCCGGCCGCGCCGTACGTGCTCGGCCGCTGAGCGCAGAACGCCCAGGTACATCCGTAGGTTGTGATCCGAGATCCGGTACAGCGCCGGTTTGCCCGGCTGGATTGACAAGGGCTCATCGATGGCCAGAACGTGCTTCTCCTCCGCCAATCTACGCAGAAGCGGAGAGAGCGAGCCCGACTTCAGTGGGCCCTCACGTCCGCCTGCCGCCGCCGCGATGGCGGCCTGCGTCCGGTCGCCGCTACCGACCGCCTCCAGCACCCGGCGGGCCTGGTCAGGTGTGGGGAACTCGGCGAGCAGCACCGACTCGGGCACACCGAACAGGGGAGAGGCCGGATCCGCGCATTCCGCCCGGATGAAATCGAGCGCAGGCGTGCCCGACGGCCAGGCGCGAAGGATTCCCGGCAGGCCTCCACTTATGAGATAGGCGTCCATCGCGTCCGCTCCCGTCAGGCCGATGGCCTCGGCGGTCTCGGCCGGGTTGAGCGGCCCGAGGGCCATGGTGTCGGCACGCCCGTAGAACGGACGGTCGTAGGCGGTCAGGCGCTCCATCATGTGCAGGTCACTGCCGGGCAGGAGCAGCAGGATCGGCCGGGCCGACAGCAGCCTGTCCCAAGCCGTCTGCAGCGCTCCGTCGAACAGGTCGTCCTGCTCGGCGAGCCAGGGCATCTCGTCGATGACGACGATTGCGGCACCTGGGGGAAGTGCCGCGAGCAGGACCCGGAACGCCTCGGGCCAGCTTCCGCTGGTCAACTGGACGACATGCTCCGGTGTCGGCGGCAGTGATGAGTCCGCGAGCTCCGCACAGAACTCCGCCACCGACTCCACCGGAGACATGCCCTTGGTAGCGGTGAAGTACAGGTACGGCACGCCGGCCTGGTCGCAGAACTCCTGCACGAGCCGAGACTTGCCCACCTGGCGACGGCCCCTGATGGCCAGGGCGGCCCCGCTGCCTGTGACACGCACCTGGTCGAGGCGCTTGCGGAGCACGGCGAGCTCGGTTCGGCGTCCGATGAACGTCGATCGCACCATCAGGCCCCCTATGTAGATGCCATCTAGCTAGATGCTATCTACATAGGGGGACAGCGATGTCGCGTCAGTCGAAGACGACGATCTGGCGGAGCACTTCGCCGCTCTTGAGTGCGGCGACGGCGTCGTTCAGGTCGGACAGCTTGATCCTGGAGCTGATCATGCTGTCCAGGTCGAGCTTGCCCGCCTTGTAAAGGGCGGCGAAGCGCGGGAAGTCCCGGCGCACGTCGGCTCCGCCGTACATCGAGCTGAGCAGGTTCTTGCCCTCGAACAGCAGACTGAAGGCCGTCAGCGGGACCTGGTCGTCCATGGCGCCCGCTCCGACGACGATCGTGTCGCCGCCGCGGCGGGTCGCCTGCCATGCCGTCATGATCGCGGCGGATCTGCCGACCACCTCGAAGCCGTAGTCGAAGCCCTGGCCGCCGGTCAGCGTGCCGATCGCGTCCATGAGCCCGTCGGGCGTGCACGCGTGGGTCGCGCCCACCTTCTTGGCGAGCTCGTGCTTGGACTCCAGCGGGTCGATCGCGAGGATCGTGGTCGCGCCGGACAGTCGGGCGCCCTGGATCACCGACAACCCGACGCCGCCGCAACCTACGACGGCGACGGTCGACCCGGGCCGTACCTTCGCCGTGTTGAGCACGGCGCCCACGCCCGTGGTGATGCCGCAACCGATCAACGCGGCGGCCTCGAAGGGCACCTCGGGGTCGACCTTGACGGCGCCCTGCCAGGGGACCACGATCTCCTCGGCCCAGGTGCCGCAACCGGACATGCCGAACGCCGGCTTGTCTCCGTCGTAACGGAACCTGGCCTCGGCGAAGCTCTTCATGATGTACGTCATGCAGAGGTTCGGCTGACCGACGATGCAGTTCGGGCAGTCGCCGCAGGCAGGCGTCCAGTTGATGATGACGTGGTCGCCAGGTTGTACGGAGGTCACCTGGTCGCCCACCTCGACGACCTCTCCCGCGCCCTCGTGACCCGGGATCACCGGCAGCGGCATGGGCAGCACGCCCGACAGCACCGACAGGTCGGACTGGCAGACCCCGGTCGCCCTGATGCGTACGCGGACGTCGGCCGGTCCCACCGGCGTCAGCGTGAAATCGTCACGGATGTCGAGCTTCTCGTCGCCGACCGCATGTAACAGCGCGCCGCGCATGGGGACCTCCTGGTTGTCCGGTCTGTAGGGGAATGGTCCTCGTCAGTCGTCCATGAGGGTCAGTGGTCCTAAGGGGCGGTCAGTCGTCCACGATGGTGATGGCGGCCTTGGGGCAGGACCGCGCCGCGTGCCGTACGCGGTCGTGCAGCTCGGCCGGCGGCTCGGGCATCAGCACGTTGAGCATGTCCTGGTCGTCGACTTCGAAGACCTCCGGGGCGAGGCCCATGCAGACGGCGTTCGCCTCGCACACGTCGTAGTCGACCTTGATCCTCATGGTGCGTCCTCCTGTCGTGCGGCTGTCATGACGATCTCATTCTTCGGATCGCCGCTGCCTCACGCTATCGCCGCCGAGCTTGCGGTGATCCCAGGACACGACGCGGAACGGCTCGACCACGAAGGCGACCCGCTTGCGTCCGGTGTGCTCGACGTGTTCGCGGATCTCCGCCACCTCGTCGGCTGTCATGCCGGTCATCCGCCGGGTCACCGTCATCCCGACGTCGAGGACGCCCGACGGGTCGTCGATGCGCCGCGCCTTGCCGTACAGGAGCACGCCGCGCAGTTCGGAGTAGTCGTCGCCGGTCTCGATGAGGCAGCTCACCCGGGGATCGCGTTCGATGTTGCGGGTCTTCTGGGACTTGCCGTACGTCCAGAACGCGATCGCGCCGTCGGTGAGCCCGTAGAACATGGTGACCAGGTGTGGCATGCCGTCCGGATTGATCGTGGCGAGCTGGAGCTTGCGGCCGCCCTGAAGGAACTCGGCGATCTCGTTCTCGGTCATGGCTATCCGGTCACGCTGTTTCACGATGCAAAGTAGAACATGTTGCATAAAAACGGGCAAGGGGCGTGGCAGAATCTTGTTCGGGGACCGTACAGGGGGAGAGCGCATGACCGTGACGATGCCCGCCGAGCTTCGCCGCCTGGCCGAGGAGACCAGGGGGTTCATGCCGCCGGAGGAGGGGCTGGCCCTGTTCGAGATCGCCTCCGCGTACGGCTCCCGCGGCCCGATCTGTGAGATCGGCACATATTGCGGCAAGTCCGCCGTCTACCTCGGCGCGGGGGCCCGGATGGCCGGATCGGTCGTGTTCACCGTGGACCACCATCGCGGCTCGGAGGAGATCCAGCCGGGATGGCCACATCACGATCCGGAGCTGGTCGACCCGAGGTCGGGCCGGATGGACTCGCTGCCGTTCTTCCGCGAGACGATCGCCGCCGCGGGGCTCGAGGACGAGGTGATCGCCGTCGTCGGCGCGTCGGCGACCGTCGCGCGGTTCTGGCACACGCCGCTGGGCGCGCTGTTCATCGACGGCGGCCACTCGGAGGAACCGGTGACGCAGGACTACGAGGGCTGGGCCCGGCATGTGGCGGTGGGGGGCGCGCTGGTGTTCCACGACATCTATCCCGATCCGGCCGACGGCGGGCAGGCGCCCTACCGGGTCTACCTGCGCGCCCTCGCCTCGGGGTCGTTCACCGAGGTCCGCGCCGTCGGCTCCCTCCGCGTCCTGGAACGCATCTCGGCGTGATCTCGCGCTCAGGCGCGGGCGCGCTCGCAGCCGCAGTCGTCGTTGACCCGGACCAGGTGGTCCCCGGCATCGCGGAACACACCCGAGCCGGGCGTGGCCCGGGACAGGGCGTCGGCCGCGAGGATCACCGCGGCCGCCGTGTAGCCCGAGCGCTCGTGCGGGAAGTGCCTCTCGTTCACGAACTGCCAGCCGGTCCAGTAGGACCCGTCCTCGTGCCGCAGGTGCTGCATGTCGGCGAACACACCGAGCGCCCGCTCGCGCAGCCCCGCCGCGTCGAGGGCCAGCACCAGCTCGCACGACTCGGCCCCGGTCACCCACGGCTGGTCGCTGACGCACCGCGCGCCGAGGCCGGGCACGACGAAGGCGTCCCACTCCCGGTCGAACCGCCGCGCAGCCTCCGGCCCCCGTACGGCACCGCCGAGCACCGGGTAGTACCAGTCCATCGAGAAGCGGCTCTTGTCGGCGAACGCCTCCGGGTGGGCGGCGATCACGTGTCCCAGCGTGTCGGCGGCCAGTTCCCAGTCGGGCTGGGGGTCGCCCAGCCGCTCGGCGAGCAGCACGCCGCAGCGCAGCCCCTGGTAGATCGACGAGCATCCGGTGAGCAGTGCGTACGCCGCGGGGGTCCCGTCGGCGTCACGCTGCCACCGGATCTCGCCCCGGCTCGTCTGCAGCCCGATCACGAAGCCGAGGGCTCTGACGACCACCGGCCACATCGCGCGGGCGAAGACTTCGTCGCCGGTCACCAGTAGGTCGTGCCAGACGCCGACCGCGATGTACGCCGCGTGGTTCGACTCCCCGGCGGCCTCGGCGGGCTCACCGCCGACCATCTTCACGGGCCAGGAGCCGTCCGGCCGCTGGTGCCGTACCAGCCACACGTAGCCGCGGCGCGCCTCGTCGCGCAGACCGGCGACCGTGAGCGCCATCAGGCACTCGACGTGGTTCCACGCGTCGACGTGCCCGTCCGGCCACGGCACGCCGCCGTCGGGCTCCTGGATCGCCGCGATGCTCCGGGCCGTCTGGAGCACCTGGTCGGGGGTGATGATCCCGGAGACCTCGGGAAGCGCGACGGGGGTCTCCCTCATGTGGGCTTCCGGACGTAGACCACGACGCTCTTGCCGATCAGGGGGTTGAGCACGGACTCGGCGAGCCGGGTGGCAAGCGGGCGCTTCATGATGTCCCAGACCAGCAGCTCGTGGTACGCCTTCGCCAGGGGATGCTCGTCGTTGTTGACACCGACCGCGCACTTGATCCACCAGTACGGCGCATGCAGCCCGTGGGCGTAGTGGTGGGCGCCCACCTCGAGCCCACACGACTTCAGCTTCGCCTGGAGCTCCGCCAAGGTATAAATCCGGATATGACCGCCGGGGGCGGTGTGATACTCCTCCGAGAGGGCCCAGCAGATGCGCTCCGGCAGGAAGCTGGGGACCGTGATGGCGGCCCGGCCACCCGGCTTGAGCACCCGGACGATCTCCCGCATCGCCGACATGTCATCGGGAATGTGCTCCAGCACCTCCGCCGCGATCACCCGATCGAACGAGGCGTCCGGGAACGGCATGTCGAGTGCGTCGCCGACGACGGCCTCGCCGGACGCGCCGTCCGGGACCTCGCCCTCCTTGTCCATCGCGGTGAACATGGCGGCCACGCCCTCGAGTTCGGCGGCGTCCATGTCGAAGGCGACGACGTCGGCGCCCCGGCGCAGCACCTCGAAGGCGTGCCGGCCACCTCCGGCGCCGAGGTCGAGAACGCGGTTCCCCGGCCCGACGGGCAGCCGGTTGAAGTCGACGGTCAGCACTCGCCCCACCTTTCGTGATAACGGGAGGGTTCGGGTCGGATCGATCGGATCGATCGGATCGGTCAGCCGGCCGTACGGCCCGCGCGGGCCCTGTGGGTGGCCCTGTGGGTGGCCCGGTGGGCCGCGATGGCCTCGCCGTACGCCTCGACGGTGCGCTGCGCGACGACCGGCCACGCGTACCGCTCCATCACGCGGTCGTAGCCCCTGCGGCCGATCGCCGCCCGCTCCTGCGGGGAGTCGAGAAGCCGGCGCAGCACCGCGGCGAGCTCCTCGGCGTCGCCCGGCGTCACCTGGACGGCCGCGTCGCCGACGACCTCGGGCAGGGCGCCCGTACGGCTGGCCACCAGCGGAGTGCCGCACGCCATGTGCTCGACGGCCGGCAGCGAGAAGCCCTCGTACAGCGAGGGGACGACGGACACCTCTGAGGTGGCGATCAGCTCGGCCAGTTCCTCGTCGGAGATGCCGTGGACGAACCGTACCCGGTCGTGCAGCGACAGCTCGGCGACCAGCTTCTCGGTCGGCCCCCCGGGCGTCGGCCTGCTGACCACGGTCAGGTCGACGTCCCGTTCTGTCGCGAGCTTGGCGACCGCCCGCAGCAGCGTCGCGACCCCCTTCATCGGAGAGTCGGCGCTGGCCACGGCCACGATCGAGCCCGGACGCCTGGGCAGCCGCGGGCGAGGGTGGAAGAACCGGGTGTCGACGCCGAGCGGGATCAGCCGCATGTTGGACTGCGGGACCCCGAAGTCGCGGTGGATGTCGGCGAGAGACGACTCGCTCACCGTGAGGATCGGACTGAGCCGGGGCGCGACGAAGCTCTGCATGCGCACGAAGCCGTACCAACGGCGCATCGACAGCTTCTTCCACCCCTTGGCGGCCTTCAGTTCGATCCGCCGGTCGACGCTGATCGGGTGATGGATGGTGCCGACCACCGGAAGATGCCGCTGGATGCCGAGCACGCCGTAGCCCAGCGTCTGGTTGTCCTGGACCACGTCGAAGTCGCCGGCGCGTTTCTTGAGCTCGCGGTGGGCGCGAAGGCTGAACGTCAGCGGCTCGGGGAAGCCGGCCGTGCACATGGTGGCGAACTCGAGCACGTCGACCCAGTCGCGATACTCGCGGAGCTTAGGAACGCGGAACGGATCCTCGTCCCGGTAGAGGTCCAGGCTGGGGACCTTGTTGAGGATGACGCCCTCGTCGAGCTCCGGGTACGGCTGGCCGGAGAAGACCTCGACGTGGTGCCCGAGCGCGACGAGTTCGCGGCTGATGTGGCGTAGGTACACCCCCTGGCCGCCACAGGTGGGTTTGCTGCGGTAGGACAGCAGCGCGACTCGCAGCCTCTCCGCCAAGCGGCACCCCTTTCCAGCCGTGCCCCGGCAGGGGCTGGCAGTGAACCCTACCATTTGACCCTAGTGTGGGAAGGGCCGGTGAAATGGCTCCCTGCTTTACCGAGAGACCGCCGGACCTGCGGGGTTAGCCTACCCGAACGTCATTCGGTGCAACACGTTCTAGCATCGAATGACCGACGGGTGGAGCCTCGAGCCGGGCATGGCGGTACATTCGCGTCATCACAGACCAGAGTTGGGCTCAGGCGAGGAGGAACCGTTGACCAGGCGTGCGCTGCTCACCGGCATCACCGGTCAGGACGGCTCCTATCTCGCAGAGCATCTGCTGAGTGAGGGCTACGAGGTGTGGGGCCTCGTGCGCGGCCAGGCCAACCCGAGGGTACCGCGCGTGCGCAGGTTGCTCCAGGACGTACGGCTCGTCCGCGGCGACCTGCTCGACCAGGGCTCGCTGATCTCCGCCGTGGAGAAGGTACAGCCCGACGAGGTCTACAACCTGGGTGCCATCTCGTTCGTGCCCATGTCGTGGGAGCAGGCCGAGCTCACCGCCGAGGTTACCGGGATGGGCGTGCTGCGCATGCTCGAGGCGATCCGCGTCTGCTCGGGGATCACCGGCTCACGCGGGTCGGCCGACGGGCAGATCCGGTTCTACCAGGCGTCGTCCTCCGAGATGTTCGGCCAGGTCAGGGAGACACCGCAGACCGAGCGCACGCCGTTCCACCCCCGCTCCCCGTACGGCGTGGCGAAGGCGTACGGACACTTCCTCACGCAGAACTACCGCGAGTCGTACGGCATGTTCGCCGTGTCGGGGATCCTGTTCAACCACGAGTCCCCCCGGCGGGGGGCGGAGTTCGTCACCCGTAAGGTCTCGCTGGGCGTCGCCCGGATCAAGCTGGGCATGGCGACGGAACTCCGCCTGGGCAACCTGGAGGCACGCCGGGACTGGGGGTACGCCGGCGACTTCGTACGCGCGATGCACATGATGATGACGGCCGAAACGCCGGAGGACTATGTGATCGGCACCGGCCGTACGCATTCGGTCCGCGAACTGGTGGAGGCCGCCTTCGGCGCCGTCGGGCTCGACTGGGAGCGTTACGTCGTCCACGACCGGTCGCTGCACCGGCCGGCCGAGGTGGACCTGCTGTGCGCCGACCCGAAGAAGGCCAGGACACAGCTCGGCTGGGAGCCGACCGTGTCCTTCGAGGAGCTCGTCGCCATGATGGTCGAGGCCGATCTCCGTCTGCTGTCAGACGGCGAAGACCCCGACCAGTACTCCCCCTGGCCCTGACACCCCCCATTCCTGTGAGAATTCGCAAGATCACTTCCCGAAGGGGGGAGTGATCACGGGCGGAGGGAGACGGGGAGGGTTTTTATGCCGTTGATGAAGTTGGATCTGAGGCGGGTGGCCGCACCGGTCTGGCGGATGTCGGGGAAGCGCTCGGCCAGCACCTCGAAGAGGACCTTGAGCTCGAGCTTGGCCAGGTGGTTGCCGAGGCAGAAGTGCGCTCCGCCGCCGCCGAAGCCGATGTGCGGGTTGGGGTCGCGGGCGATGTCGAAGACGTCGGGCAGGTCGAACACGTCCTCGTCCCGGTTGGCCGAGCCGTAGAACACCACCACCTTGTCACCCTCGGAGATCTTCTGGCCGCGGATCTCGGTGTCGGCCGTCGCCGTACGCCGGAACAGGTTCACCGGGGAGACCCAGCGGACGATCTCGTCGGCGGTCCGTACGGCCAGCGACGGGTCGGCGACCAGCCGGGCCCACTGTGCGGGGTTTTCGAACATGGCCAGCATGCCGCCGGACGCCGCGTTCCTGGTGGTCTCGTTGCCGGCGACGATGAGCAGCAGCACGAACAGGTCGAACTCGTCCTGGCCCAGCACCTCGCCGTTGTCGTCCGGGCGCAGAAGCCTGGTGACGATGTCGTCCCTCGGGCCGGCCTCCTTACGGGCCGCGGCCAGGGCGTCGGCGTACGCGTAGACCTCCATCGCGGCCGCCTGGCCCTCCTCCGGGCTTGCGGCGTATTCGGGGTCCTCGCTGCCGACCAGCCGGTTCGACCACTCGAAGATCTTTTCCCGGTCCTCCACCGGGGCGCCGAGCAGCTCACAGATCACATACAGCGGGAGCGGCGCGGCGACGTCCCTGACGAAGTCCACCTCGGGCAGTTGCTCCGCCTCGTCGATGAGCTGCCGGCAGATGTCCCTGATGTGCTCCTCCAGCCGGCCGATCACCCGTGGGGTGAAGCCGCGGTTGACGAGGGAGCGCCGCCGGGTGTGCTCGGGAGGATCCTGGTTGAGCAGCATCAGCCGCTGCAGTTCGACCTGCTCGTCCGGCAACTCGTTGAACAGCGCCAGCCTCCGGTAGGAGGAGAACAGGTCCGAGTGGCGGGAGACGTGGACGACGTCCTCGTGCCTGGTGACCGCCCAGAACCCGGGCCAGCCACGCTCGGCGTCGCCCTCGTGCCAGAAGACCGGCGCGTTCGCCCGCAGCCAGCGGAACTGGTCGTACGGGGCGCCGCGCCGCGCGTAGTAGTCCTGGTCGACGAGATTCACTTCCATTGGCTCCACCCGGTTCGCCCGTCCTGTTGAAACGTGTTCTATTACGGTCCCAAGAGATCGTCAAGGGTTGCCGCTGTCAGTCATACCGCGGCGTCAGTCATACTCGGGCTTGAGGTCACCCGTACCGATAGGACCGGGGGCCGGAGGGTACGGATGACCAGGAAGAGGACCGGGGACGGGACATCGACCGATCGGGGAAGGCGATGCTGGGGTTGCCCGACGGAGTCCGGGGCTGCCTGTTCGACATGGACGGCGTGCTGACGCGCACCGCCAAGGTTCACGCAGCCGCGTGGAAGGCGGCGTTCGACGACTTCCTGCGTGAGCACGCGGCACGGACCGGTGTGCCCTTCGTGCCGTTCGACGAGGTGACCGACTACGAGCGCTACGTCGACGGCAAGAAGCGGATCGACGGGACGCGGACATTCCTGGAGGCGCGGGACATCGACCTGCCGGAGGGGTCGCCGGGCGACCCGCCCGGCACGCTCACCCTGCACGGCCTGAGCAACCGCAAGAACGATCTCGTCCAGGGCTTGCTGGACGAGCGCGGCGTGGAGGTCTTCGAAGGCTCGGCCCGCTATGTCCACGCCGTCCGGGACGCCGGCCTGCATCGGGCCGTCGTGTCGTCGAGCGCCAACACCGAACGGGTGCTCGCCGCCGCCGGACTCGCCGGCCTGTTCGAGGTGCGGATCGACGGCGTCGTCGCCGAGGAGCGCGGCCTGGCCGGCAAGCCCGCCCCCGACATGTACCTCGCGGGCGCCGAGGCGCTCAGGTTGAAGCCGAGCGAGGCGGCCGTGTTCGAGGACGCGCTGGCCGGGGTGGCGGCCGGCCGCGCCGGAGACTTCGCCTTCGTCGTCGGCGTCGACCGTCTCGGGCAGGCGGACGCGCTGCGCGAGCACGGCGCCGACATAGTGATCACAGACCTCGCCCAGCTCCTCCACCCCTGACAGACGCCCTCTGACGAGCAGGGAGGCACAGTGATCAAGCATCCGGCCTTCATCGTCGAACCGTGGTCGGTACGGGAGTGCCGACTGCACATGGACGTGCTGGCGCAGACCGAGTCGGTGTTCGCGCTGTCCAACGGGCATGTCGGCCTGCGCGGCAACCTCGACGAGGGCGAGCCGCACGGACTTCCCGGCACCTACCTCAACTCCGTCTACGAACTGCGGCCGCTGTCGCACGCCGAGACCGCGTACGGCTACCCGGAGTCCGGGCAGACCGTGGTCAACGTGACCAACGGCAAGCTGATCCGGCTGCTGGTCGACGACGAACCCTTCGACGTGCGGTACGGCACGCTGCACGAACATGAGCGGATCCTCGACCTGCGAGCGGGCACCCTCACCCGCAAGGTCCACTGGACCTCGCCCACGAAGGGGGAGATCCGTCTCACCTCGACCCGGCTGGTGTCGTTCACCCACCGCGCGGTGGCCGCCATCCGCTACGAGGTCGAGCCGGTCGACCACCCGGTGAAGGCTGTGGTGCAGTCGGAACTGGTGGCCAACGAGACCCTGCCCGAGTCGGGCTCCGACCCTCGTGCCGCGGCCGCGCTGGAGAATCCCCTGGTGCTGGAGGAGAACCTGCCGGCCGCGGACGGGGTGGCGGTCATGGTCCACATCACCCGAGCCAGCCGGCTGCGCGTCGCGGCCGGGATGTGGCACGACGTCGACGGCCCCGAGAACACCCAGGTCGACGCCGGTGGCCGCGAGCACGTCAGCAGGGTGACGATCGCGACCTTCCTGGAGCCGGGGCAGCGGCTACGGCTGACGAAGCTCTTCGCGTACGGATGGTCGGCGCAGCGGTCCCGGCCCGCCATGCACGACCAGGTCGTGGCCGCGCTGGCCGCCGCCCGGCTGGCCGGATGGGACGGCCTGTGCGCCGAGCAGCGGAGGTTCCTCGACGATTTCTGGGAGGGGGCCGACGTGGAGGTCGAGGGCGACACGGAGGTGCAGCAGGCCGTCCGCTTCGGGCTGTTCCACCTGCTGCAGGCCGGCTGCAGGGCGGAGCAGCGGCCCATCCCCGGCAAGGGGTTGACCGGTTCGGGCTACGACGGGCACGTCTTCTGGGACACCGAGGCCTTCGTGCTGCCCGTGCTCACCTACACCCATCCCCAGCCCGCCGCCGACGTGCTGACGTGGCGGAAGTCGATCCTGCCGCTCGCGGAGAGACGCGCCGCACAGTTCGGGCTGGAGGGCGCGGCCTTCCCCTGGCGCACGATCAACGGTGAGGCGTGCTCCGCGTACTGGCCGGCCGGAGCCGCGGCGTTCCACATCAACGCCGACATCGCGGACGCGGTCACCCGCTACGTCGACGCGACCGGCGACGTGGCGTTCGAGCGTGACATCGGCCTGCCTCTTCTCGTCGCGACCGCCCGGCTGTGGCGCTCCCTCGGCCACCACGACGTCGACGGGCGGTTCCACATCGACGGGGTCACCGGCCCGGACGAGTACAGCGCGATCGCGGACGACAACGTCTACACGAACCTGATGGCGCAGCGTAACCTGCGCGCCGCCGCCGAAGTGATCATCCGTCATCCCGACCGTGCCGAGCAGTTGGGGGTGACGCTGGAGGATGCCGCGATCTGGCGGAACATCGCCACGGCGATCTTCATCCCCTATGACGAGCACCTCGGGGTGCATTCACAGAGCGAGGGGTTCACCCGGCACGCGGTCTGGGACTTCGCCGCCACCAAGCCGGACCAGTACCCGTTGCTGCTGCACTTCCCCTACTTCGACCTCTACCGCAAGCAGGTGGTCAAGCAGGCCGACCTCGTGCTCGCCATGCACACGTGCGGCGACGCGTTCACCTCCGAGCAGAAGGCACGCAACTTCGCCTACTACGAAGCGCTGACCGTCCGGGACTCGTCATTGTCGGCGTGCACCCAGGCAGTGCTCGCCGCCGAGGTCGGACAACTGGAGCTCGCGCACGACTACCTCGGCGAAGCGGCGCTGGTCGACCTTCGGGACCTGCAGCACAACACCCGCGACGGCGTCCACATGGCCTCCCTCGCCGGCGCCTGGATCGCGCTGGTCGACGGGTTCGGCGGGATGCGCGCCGGCGGCGGGCGGATCCAGTTCGCCCCGCGACTGCCCTCGGGCATCACCCGGCTGAGCTTCCGCCTGCGCTACCGGGGGCGCCTCCTGCAGGTCGACATCACCCAGAGCACGACGACCTATCATCTCCTGGAAGGCCCCCCGCTGCCGCTGGCCCACCATGGTGAGGAGTTCACGCTCGACGAGCATCCGGCCACCCGGCAGAACCCGCCGCCGCCGACCCCCGGACCGCGGATCCGCCAGCCGCCGGGCCGCGAGCCCACCCCCCGCCGCCCAGAGATCGGCTGACCTCTCCGCCCAGGGCGGCCCCCACGACCGTCTCTGCGAGCATTCGCAAGATCACGGGGAAGGGGGGGACCACAGGTCGGGGTGGCCGGGCTCGCCAGGCACGTGGGTCAGCAGCCCGCGGGCCTTCAGCCACAGGAGGTGTGCGAGCGTCTCGTTGTTCGCGGTCCGCTGCATGAACAGCGGGATCGTCTCCCAGGGCCTCGACCAGGTCAGCCGGGTGGCGATGTCCCAGCAGGTCAGACCGGGCGACTCCGCCACGGCACGCTCGATCTCGGCCAGCCGCTCCTCATGGTGGGCGATCACGTAGTCGACCCGCGCGCCCAATTCCAGGAAGCGGAACTCATGAGCGGGCAGCACTTCGTCCACGTCGAGCTTGCCGACCTCGCGCAGGGAGTCGAGGTAGTCCGCGAGCGGGTTCGGCCCCGACTGGGGATGCGCGGCGACATGGGGCGTGATCTTCGCGAGCACGTGGTCGCCGGAGAAGAGCAGCTTCCGCTCGGGCTCCACGAAGCACAGGTGACCCGGCGTGTGCCCGGGGGTCCACAGCGCCCGCAGGTCCCAGCCGGGCAGGTCGAGCCGTTCACCGTCCTCGATGAGCCGGTCGGGCGTGGCCATCGTCACGAAATCGCGGATCGCCTTCGACGCCCCGGCCAACTCCTGCGCGGTGAAGTCGGGCACTCCGCACATGACGAGTTGCCTGCGCTGCAGGTCGATCAGGGGTGCCATCGCGTCTTCGTCATAGCGGTCGTGCAGGAGGCGGGCATCGGCCTCGTGAAGGCCGATCCACGCGCCCGATGCCTCCCGGATGCGTCCGGCGAGGCCATAGTGGTCGGGATGCATGTGCGTGACCAGCACGGCCTTGACGTCGCCGATCTCATATCCGGCGGTCCGGAGTCCGGCTTCGAGCGCGGCGTAGGCCTCGTCGGTGTTCCATCCGGCATCGATGATCACCACGCCGTCGGGGATCTCGAAGGCGTACACCAGGACATATCGCAACGGATTGATCGGGATCGGTACGGGGAGCGACCACAGGCCGGGCCGTACTCGCTCGACCCGCGGCATCGCTCCGTCGAACCAGGCGGCACGCTGTTCCTCGTTCGCCGCCGTCACACCGTTCTTGGCCATCGGCTTCCACCCCTCTCGCAGACCCGATCACGTTCGATTGTGCCCGCCAACCGAATTTCGTTCTACAAGGGGGTCCCCGGATGCCGCGCGCGGGGCGGGCAGCCGTACATAGAGGAAGGTCGAACACACGCTTCATCCGACCGTCGCGTACGGGCATGGCCCTAGGCTTGGGGTGTGATCAATGACATCCGGGTGGACGCGGCGGTCACCGCGCTGCGTCCGGACTTCGCCGTGCTGGTCGTCTGCGCGTACGGGCTGCGCAACGGACCGAGTGACGACAGGTCCCGCGGATGGCTGGCCGCCGCCGCGGCCGACGCCGTACCGCTCGACCACGAGAAGATCGAGGCGTGGCGCGCCGCGTACCGCGCGTTCGGCGCCAAGCCGCAGCGCACCCGGCCGTCGGTCGACGCGCTGATCCGGCGAATGCCGCTGCCCGAGATCAACCTCGTGGTCGACGCGTACAACACCGTGTCCGTACGGCACGGCCTGCCGATCGGCGGCGAGGACCTGCGCCGTTATCAGGGAACGGCGCGCCTGGTCCGGGCGGCCGGGGACGAACCGTCCGACGAGGCGCTCGGCGACCCGCATATCGGCGAGGTCGTGTGGCGCGACGACGCGGGCGTGACCTGCCGCCGGTGGAACTGGCGGCAGTGCGTGCGGACGAGGATCACCGAGGAGACGGTGGACGCGCTGTTCCTGCTCGAACGGCTGGAGCCGCTGTCGCTCGAGGAACTGTCGGCGGCCGGGGACGAACTCGCCGCACTGCTCGCCGAGGTCAGCCCGCAGGTGCGGATCGAGTCTCGAGTGGTCGGTTGAATTCGGCCATCCGATACACGCATGACCAAGGGGAAGTACTATCTCATCGTCCAATCGGGCCATGAGGGCGTGACCTGTTCGATCGGTCCTGGGAAGATGGGCCGGAGCCTGGAACAAGCTACGCGTCCCTGACCGTTTCAAGGCGAGTAGCCTGGGACAGGTTCACCAAACATCAACGCCGATCTGCGGAAGAGGGCGATTTCCGCCGTGTCGTCTGAGTCGTCGCGGACAGACCCGCTGGCAAGCTTCGGACAGAACGAATGGCTTGTCGACGAGCTTTACCAGAAGTACCTCGAGGACCCCGAGTCTGTGGACAAGGCCTGGTGGCACTTCTTCGCTGATTACAGCGGGACCGGCAAGACCGCTTCTCCTGAGGCCGCCGCTCCCGCGGGCGTGCCGGGTGAGGCGCCGAACGGCGCGAAGGCCCCGGCCGCCGGACCGGCCGCACAGGTCACGCGAACACCGGCTGCACAGGCTGCACAGGCCGTGCCGGCAGCGCGGCCCGCCCCGGCGGAGCCCGCTGCTCCGGCAGCCAAACCCGCTCCGGCGGCGGCAGCGAAGGCGAAGCCGGCTCCGGTCCCCGCCGGCGCGGCGGAGGAGCGGCTGCGCGGCGCCGCGGCCCGTACGGCTCTCAACATGGAGGCGTCGCTGGCGGTGCCGACGGCGACCAGCGTGCGCGCGGTGCCGGCGAAGCTGCTCATCGACAACCGCATCGTCATCAACAACCACCTGCAGCGCGGGCGTGGAGGCAAGATCTCCTTCACGCACCTGATCGGCTATGCCATCGTCAAGGCGCTCGCGACGATGCCGGAGATGAACCACTCCTTCACGGAGGTCGACGGCAAGCCGGTCCTGGTCAAGCCCGAGCACGTGGGCCTGGGCCTGGCGATCGACGTGCGGAAGGAGGACGGCAGCCGCCAGCTCCTCGTTCCGTCGATCAAGGAGGCGGAGACCCTCGACTTCCGCCAGTTCTGGGTGGCGTACGAGGACATCGTGCGCAAGGCCCGCGGCGGCAAGCTCGGCGTGGAGGACTTCCAGGGCACCACGATTTCGCTGACCAACCCGGGCACGATCGGCACGGTCCACTCGGTGCCGCGCCTGATGCCGGGCCAGGGCACGATCATCGGCGTCGGCGCGATGGAGTACCCGGCGGAGTACCAGGGCGCGTCGACCGACACGCTCTCGCGCCTCGCGATCAGCAAGGTGATGACGCTCACCTCCACTTACGATCACCGGATCATCCAGGGCGCCCAGTCGGGCGACTTCCTGCGCCGGATCCACCAGCTGCTGCTCGGCGCCGACGGCTTCTACGACGAGATCTTCAAGTCGCTGCGCATTCCGTACGAGCCGATCCGCTGGGAACCGGACATCTCGGCCACCCATGATGACGACGTGACCAAGTCGGCCCGCGTGCTGGAGCTGATCCACGCCTACCGGGTACGCGGCCACCTGATGGCCGACACCGACCCGCTGGAGTACAAGCAGCGCAAGCACCCGGACCTGGACATCAAGTCCCACGGCCTGACGCTGTGGGACCTGGAGCGCGAGTTCGCCACGGGCGGTTTCGGCGGCCGTCCCCTGATGAAGCTGCGCGACATCCTCGGTGTGCTGCGCGACTCCTACTGCCGCACGGTCGGCATCGAGTACATGCACATCCAGGAGCCGGAGGAGCGTGCCTGGATCCAGGCGCGGGTGGAGAAGGCGCACGCCAAGTCCGACCGCGAGGAGCAGCTCAACATCCTGCGCCGGCTCAACACGGCCGAGGCGTTCGAGACCTTCCTGCAGACCAAGTACGTCGGGCAGAAGCGGTTCTCGCTGGAGGGCGGCGAGTCGCTCATACCGCTGCTCGACTCGGTGATCAGCGCGGCGGCGGACGACGAGCTCGACGAGGTCGTCATCGGCATGGCCCACCGCGGCCGGCTGAACGTCCTGGCCAACATCGTCGGCAAGTCCTACGCGCAGGTGTTCGGGGAGTTCGAGGGCAACCTCGACCCGCGCAGCGCGCACGGCTCCGGCGACGTGAAGTACCACCTGGGTGCGAGCGGCGACTTCGTCGGCGCGAACGGCACCAAGATCAAGGCATCGGTCGTGGCGAACCCCTCCCACCTGGAGGCCGTCGACCCCGTCCTCGAGGGTGTCGTCCGAGCCAAGCAGGACCTGCTGGAGCGGGGCGAGGAAGGCTTCACCGTCCTGCCCGTGCTCGTCCACGGCGACGCGGCGTTCGCCGGTCAGGGCGTGGTGGCCGAGACCCTGCACCTGTCGCAGCTGCGCGGCTACCGCACCGGCGGCACCGTCCACATCGTGGTGAACAACCAGGTCGGCTTCACGACCAGCCCGGCGAGCTCCCGCTCCTCCGTCTACGCGACGGACGTGGCCCGGATGATCCAGGCGCCGATCTTCCACGTGAACGGCGACGATCCCGAGGCGGTCGTCCGCGTCGGCAGGCTGGCCTTCGAGTACCGCCAGGCGTTCCGCAAGGACGTCGTGATCGACATGATCTGTTACCGGCGGCGCGGCCACAACGAGGCCGACAACCCGAGCTTCACCCAGCCGCTGATGTACGACCTGATCGACGCCAAGCGGTCCACCAGGAAGCTCTACACCGAGGCTCTGATCGGCCGCGGCGACATCACGGTCGAGGAGGCCGAGCAGGCGCTCCGCGACTACCAGGAACAGCTCGAACGGGCCTTCACCGAGACCCGCGAGGCCTCGAAGAAGCCGCTCGAGCCCGGCTCGGTCGTGGTGCCGGAGCCGGACGAGCTGATCCCGTGGTCGCACGAGGACACCAAGAGCTCGATCTCGGAGGAGACGGTCAAGCGGGTCATCGAGACCCAGCTCAACCTGCCCGAGGGCTTCACCGTCCACCCACGTCTGGCCCCGATGCTGCAGCGCCGCGGCGCCATGATCACGGATGACGCCATCGACTGGGCGACCGGGGAGCTCCTGGCCTTCGGCTCACTGCTCATCGACGGGCACCCGGTGCGCCTGGTCGGCCAGGACTCCCGGCGCGGCACGTTCGGCCAGCGGCACGCCGTGCTCGTCGACCGGGTGACCGGCGAGGAGCACACGCCGCTCAAGTCCTTCAATCACGAAACCACGAAGTTCTACGTGTACGACTCGCTGCTCAGCGAGTTCGCCGCGATGGGCTTCGAGTACGGCTACAGCGTGGTCAGGCCGGACGCGCTGGTCGCATGGGAGGCCCAGTTCGGCGACTTCGCCAACGGCGCCCAGTCGATCATCGATGAGTTCGTCTCGTCCGGTGAGCAGAAGTGGGGCCAGCGCTCCTCGGTCGTGCTGCTGCTGCCGCACGGCTACGAAGGCCAGGGGCCGGACCACTCCTCGGCGCGCATCGAGCGTTTCCTGCAGATGTGCGCCCTGGACAACATGACGGTGGCCCAGCCGACCACGCCGGCGAACTACTTCCACCTGCTCCGCTGGCAGGTGCTGTCCAACCGGCACCGGCCGCTGGTCGTGTTCACACCCAAGTCGCTGCTGCGCCACAAGGCGGCCGCCTCCGCGACCGAGGACTTCACCTCGGGCTCGTTCCGGCCGGTCATCGGCGACTCGACCGTGGATCCGGCGGCCGTGACGCGGGTCGTCGTCTGCTCGGGCAGGGTCTACTACGACCTGCTCGCGCAGCGGGAGAAGACGGGCAGGCACGATGTGGCCCTGGTCCGCCTGGAGCGCATCTACCCGTTCCCGGAGAACCCGCTGAGCGCCGAGATCGACCGCTACGGCGCCGGCGTCGACCTGATCTGGGCCCAGGACGAGCCCGTCAACATGGGCCCCTGGCCGTACCTGAGCCTGAAGATGATGGAGAAGCCGGAACTGCTGGGCGGCCGCAGGCTGCGCCGGGTGTCGCGTACACCGAACTCGTCGCCGGCGACCGGCTCGCACTCCAAGCACGACGCGGAGCTGGCCACCATGCTGAAGGAGATCTTCGGCTAGCCGCCTGTGCGCCCCCCGGCGCGTGGCCCGGCGAGCCGTACGAGAAAGATGGAAGTCCCCCACGGTCACGATCGCGGGGGACTTCCCCATGGACAGGAACATTTCGAGCAGGCGCGGTTTCCGCTGACTGGAGAAAAGAGGACATGTACTTCACCGACAGGGGCATCGAGGAGCTCACCGACCGGCGCGGCGAGGAGGAGGTCAGCATGATCTGGCTGGCCGAGCGGCTGCGGGAGTTCGTCGACCTCAACCCGGAGTTCGAGACCCCCGTGGATCGGCTGGCCACCTGGCTGGCCCGCCTCGACGAAGACGAGTAACGGAAGTCGAGTAACGAAGACGAGTAGCACGGCCCCTCCGGCTCACCCTTCCTCAAACGCGATACATCTTGACTTTTGCGAGACGCGATATATCGTGTCTTGTGAGAGTGCTGTTCTCGCACGGGAAGGGTCGAGCAATGCCCCAGTGGACTGTCCAGGAGCCCGGACAACTGACCTTTGACACGGTCACCAGTCTGAGTGTGCGAATCGTGGCCGGACGTCTGGCCGTACTGGCCAGCGACGGGCCGCCGACACTGGAGGTGACCGATATCCGGAAATCACCACTGATAGTGACCCAGGACGACGACGGCCGGCTCACCGTGGCGTACCGGGATCTGACCTGGGACGGCATCCTCGACTGGCTGAAGCCCGGGCCGCAGTCCACGACCCTCACGCTGACAGTGCCGAAAGACTGCCCGGTGCAGGTAGGGGTGATCTCCGCCTCGGCGGTGGTTGCGGGCTTCGAGAGCCGCGCGAACGTCAAGAGCGCCTCCGGTGAGATCGTGCTCGACGGGGTGAGCGGCGAGGTCCACGCCGAGACGGTCTCCGGAGCGGTGGAGAGCCGGGGCCTGGCGGGCGACATGGATTTCACCAGCGTGTCGGGCGAGCTCACCATCGCCGGCGGGACGCCGCGCAGGCTCAACGCCAAGACCGTCTCCGGCCGGATCACGGCGGATCTGCGGCTGACACCGACCGGCAATGTCACGCTGAACAGCGTCAGCGGTGCCATCGTCGTACGGCTGCCGCAGTCGGTCGACGCCGATGTCACCCTGCGTTCCGCCTCGGGCCTGCTGAAGTCGGCCTTCCCCGGGCTCGGCGGTGGTCACCCGGGGTCGAAGTCGCTCGCCGGACGACTCGGCGGCGGCATGGCGTACGTCTCGGCGAGCACGGTGTCCGGCGCCGTCACGCTGCTGAGCAAGGAGACCGCGGAAGCGGACGCGGAAGAGGAGATGGCATGAGCCCGGTGTTCGGGCACGGACGGCTCCGGCTGTACCTGCTGAAACTACTGGAGGAGAGTCCGCGGCACGGCTACGAGGTGATCCGGCTGCTGCGGGACCGCTTCCTCGGCGTGTACTCCCCCTCCCCCGGCACCATCTATCCCCGGCTGGCGAGGCTGGAGGAGGAGGGCCTGGTCACCCATGAGGTCGTGGACGGCAAGAAGGTCTTCACGATCACCGACAAGGGGCGGGCCGAGTTGCTCAACCGGATGGACGAGTTGGCCGAGTTGGAGCGGGAGATCACCGCCTCGGTGCAGGACATCGCGCGGGAGGTCAAGGAGGACGTACGGCAGACCGTACGTTCGCTGCGGGAAGAGCTGACCCAGATGGCCCGCGACATCGGCAGGAACGCCGAACACGACGCCGACCGGAGCGGACGCGACGCCTGGCGGGCCAACCGGGAGGAGTGGAAGCGCCAGCACCAGCAGGCGAAGGAGGAACTGCGGCGGCAGAAGGAGGATTGGCGCCGTCACAAGAACCACCTGCGTGAGGAGGCCGAGCGCTGGCAGCGCGAGTGGCGCCGCATCTGGGAAGAGAGCCGGTCGTGGATCGGCAGGCCGGGCAGCCCCGGCCCCGACGCCGAACTCGGATGCCTGCTGGCCGAGTTCGTCGGCGAGGTACGGCGAGTCGCCGACGACGGACAACTGACTGAGTCGGCCCTGGCGGAGTGCCGGGCCGCGCTCGACGAGGCCACCCGGCGCATCCGCGACACTCTGGGAACCAGCTGACCCACTGGGAAGCCCATGATCACAAGATCACGGAATGGGGAGACGACGATTAGAGGGTGAACACGATCTTGCCGAACAGGGCGCCGCGGTGCATCGCGGCGAAGCCGTCCTCCGCCTGAGTGAGCGGCAGCACCCGATCGACCAGTGGGCGCACCCCGGTCTGCTCGAGGAAGACCGCCAGCCTGGCGAGCTGATCCCGGGTGCCCATTGTGGATCCGACCACGGACTTCTGCAGGAAGAACACCTGCGCGAGCTGCGTCGGGGCGACCATCCCGCTGGTCGCGCCGCTGACGACGATCCGGCCGCCGGCGCGCAGCGAGGCCAGCGAGTGCTGCCAGGTGGCCTCGCCGACCGTCTCCATCACGGCGTCGACTCGCTCCGGCAGCCGCGCCCCGGACTCGAAGACGCGGTCGGCGCCGAGTTCGAGGGCACGGGCCCGCTTCTCCTCAGACCGGCTGGTCGCCCACATGCGGTAGCCGGCGGCGCGGCCGAGTATGATCAAGGCGGTTGCCACGCCGCCGCCCGCGCCTTGGATGAGCACGGTCGATCCCGGCTCCAGCCCGGCCTTGTCGAACAGCATCCGGAAGGCGGTCAGCCAGGCGGTGGGCAGGCAGGCGGCCTCCTCGAAGGAGATCGCCTCAGGCTTCGGCACCAGGTTGCGCTTCGGGACGGCGACCTTCTCGGCGAACGTGCCGTCGTACACCTCGGAGAGCAGGGAGCGCTTGGGGTCGAGTGTCTCGTCTCCGTTCACGGGCGTGCCGATCACCGAGTGGACGATGACCTCGTTGCCGTCCTCGTCCACGCCGGCGGCGTCACAACCGAGGACGATGGGCAACCGGTCCTGGTTGATCCCGACGCCCTTCAGCGTCCAGAGATCGTGGTGGTTCAGCGCGGCGGCCCGTACGGTGACCGTCGTCCAACCGTCTGGGACCGTCGGCTCGGGGTGCTCACCGAGGGTCATCCCCTTCAGCGGGTTGTCGGGATCGATCTGCGTGGCGGTAACGGCGAACATAGCCGCACCCTACTCGGCACTCCCCCAGACGATCTTTGAGCCCTGCCGTGCCGAGCAGAACGAGGGGGCTCGATGGACGAAACCACCGTGCCCCCTCGCGATCGGTTTTACGACCCTCATACGGGCAGTGGGGTCAAATGGCGAAGACGCCCCCCTCGACAGACCGCATCTCGCACTTGTTCCCGTATGTGCGGCGGTACCAGAAGTACTTCCCGTCCCAGATCCCATTGGCGGTGACCGTGACTGGGCTGTACACCATGGGGCAGTTCGTCCCCTTAACCGGCCGGAGGCTGGCCGGGTCGCCCTTGACCTTGGCCAGGGCCGCACACGCGTCCTTCGCGCCCGGGTGGGATCCACCCACCGGCCGGCAGTTCAGGAAGGCGTACTGGTCGGGGAGGTCGGACTCGGATACGCCTCCCGAGGTGGCCGTCACGAGCATCATCCGGACGTTGCCGAGGTTCTGCCCGCCCTTGGCGCCCGGCCGGCCGATCAGGGTCATCGGCCCGGGAGCTGAGACGGTGCGGGACTCGGAAACGCCGACGGGCGTCTGTGCGATGGATGGCCTGGATGATGCGGGTGAGGATGCGGATGCGGGCGCCGGCGGCCCCTCGTCCGCCTGCGCGGGTGTGACGATGCCGGCGGCGAAGGCCGTACCGGCCAGTAGAGCAAGGAGTGGCTTCATTGGATCCCCCCGTTTCGGCTGATGGTCAGCCTTCCGGGACGGGCAGGCACGATCAAGCGCCCACCCCGGGCCATGGCCAAATCTGACGCACCACTGATCCCTTTGGTTCCGCCGGTTTCATAACGAGACGGTTACAAAGCTGTGCCGCAACCGTATGGATCTGGAAAAATCACCCCTTAGTATCCATATCACCACACTGGAAGGTCACAGTGGCCAGGCATCTCACACTCGCCATCGGTGGCGCCCTCGCCGCCGCGGGTGTGATCGCCGTGCTCGCGAGTCGGGCGGAGCCCGTCCCCGCGGCCGTACCACCCCTTCAGGTGAGCGCCGCCGCCCTCCAGAGCGCCGCCTTCCTTCAGAACGGGGTCAGCTCCTATCCCCTGGCGCCGGCGAAAGCCGACATGGAACGGGTCGCGGCGTACTGGAGCCCAGAACGGCTCAAGCAGGCGAGCAGCTACGAACCGAGCACCAAGCCGTCCGAGCCGGCGGCCACACGCAAGGCGACGACCTCCGCCGCCGAACTGAGCCGAACGCGTGCGCAGCGGACGGTCACGCCCCTGCCGGAAAACCGTCGGGCCACCACCGCCCCACCCATGGTCGGCAAGGTGTTCTTCAAGGTCGGGGCCAAGGAGTACTGGTGCTCGGCTTCCGTGGTGCACTCGAAGTACCGCAACCTGGTGGCGACCGCCGGTCACTGCGCGTACGCCCTGGCACAGGACAGGCCGGTCGAGAACTGGATCTTCATCCCGTCCTATCAGGACGGCAGGGCCGACGCCGGGATCTTCGTGGGTCACACGCTCTACATGCATGAGGACTTCGCGGGCAAGGGCGACTTCGATCGTGACTACGCCTTCGTCACCGTCCATCGCGGCTTCACCTGGCAGCCCTACACCGAGGCGGGCAAGGTGAAGTACCGGCCGGCGGACACGGGCCGGGTCGAGGACAAGGTGGGCGCGTTCCGCTTCTCCACCGGCAAGTCGGCCGGGCAACGGCTGACAGTGTTCGGTTATCCCGCCGGTGCTCAGCCCGACGGCACCCGGCCGTTCACGGGACAGGTCGTCAGGAGGTGCGGCGGCACCACCGAGAAGAAGTTCGTAAGCGCGCCGACCTGGCAGCTCAATTACGGTGTACGGCTGCCCGGCTGCGGCTTCACTTCCGGGGCGAGCGGCGGCCCCTGGGTGATCGGTTACAACAGTGTCAAGCGGACCGGCCATCTCGTCGGCGTCACCAGCCTGACCTGGAACCTGACCGGCGGCGACCGACTCGACGCCATCTCCGCGCCCTACTTCAACACGCTCACCCAGCGTGTGTACGCGCAGGCGACCCGCGAGTTCACCGGCTGACTTCGTTTCCGATGCGCGGCCTGCTCGCTGTATGTTTTCCTCTGCGGCCACATATTTACGAATTCGGTGCCGAAAGTGCGCCGCAGCGCGAGGAGTTCCGGTGAAGGGCATGCCCCTCCCCCCATGGGGTGTGGTGGCGGCGGTATTGATACTCGCCGCGGGCGTGCCGACCCCCGTTCGAGCCCAGGCAGTCCCTCTCCAGGCCCCCATGCCGGTCATCAAGGCGGAGGGCTACGACATCGCCTTGAGCCACGCCCTCGCCACTTCGTCGCAGGCCGCCTCGGTCGCCACGTTCTGGTTGAAGAACGGTGGCCGCGCCCTCCTGTCCGCGACGCCGTACGCCCCAGAAACCGGGATCACCGCGAAGCGTGCCCTGCTCGGCGGCCCCGGCCCTGATGTGAAGCCGGGCCTGGTGGCGGCCGCGGCCGGGAAGGCGAAGGGCGCCGCCGCCTCCGCGCGCACCGAGCCGAAGAGCGACCGATCGCGCGCCGCCGAGGCCGGGAACGGCACGCGGAGCGGCACTTCCAAGAACATCAACCCGCCCAGGACCATCGGCAAGGCGTTCTTCATGGGAGCGGACGGCCGGCCACACTGGTGCTCGGCCACGTCCGTCCGCTCCGATCACGGCGATCTGGTCGTGACGGCGGGGCACTGCGTCTACGACATCCGGCCCGGCTCGGCCACCACGCTGCGCAACTGGGTGTTCATCCCTGGATATCACCGCGGCAGGGCGCCGTGGGGCATCTACATCGGCCGGCAGGCCTTCACCCACCGCGACTTCGCCACCTACGGAGACGCGGACCGCGACTACGCGTTCGTCAGCGTGGCCGACGGGCTCGCGCCGCGCCGCGCCGACGCCGGGAAACAGTCGGAGCCCTGGCCCGGGAACGGGTTGGGCTTCACGGACACCGGGCGCCTCGGTGATCGGGTCGGCGGGCAGGGTCTCGCTTACAACCTCCGGATCGGCAGGCCTCTCCTCATCATCGGTCACGCCAGGCGAGGCGGCTCCCTCGTCTCGTCGTACGGCAGGCCGTTCGCGGCGGCGGATCCCGCCATCAAGGCGACGGGCCTGATCGGCGTGCGGCCGACCCGCACGGACGCCGTCGGCTCCCCCTGGCTCGCCGCCTACCGGAGCCCTCGCGGCCTCGGCTATCTCAACGGCCTCACCATCGGCTTCTCCGGAACCGGCCGTACGGCGACGGCCGTGTCCCCATATTTCGACGGGGAGCTTTACACGGTCTACGACTCCGCCCGCCAATTCCGGGCAGAATCAGATAACCGGGCGTAGCCTCTGAATCACGCCGCGCCGACCGGCGAGCAGCTCTCCGCGGGTCGGCCGCAGCGTTCGAGCAGCGCCGACACTCGTGGCTGCGCCGCGTACGGCTTGAGCCTGCCGCGCAGGTCCGCGACGTACGACCGGGTCCTGACCGACTGGATGCCCTCGGCCAGGTCCAGGGCGGAGGTGGCGGCGTCGCAGGCCTCCTCCAGCTCGCCCTGCTGGATGAGTGCCGAGGCCAGCAGGGAGAAGTTGAACATCTTGCCGCGCACGTACCGCCCGTCCATCACCAGCGACCGTCTGGCATGTCGTACGGCTCTGGCTCCGTCACCCAGATCGCGCAGGCAGTGGGCGGACTTGGCCGCGAGGTACGCCTCATCGAAGTAGCCGATCCACTTCGGCTCGTCCCGTGGCGAGCGCCGGTCGAAGGCGGTCTCGGCCGCGTGCAGGGACGCGGCGCACGCCGTGCCGTCGCCGAGCCGTGCGAACGCGTGCGCCTCCAGCACCCGGGCCTCCGACAGCAGAGAGAACACCCCGGAGCGCTCGGCCGCCACCACCGCCGCCCCGGCCAGCTCAAGACCGTGGCGTGGCTGCCCTATGTAGATCGCCTGGTGGCTCATCCCGGCGAGGATCTCGCCGGCGAGGCCGTGATCACCCGCGCTACGGGCCAGCCCGAGCGCCTGGATCAGGTAGCGCTGGGCGAGGCCGTGCTGCTCCAGGTCGTAGGCCATCCATCCGGCGAGCCGGGTCAGCTCGGCCGCCGCCGTCGCCAGCGCACGCCCGGTCGCCTCGCCGTACGACCCGTCACGCAGCAGCGGGGTCACCGCCGTGTGCAGATATCGCACGACCGGCCCGCGAATGCTGCCGCCGCCGAACCGGTTGTCCAGCTCGCCGAACGAACGTGTGACCTCCCGGATCGAGGCGACGTCGGAGACCCCGACGCGACGCGGACCGTCGGCGGAGAGCCGGTCGGGGGTGGGATTCCTCAGCCAGCCTCCGACCCCCACGGATCCCGCTCCCAGCACGAAGGTGGAGTCGATGAGGAACCTGCGCCGCTCGACGTCGGCCTGCCACAGTGCTGTCACGCTCGCCACGCCCTTCTCCCATGAGTGGGGGAACTCCTGCCCGAGGCCGAGAGGCACTGCTCCGCACGGCGTGCCGGGGTCCTCGGCGGGCTCCCGCCACCGCACGGGCCTGAGCGAGAAGATCCCGGCCAGCAGGCCGGGCGTCCGGCCGGTACGGGACGGCGCGGCATCGGCGAGATGCCGTTGGAACGGCGGGTCGGGGGCGCGTCGCATGACTCTCCTCACCAGGACAGACATAGCCGATAGGTAACGGAGAGCTTTCTTTATAGCACGGACCGTGAACCTCTAAAGGGATTCCCAAATCTTCGCGGCCGTGAAAACGCGCGGGGCCGGTGAGCGGGAGTGCGCCCACCGGCCCCGGTCGCCCGTCAACCGATCCTCGAGTCGACGGGTTGATCTGTTTTCGTGCCGTGCGATGCCGAGATCGGGTTACGCGGATCGCAACGATTACTTGCGTGCGACGCCGTCCTCGCGGGCCTGCCGTGCCACGGCGGCGGTCACCGCGGGGGCGACCCTCGCGTCGAACGGTGAGGGGATCACGTACTTCTCCGAGAGATCGTCGCCGACCACCTCGGCCAGCGCGGTGGCCGCGGCCAGCTTCATGTTCTCGGTGATCGCCGTGGCCCGGACGTCGAGCGCCCCGCGGAAGATCCCGGGGAAGGCCAGCACGTTGTTGATCTGGTTCGGATGGTCGGAGCGCCCGGTGGCCACCACCCGGGCGTACCTGGCCGCCACGTCCGGCTCCACCTCGGGCGTCGGGTTGGACAGCGCGAACACGATCGCGTCCGGTGCCATGGAGGCGATGGCCTCCTCCGTCACCGTCGACCCGGACAGGCCGATGAACACGTCCGCACCGGCGAGCGCCTGCTCGGTCGATCCGGTGAGGCCGAGCTTGTTGCTGTCGCGGGCCAGCGCCGCCTTGACCGGGTTCAGCCCCTCACGCCCGCCATAGATGACGCCCTTGGAGTCGGAGACCGCGATGTCGCCGATGCCCGCCCCGATCAGGATGCGGGAGACGGCCACGCCGGAGGCGCCGGCGCCGGCCACGACCGCGCGAAGCTCCCCGAGCGAGCGCCCGGTCAGGCGCGCGGCGTTCTGCAGCGCGGCGAGGACCACGATGGCCGTGCCGTGCTGGTCGTCGTGGAAGACGGGAATGTCGAGCAGATCGCGCAGCCGGTTCTCGATCTCGAAGCAGCGCGGCGCACTGATGTCCTCGAGGTTGATGCCCCCGAACGAGGGCGCGAGCCGGACCACGGTCTCGACGATCGCATCGGTGTCGGTGCAATCGAGGCAGATCGGCACGGAGTCGACGTTGCCGAACTCCTTGAAGAGCAGCGCCTTGCCCTCCATGACGGGCATGGCGGCGGCCGGCCCGATGTCGCCGAGGCCGAGAACGGCGGTGCCGTCGGACACCACGGCGACCACGTTCGACACCCAGGTGTAGTCGTTGGCCAGATCAGGCGCGTCAGCGATCGCGGTGCACACACGGGCGACCCCCGGCGTGTAGGCGAGCGACAGATCGTCCGCGTCACGGACCGGAATGGTGGAACGGACCTCCAGCTTGCCGCCGCGGTGCAGGGCGAAGGCGGGGTCCAGATCGAGAGATTCGAGAGAAACAGGTGTAACGGTCACAGCGACCCCAGTGTCATAAGGACGATTTCCTTCGGTAGACGCCGCAATGTAACGAAGAGCCCAGGCTTCGGTAGCCGCCCGAGGCCGTCGTCGTCGACGGGCGTCTCATAAGGGGGTACGGGGGTCACCCGTTCCCTGATTGTGCCACATCCCGGCTCACTCGTCTGGAGGCAGGTGTTCCCCTGGGACGCGCCGCGTGTAATACTCGGCTTACAATTGATCTCTTACGCACTTGGGCGTCCCAGTGGACTTGACGTCATATGCCGAGCTGGCCGTCCTGCTGGTCAACAGGGGCGACGAGCTCAGAGGTCTCACCGAGTTGCGCGAACTGCTCGATGAGACGGGCCGCAGGGAGTCGGCCGCCCGGGTCACCCGGCGGGATCTCGACGCACTGCGGGAGCTACGCGAGGAACTCGCCGGGGTCTTCCAGGCCGCGGCCGAGGGTGACGAAGACGACGTCGTCGAGCGGCTCAACGGCCTCTTGGTCCGACATCCCGTGCATCCACAGATTTCGGGCCACGACGGCCAGCGCTGGCACATGCATCTGACCGAGGGCGGGCGGGTGGCCGATGCGTTGGCGGTGGGATCCGTCATGGGCCTGGCGAGCGTGGTCACCGGCCTCGGCGTCGACCGCCTCGGCATCTGCCAGGCCTCCCCCTGCCGCAACGCCTACCTCGACACCTCGTCGAACCGGTCCCGCCGCTACTGCTCGGAGCGCTGCGCCAGCCGCGCCAACGTGGCCGCCTACCGCGCACGCAAACGCGGCGCCTAGAACTGCGGGCTCGGGGGGAAACGCCGGGTCGGCCGGGGCCAGTAGCGCAGGACGACTCTGCCCAGGACGTCGGATTCCGGAACGGCGCCGAAGTCCCAGCTGTCCCGGCGGCCGGGCGCGGACTGGTTGTCGCTCTCCAGCCACCATCCTTCCCCGGTGAGCTGGAACGCCCGTTTCACGATCAGCCCGTGCGGCCGTCTGGCGACCACCAGGTCGCCGGGCCTGATCGGCGCGCCGGGCCGGACGAGAAGCAGGTCTCCGGGCCGCAGGACGGGCAGCATCGAGTCCCCGGCGACACGCACCGCGGTCAGCATCATCCCCCTCAGCGCAAGCATTTCCGGACGAGTAAGGTCGGTCTTGGACAGTGCTGTCACCAGCATGCCTAAGGAAGGATTCCGATGTTCGCACGACTGCTGCGACCCAAGCGCGAAGTATCCGCCCACTGCGACCTGCCGTGCGGGGTCTACGACCCGGCGCAGGCCCGCATCGAGGCCGAGTCGGTTAAGGCGATCATGAAGAAGTACGCCGAGAACGACGACCCGGTCTTCCGTACGCGCGCCCTCATCATCAAGGAACAGCGGGCCGAGCTGGTCAAGCACCACCTGTGGGTGCTGTGGACCGACTACTTCAAGCCCCCGCACCTGGAGCAGTACCCTCAGCTCCACCAGCTCTTCTGGGACGCCACCAAGCTCGCCGGCGCGGCCGGGGCCAAGGGTGCCGTGGACGCCGCCCAGGCGGACGAGCTGCTCGCCAAGATCGAAGAGATCGCCAAGATTTTCTGGGAGACCAAGGCCGCCTGAGGCAATGCGTTCTTCCGGCCCCGCCTTCCGGCCCCGCACGATCTTCCGGTTCCACGGTCACCGGATCGGGCGGGGCCCGCTCATTTTCGCGGCGATCAATAGGAAAGGTGATCTAGCAGGGAATTTACCGGCGCTTACTGCCAAGGATCACCATAATCAGGGCCGGGGAGCGGAGCATCAGGAGGCGAGTGGCGGTAGGTTGCAGTCAGGGCACTGAGCCGTCTGCGATGGGGCCGACTGCGAAGCGCCGACTGCGAAAGAGCCGCCCGCTGAGAGCCGACCGCGAAGGTCGGTCTCCGGGACGGCGGCGAAGGGGCGAGGAGGAACGTGACCGAGGAAACCGAGACGCCTGCGGTGGATCTGACCGGGATTCGCGACGCCGTCACCGTCCGGCTGCCCGCAGTGAGCGCCTATCTCTCCGTGCTGCGTACGGCTACCGCCGGGCTCGCGGCACGGCTCGACTTCACCCTCGACCAGATCGAGGATCTTCGCATCGCCGTCGACGAGGCGTGCGCCATGCTTCTCCGGCACGCCGTACCCGGCACCGACCTTCTCGCGGAGTTCGAGCTCACCGGTCAGGAGATGACGGTCCGGGTCGAGGTGAACACGGTGGGCGTCAGCTCCCCCAACCGGGAGGACTTCGCCTGGATGGTCCTCACGGCCCTCGCCGACGATGTGGACGCCCTGTCAGACCACGCCGACCACATGGCGATCGTCCTGCGCAAGCGCCGAGGCACAGCGAGGCCGGCGTGATGGAGAGGACGAGTGCCATGGCCTCCGGCGACTCGGCCGTGCCCGACCGCGTCCGCGCGCGCACGCTCTTCGCGGAGCTCTCGGAACTGCCCCCGGACGACCCGAGGCGCCAGCGCATCCGCGACGAACTCGTCGAACTCCATCTGCCGCTGGTCGAATACCTCGCGCGGCGCTTCCGCAACCGCGGCGAGTGGCTCGACGACCTCACGCAGGTCGCCACGATCGGGCTGATCAAGTCGATCGACCGGTTCGACCTGGCCAGGGGCGTGGAGTTCTCCACGTACGCGACCCCGACCATCGTCGGGGAGATCAAGCGGCATTTCCGCGACAAGGGCTGGGCGGTGCGCGTACCACGCCGCCTGCAGGAGCTCAAGCTCTCGCTGACCAAGGCGATAAGCGAGCTGTCGCAGCGGGAGAGCCGGGCGCCCACGGTGGCCGAGCTCGCCGCGCACCTGCAGATGAGCGAGGAGGAGGTGCTGGAGGGCCTGGAGTCGGCGAACGCCTACTCGACGGTCTCCCTCGACGCCCCCGACTCCGGAGACGACGACGCGCCGGCCGTGTCCGACTCGCTGGGCATCGTGGACGAGTCGCTGGAGGGCGTCGAGTACCGCGAGTCGCTCAAGCCGCTGCTGGAACGGCTCCCGCCGCGCGAGAAACGGATCCTGCTGCTGCGCTTCTTCGGAAACATGACCCAGTCGCAGATCGCCAACGAGCTGGGGATCTCGCAGATGCACGTGTCCCGGCTGCTGGCCCGTACCCTCGCCCAGCTCCGCGAGGGCCTCACCGCTGAGGACTGAGCTCAGGTGCCGGGGCGGCCGTCCTCGCCCATCAGTGCTCGCGTCGATGTCGGCGCGAGCACTGTGACCAGAGCGACGGCCGCCGCCGCCACAAGCGGGACGCCGTAGCCGTACTGTCCTGACTGGATCAGCGTGACGGCCACCGGCAGCACGAAGATCTGTGTCACGACGGCCGGACCCCTGCTCCAGCGCAGCACCCGCCACAGACCGTAGGCGACCCAGAGCAGCCCGGCGCCGGCGAGCAGGCCGAACCCGGCGACCGCGAGGCTGGTGATCGTGTCGGTGGGTTCGCCGATCAGTGTCTCGACGGCGACGTACCCGCCGAGGGTCAGCACGAGCAGGCCCTGGGCGGCCAGGACAGCGGCGGCCACGGTCACCGTGACGGGACGGTCGGCGGAACGGCGGATCACACCGCCCAACCCTACCCGTACGTATCCGCGCCCCGGCACCGATGTTTTGCGGCGGCGGCGCCTGGTCCGCCTCTCGTTTCTACGTGGTGTCGCAGGCGTCCGCGGTAAAGCGTTCGTTAACCTTCAGGGCATGCGGACACTCCTCCTCGTCAATCCAAAGGCGACAACGACGCACGAACGCACCCGCGACGTGCTGATCCGGGCGCTTGGCGCGGCCGTGCATCTGTCAGTTGAGGAGACCGCGTACCGGGGCCATGCCATGGAACTCGCCGGTACGGCGCATGCACGGGGATTCGAGGCGGTGGCCGTCCTGGGGGGCGATGGCACGATGAACGAGACGGTCAACGGGCTGCTCGGCGCGCAACCCGACCGGCACGCGAGCGAGCGGCCGACCCTGGTGATCATCCCGGGGGGCAGCGCCAACGTGTTCGCCCGGGCGCTGGGTCTGCCGAACAACCCGGTCGAGGCCACCGGTGCCGTGCTGGAGGCGCTGCGCGACGGGCGGCGCCGGACGATCGGGCTGGGCCAGGCCATCTGGCATGACGAGGTTTCGGGCCCCGATCCCGGGGCAGATGGGGGCCCAGACCATCGCCGGTCTCGATATTTCACATTTTGCGCGGGGCTTGGGTACGACGCCGAGGTCGTCAGGGCCGTGGAGGGGCTGCGAAGCACGGGCCAGCGCGCCCTGCCCGCCCTCTACGTGAATACAGCGGTGCGCCACTTCTTCGTGACGGACCGCCGACATCCCGCCCTCCGGCTGCGGCGTCCGAACCGGCCGGACGAGGAGGAGATCTTCCTCGCCATCGTGTCGAACACCACACCCTGGACCTACGCGGGACCACGTCCGATCAACCCCACGCCGCTGGCCACGTTCGAGACGGGTCTCGATCTGCTGGGACTCCGGAAGCTAAACCTGCCGACCATGGCGGCGCTCGTCCGCCAAATCGTCGGGGAACGGCATTCATTACCGGCGGGTAAACACCTCGTCCAGTTTCACGACGAGGCCGAGTTCACCCTGTTGGCCGCGCGGCCGGTGGCCTTCCAACTGGACGGGGACTACCTGGGAGAGCACGAATGGGTGATCTTCCGTTCTATCCCGGATGCATTACAAGTTCTGGTCTAAACCGTGACGGATCGTCACAATGTGATGCATCCGACAGCTATGACGGGCAAAACCTTGCCCCGAACCTCTTGTGTGGTGTTGGTGCGGCTGAAAAGCTGAACTACGACGTCGGAACGTAGGACCTTTACGGAGGCCACCGCCTCCGCATCGGTCACCGGCGATCACGCGGACACGCCCGGCCCGAACCCTGGACCGGGCAAATGTTCGCAATAGATAGTGAAAGACTTCACAAAGTTGACCAGCGGAGGTCTGTGAGGCCCCGCTTGACGAAGGAGTGGAACGCATGGACTGGCGCCACCGAGCTGCCTGCCGTGACGTGGACCCCGAGCTGTTCTTCCCCATCGGGAACACTGGTCCGGCGCTCATGCAGATCGAAGAGGCCAAGCAGGTATGCCGTAGCTGCCCGGTCATCGACTCGTGCCTAAAGTGGGCTCTGGAATCCGGTCAGGACGCCGGGGTCTGGGGCGGACTCAGCGAGGACGAGCGTCGCGCGCTCAAGCGCCGTGCGGCTCGCGCCCGCGCCCGCGCGGGCGTCTGACTCCCGCTGAATGGCGACGGTCTCAGCACGACTCACGGCCTCACGGACCCCTCGGGCCCGAGTATTCACTCCGGGCCCGAACAGGTCACCTGACGTGAGAATGCGGTTTTTCCGGACGCTTACTGACTGACTGAAACGGCCCGGAATTCGGAGACAGCCCGGTGCTTTCCGAAAGCCGGTTCCAGAAAAGCCGCTCCCAGAAGCCCAGAAGGGCTCCAGAAGAGCGGCTGCCCCGGACGACGCGGTCATCCCAGCGGCATGGGAATGTGGAGGCTGACCTCCGTGCCCCCGTCCGCTCTCCGCCCGATGCCCAGGCGGCCCGACAACTCGGCCTCGACCAGCGTGCGGACAATCTGCAGTCCCAGGCTCCCCGTGGACTCCAGGTCGAAGTCCGGCGGCAGGCCCTGCCCGTCGTCGGCCACCACGACCTCCAGTTGGTCCGTCTCGCGCGTCACAATCACCTCCACGTTCCCCGAATTGCCCGAGCCGTGCGAGAAGCCGTGCTCCACGGCGTTCTGCAGCAACTCGGTGAGGACCATGGCGATCGGCGTCGCCACAGCGGCCGGCAGCACGCCGAACCCGCCGACGCGCTTGGGCATGACGTGGGCCAGCGAAACCTCGGCCGTCATGGCGATCACCCGATCGGCGATGTCGTCGAACTCGACCATCTCCTCGGGCATCTGCGCCAGGATCTCGTGCACTATCGCGATGGAGCCGACGCGCCGGACGGCCTCGTTCAGCGCCTCCCGTCCCTCGGGGTTGCTCAACCTGCGCGCCTGCAGCCGGAGCAGGGCCGCGACGGTCTGCAGGTTGTTCTTGACCCGGTGATGAATCTCACGGATGGTCGCATCCTTGGTCAACAGCTCGCGCTCGCGGCGGCGCAGTTCGGTCACGTCGCGGATGAGCGCCAGCGCCCCGGTCCTGCCGTCCCCGACGATCAACGGGATGGCCCTGAGCTGCACCACGGTCCCACCGTTCTCCACCTCGATCTCGCGGGGCGCCCGGCCGCTCGCGACCAGCATCAGATCCTCGTTGATCGGCTCGTCGGAAAAGCACAGCGCGGCCGTTGTCCTACCGAGGTCGGCGCCCACCAGGTCGGCGTGCAGGCCGAGACGGCGGTAGGCCGACAGCGCGTTCGGGGAGGCGTAGGTCACACGGCCCCCCTTGTCCAACCGGAGCAGGCCGTCACCGACCCGCGGAGACCTGACGAGGATCGGCTGCTCGCCGGCGAACGGGAACCTACCCTCGGCCACCATCTGCGCCAGATCTGACGCGCTCTGCAGGTAGGTCAACTCCAGGCGGGACGGCGTACGCGCCGACGACAGGTTGGTGGAGCGTTGGATGACCCCGATGAGGGGGCCGTCGCCGCCTCGCCGTACCGGGATCGTCTCCTCCCGGACCGGCACGCCGCTGGACCAGTCGGGATCGCCCTCGCGGCAGATCCGCTGTTCGTCCCACGCGATGTCGATCAGCGGCCGCTCCCCCTTCGCCACGACGACGTCGACGACGTCGTCGTGATAGACGGTCGGGCCGGTGGTGGGCCGCATCTGGGCCACCGCCACCCAGCCCGTTCCGGTCCGGTGGGGGACCCACAGGATGAGGTCCGCGAAGGACAGGTCGGCCAGGAGTTGCCAGTCCGACACCAGGGAATGGATCCAGTCGACATCCGCGGAGTCGAGCGCGGTATGCCGGGACACCAGGTCGCTGAGAGTTGGCACCCTCGCATCATGCGTCGGGATCCGGCCCGGAGGCGAATCGGCGGCCACCACCTGGCAAGATGCACTCCATGAAACGGCCACTCGACAGACTCCGCGCGGCCACCGCCCAGCGGGAGGCGGCCGGGCTGCGACGCGTCCTGCGCCCCCGCACGCCCGACCATGACGGCCTGCTCGATCTGGCCTCCAACGACTATCTCGGGCTGTCGCGGGACGAGCGGCTCATTGAGGCCGCCGTCCGCGCCACCCGCGAGTGGGGCACCGGCTCCACCGGTTCCCGCCTGGTGACCGGGACGACGCGGCTGCACGCCGAACTGGAGGAGCGCCTGGCCGCGTTCACCGGCGCGGCCCGGGCCCTGGTCTTCTCCTCCGGCTACCTCGCCAACCTGGCCGCCGTCGGCCTGGCCTCGGCCTCGGCCCTCGGCGGGGGCGGCAGCCTGATCGTCTCCGACTCCGGCAACCACGCCTCGATCGTCGACGCCTGCCGGCTGTCACGGACCCGGGTGGTCGTCACCCCGCACGGGGACGCCGAGGCGGTCGAGAAGGTCCTGGCCGACCGCGATGAGGAGCACGCCCTCGTCGTCACCGACGCCGTGTTCTCCGTCGACGGCGATCTCGCGCCGCTACGCGAACTGCACGCGGCAGCCGTACGGCACGGCGCGCTGCTCGTGGTCGACGAGGCCCACGCGCTCGGCGTGGTGGGCGAGCGCGGGCGCGGCGCCGTTCACGAGGCGGGACTGGCCGACAGTCCCGCCATAGTGAGAACCGTCACGCTGTCGAAGTCGCTGGGATCGCAGGGCGGCGCCGTGCTCGGCGCACCCGAGGTGATCGACACGCTGATCGACACGGGCCGCTCGTTCATCTTCGACACCGGACTCGCCCCCGCCGGTGTGGGGGCGGCGCTGGCCGCGCTCGGCATCCTCGAAGGCGCCCCTGGAGACTCCGCCGACGACCTGTCCGAACGGGCGAGGGCCAACGCGCGTGCCCTGGCCACGATGGTCCGCGAGCTGGGCCTGTCCCTCGACCTGGAGCCGAACCCGGCTGCGGCCGTGGTGCCGGTCGTGCTCGGCCCGCCGCAGCAGGCGGTGACCGCCGCCGCCGTGTGCGCCGAGCACGGTGTGCGCGTCGGATGCTTCCGGCCGCCATCCGTCCCCCAGGGCCGATCATGTTTGAGGTTGACCGCGAGGGCCGATCTGGGGTCGGATGATCTCGCGGTGGTCAGGGGTGCGCTCACCGCTGTGGCCGATTCGAAGGTGGACACGTGACGGAGCACAGCGAGGACTCTCCCCGGGTCCCGAAGTACTACGACGTCAAGCGGAGCCTGCTGGAGCTCACTAAGACCCTGCCGCCCGGCAGCGCGCTCCCCCCGGAGCGTGCGCTCGCGGTGAGCTTCGAGACCTCGCGGACCACGGTCCGTCAGGCGCTCTCGGAGCTCGTGGTGGAGGGCAGGCTGCTGCGGATCCAGGGTAAGGGCACGTTCGTCGCCCAGCCCAAGGTGGCTCAGGTGCTGCAGCTCACCTCGTACACCGGTGACCTGCGCATGGTCGGTCTGGAACCCGACACCAAGATCCTGGACATCAGCTACATCACGGCGGACGAGGCGCTCGGCCAGCGGCTGGCGATCAACCCGGGCGGGCGCGTCCTGCGCATACACCGGCTCCGACTGGCCAACGGCGAGCCGATGTCGATCGACACCACCCACCTGTCCGCCCGGCGCTTCCCCCGCCTGCGGCGGGAGCTGGAGGCCCATCCGTCGCTGTACGAGACGCTGCACAACGCCTACAACGTGCAGCTGACCGACGCGGAGGAGGTCATCGAGACCGTCCTCGCCACGCCGTACGACGCGCAGGTCCTCGGGGTCGACGTCGGGCTGCCGATGCTGCTGCTGACCCGGCACGCGTTCGACGCGGACGGCAACCCGGTGGAGTACGCCCAGTCGCTCTACCGCGGAGACCGCTACAAGTTCGTCACCCGCCTGCGGCGGCCCTCGGGCGGAGCCGCCTGACGACCCCCGTCGCACTGTCGCACCGAGTCGTACGGCTGTCGCCGGGGCGGCGCCGACCGCCGCCCCGGCGACACGGCCGCGTCCGGCGCTCATGCCCTGCGCCGCCGGGCCGCCGCCACGCCGTACGCTGCGGTGAATGAGCATTATCGTTGTCACGGGCACGGACACCGGTGTCGGAAAGACGGTTGTCACGGCAGCGCTGGCCGCAATGGCCCTTGGACGCGGCGTGACGGTCGCGGTGGTGAAACCGGCGCAGACCGGTGTGGCGGCCGACGAGCCGGGAGACCTCGACGACGTGCTCCGGCTGTCGGGGGCGAGAACGACGTTCGAACCGGCCAGATATCCCGACCCGCTGTCGCCCGCCGCCGCCGCCCGCGTGTCGGGCCTGCCGCCGGTCTCACTCGCCTCGGTGGCCACACTCGTCCGGGAGCAGGCCGAGTCGCACCGGCTGGTCATCGTGGAGGGGGCGGGCGGCCTCCTCGTCCGTTTCGACGAGGAGGGGAGCACGATCGCCGGCCTGGCGCATGAGCTGGGGGCGCCGGTCCTGGTGGTGGCCCGGGCCGGGCTCGGCACGCTCAACCACACCGCGCTGACGCTGGAGGCGATGGCCGGCCGAGGCCTCGAACTGGCCGGCGTGGTGATCGGCTCGTGGCCGGCCGAGCCGGGACTGGCTGAGCGGTGCAACGTCGCCGACCTGGAGATGCTCGCGGCCCGACCGCTCGCCGGGGTGCTGCCCGAGGGTGCGGGCGCCCTCGGGCAGGCCGAGTTCCGGCGCGCGGCACGGGCGGGGCTCGCCCCGACACTGGGCGGAGTGTTCGACGCCGCCACCTTCCGCACCACCCTCAAGCTTTCCGCATGACCCCACGAGCCCGCTTGAGCCCCAGCGACCACGAAATGGGCGCAGTGAACGACGACATTCTGGAGATCGCCCGCGTCCAGGTGCGGCGACCGGAAGATGTGTTCCTGCTCACCGAAACAAGCGCCGGGACCGGTACGTCCTACCTGCTAGATCAGTTCCGGAATGCCGGCTACGCCGTGGTCAAGACACCTGATATCGACGGAGAGCGAGGGACTGCGCTGGTCAGCCGAATACCTTTGGCTCACACTCAGCCCGACCCCTTCGATGAGGTGAGTATCCCCGGTCGGGTCGCGTTCGCGGCGCTAGACACGAGTCCACGGATGTGGATCCTCGCTGTCTACGTACCTAGCCGAGACCGCAGCGCAGACAAGATCACTCGCAAGGAAACCTTCATCGGCTCCCTCCTCAAAGCGTTGGAGGAACTACCCGCCGAGCAGCACGACCACCTGGTGATCGGCGGGGATTACAATGTGATCTCCGCCGATCACCAGCCACTCCACTCGGGATTCCTCCCGTTCGAGTTCGGCTTGCTGGAAACTCTCAAGGCCCGGGGTTTCCTCGATGCCTACCGTCGCTGCTCGCCGGGCATTCAGGCCTACAGCTGGATCGGCAGGACCGGCGATGGCTACTGCTATGACTACTTCCATGTGGGCCCAGCCTTGGCCGACCGCATCTGCGATTGCGCCTATCTTCAGGAGACGCGCGAGACCCGCCTGACCGATCACGCGGCAGTCCGGCTGGGACTGCAGGCGGAGGCGGCGAAGCTGCCCTGCGACGCCCCATCCGGGCCGGATGCCCTCGCATTGTTTTAGGCAGGGGCGAGGGCTGCACGCACGAGGGAGTCGTAGGTGTCGGTCGTACGCTCCAGTTCGACGCCGAGTGATCGCGCGACGGCGTCGAGCTCCTGCTGCACGGCTGCGCCGGACTCCCCGCCGTGCACTGTCCGCTCGATCTCGACGAACACCCCGGCGTGCTCCACCTCATCGATACAGATCGACATGTCGCCCAGCACCCCGGTCCTCCGGGTCTTCACGATCCGGACCGTCGGGTAGAAGCCCATCGCTACGACGGCCTGATGCATCTGCTCCCGGTCGGCGACCTCGGTCTCGTGCTCCAGGCAGGCCATCTCGTTGTCGAGCGGCTTCTTCACCGTGAACAGATGCCGCCCCTGCTGGGTACGCAGACGTGCGAACGCCACCCCGATCTTGCTATTTCCATAGCTCCAGCCATCTTCGGCGTACGCTTGGTCGTCCTGCCGTATCGTGGCCGACAGGGACACCCCGCGCTGGACCAGCGCGTCCTCCAGCGCCGCCACGTCGGCCACGCGGTACTTGACCTCAACCTCTTGCGTCCCCTGAGCCACGACAGCCTCCCTGGCATTCGCTGAAGCGGTCCGGAGCCTATCGAGTCCTTCGGCTCGCTGTCGGCCGAAGCGGTAAAGACGGTCGGCTCTCGCCGTAGGCAGGGCCGTACATGAAGGTGTCACTCGATCCGGTACGGGTCGCCGTAGACCTTCCATCGCAGCGGCGGGTCCAGGTCGAGGTTGCCGTTCCTGAGGAAGACCCGCTGGGCGGTGTCCACCCGGCTGGTGTCCTCGTGCGCCGCCTCGGCCCGCATGGCCTTCTTCCGCGCGTCGAGAAAGGCGTTCAGATAGGCGGTCTCGTCGCCGCCCCGGGCCGGAGGCCTGGCCTTCTTCAGCGCGTTCTTCCGGATGGCGCCGAAGCTCTCGGGGTCGTCACCGTCGCCGTGCATGATGATCGCGTCGAAGTAGACGAACTGGCCGAGTGCCCGTAGGCCGTCCTTCTTGGCCCACGCGACCGCCGGGTTGAAGTAGACGCGGTCCCGCTCGTCCTCCTGGGCCCGTTGGAAGGCACTGTCCCTGGCCGCCGTCTTCCATGCCTTGACGAACTTCGAGCCGAGACCGGAGTGGGAGTCCGAGCCGTTCACCCGGCGCAGTGCGGGAAGGTACCTGGCCAGCACATTGCGCGGCCTGCGCTTGGTGTAGAGCTCGACCAGGTCGAGCATGTCGCCGGTGCCCGAGCAGAAGCCGACAATGCCGGCCGTGTAGCCGCGGTCGTCATCGATGTCCTCGATGTAGCCGTACTGTGCCCTCCAGTCGAGGGACGAGTTCTCCGCGCTGGAGACGATCCGCATGGCGATCTCCTTCATACGCGGATCGGTGAGATCGACGCCGCTTTCCGCCCCGTCCCAGACCGCCGTGGCGATCACTGTGGGGGCTGCGGTAGGCGGGCAGGATGCCGCCGGAGCGGCGACGGTCAATGCGAGCAACAGGGGCGGGATGACGAGCACGGAGGTCAGGCCGGGCATGGGTCTCCTTGAGGGGATGGAGGAGCAGCCGAGGGGGTACGTCTTCGACAGGTGATCGAGTAAACCACCGGGTGTCCCGAGCCGCCGATGCCGGGCGACGACGGGTGTGACGGCACGCGATTGCGGGCAGGTTCGCGGGGGCCAAGAAGTCTTCTGTTCCGGCTAAGTGACCGACTGGTAGGTTTCCCCGCATGGAGTCCCCGAAGCACGCAGGCGACATCGCGGTCGCCGTCTCCCAGGCGTACGGCGTCGACACGATGTTCACGCTGTCCGGCGGGCACGTGTTCCCGCTGTACGACGGCGCGGTCCACCGGGACATGCGCATTCTCGACGTCCGCCACGAGCAGAGCGCGGTCTTCGCCGCCGAGGCGACCGCGCGCCTGACCCGACGCCCCGGCCTGGCGGTGCTGACCGCCGGCCCCGGCGTCACCAACGGCGTCTCCGGGGTCGCGACGGCCCACTTCAACGGCTCGCCGCTCGTCGTGCTCGGCGGCAGGGCGCCGCGCTCCCGATGGGGCTCGGGCGCGCTGCAGGAGATGGATCACCCGCCGCTGTTCGAGCCGATCACCAAGCTCGCCTTCACCGGCGCGGGCGCCGACTCCATCGGGCAGGACGTCGAGACGGCGTTCCGTACGGCACTGGCCCCGCACCGCGGGCCGGTGTTCCTGGACGTCTACATGGACGACCTGTTCGCGCCCTCGGCCGACTTCGATGCCCAGACGTTGACCCCGTCGCCGCTCGAACCCGACACCGACGCGCTCGCCGGGATCGCCCGGCTGATCGCCGAGGCCGAGCGGCCGCTGCTGGTGTTCGGCTCGGACGTGTGGATGGACCGCGCTGAGGAGGCGGCCCGGGACTTCGCCGAGGAGTGGCGTCTGCCGGTCGTGCCCAACGGCCAGGGCCGGGGCATCCTGCCCTCCGGCCACGACCTGCTGGTCACCCGCGCCCGGGGGCTCGCGTTCGGACAGGCCGACCTGGTCATCGTGGTCGGTACACCGCTGGACTTCCGGCTCGGCTACGGCTGGTTCGGCGGCAAGGACGGCGCGCCGCTCTCCCGGGTCGTCCACATCGTGGACGCGCCGTCCCAGCTCGCCACCCACATCGGTCTGGCCGGGTCGGCCGCGGGCGATCTCTCCGTCACCTTGTGGGGGCTCGCCGCCGCGTGCCGCGATGCCGGGGTGAATCCGAAGGCGTACGAGCCGTGGAAGGACCGGCTGGCCGAGACGGCGGCCGCCGCGATCGCGTCCGACGCGCCGCTGCTGGAGTCGGACGCCGATCCGATCCACCCGATGCGGATCTACGGCGAGCTGAACAGGCTGCTCGACGACGACGCCGTGGTGATCGGAGACGGCGGCGACTTCGTGTCCTACGCCGGGAAATACGTCGAGCCGCGCAGACCCGGCAACTGGCTCGACCCGGGGCCGTACGGCTGCCTCGGCACCGGGCTTGGCTACTCGATCGCGGCCCGGCTCGCCCGGCCGTCCTCGCAGGTCGTGCTGCTGCTCGGCGACGGCGCCGCCGGCTTCTCGCTGATGGACGTCGACACTCTGGTACGGCACCGCCTGCCGGTCGTCATGATCTGCGGCAACAACGGCATCTGGGGGCTGGAGAAGCATCCCATGCAGTTGCTGTACGGCTACGACGTGGCGGCCGAACTGCAGCCGCAGTGCCGGTACGACCAGGTCGTGACGGCACTCGGCGGCGGCGGCGAGCTGGTGACCTCGCCCGATGAGATCGGACCGGCACTACGCCGGGCGTTCGACTCCGGCGTACCGTACCTGGTGAACATCGCCACCGACCCACAGATCGCCTACCCGCGCAACACCACCGGAGTGTGATCCCCGCCCCCCACATGGCGCGTGATCCTGCGAATACCGCAGCCGTACTCTGCAAGATCATGACAAGCGAACATGCACGTCAAATACCGTTTCTGCGAGCAACTGCAAGATCACGCCCGGGGCTCGTCCCCAAGGTTCGCGTTCGAGCCCGGGTCAGGAACTGGGACTGGGCGACGGGCCGGGCGGCGTCTGCGAGGGCGACGGGGACGGGCAGGCTTTTCTGGCGATCGCGACCATCACGTTGGACCCCTCCGGCCTGGGTGTGCCCGCCGCCGGAGACTGGTGGCTCACCTGGCCCTCGCATTCGCCATCGCCCTTGTAGCTGACGCTGACTCCGAATCCAAGCTGGATCAGCTTGGCCCGGGCCGCGCTCTCGTCCAGCCCCTTGACTTCCGGCACCTTGACCATCATCACGCTCGGGCTGGGCGAGGGCGACGGGCTCGGCGACGGGCTCGCCGAGGGGCTGGGCGACGGACTCGGTGACGGGCTCGGCCGCCGCGGCGGAGGCGGAATCACTCTCGTCGGGCTCGGTGAGACGGCCCTGCCCCTTGCGCGAGTGCGACTGGGCGTGGGCGAGGGGACCTCGGCGGTGACGGACGGCTCAGCGGACGGCACCGGCACACCGGAACGGGCCGAGGCGAGGTTGACGCCCGCCGCGACCAAGCCGACCACGACCACGCACCCGGCCATCCCCGCCACGATCGGCCCGGTGCGCGTCCTGCGCCCCTTCTTGAGCTGCGCCCGGCGAGACGATCGGGATCCCGGTTGTGACCCCTCCTGACGCCCCGCGACGGACGCCGCCTGCGTGGTCCCGGACAGGGGGGCCATGTGCGTCGCAGCGGTGCCGTCATGCCAGGCTTCCCTGGTGACCCGATAGGTCTGCCCGTCCTCCAGGTAGTCCGTTTCCTGGAACGCCGCCTCGATCATCGCCGCGTCCGCCGACTGCTCGACCGGCGCGGCGCCCGGATGCCCGTACGGCGTTGCCGCGACCGGCTGTCCATAGCCGGAGTCGGGCTGTACAGCACCGGTGGGGTGGGCGGACTGGCGGGCCGCCTGGCTCATCGCGGCGGCGGACGGCCACCGGCGCGCCGGGTCCTTGGACATCGCGCGTTCGACGACGGCGCGCACCGCGGGCGGCACGTCGGACGGCAGAGGCGGCGGCTGTTCGCGGATGTGCTTGAGCGCGATCGTCACCGGCGTGTCGCCGTCGAAGGGCCGCTGGCCTGCGAGGCACTCGTAGGCCACCACGCCCAGCGCGTAGATGTCCACCGCGGGGGTCACGGGAGCCCCCTCCGCCTGCTCCGGAGCGCAGTACGCGGCGGTGCCGAGGACCATGCCCGCGTCGGTGAGACGGCTGCCCGAGTCGGCGCGGGCGATGCCGAAGTCGGTCAGCACCAGCGTGCCGTCCGAGCGGACCAGGAGGTTGCCCGGCTTGATGTCGCGGTGCACGATGCCGCTGTCGTGGACCGCCTGGAGCGCCGCAGCGGCCTGCGCGATCAACTCCATCGCGGGTTCTGCGCCGATCCGGCCGAGCCGCGTCAGCAGCCGGTCGAGGGGCTCTCCGTCGACGAAGCGCATCACCAGGTAGGCGGTCGGGCCGTCACCGGGGACCTCGGCGACGCCGTAGTCGTAAACGTCGACCACGCCCGGGTGATTGATGGTCGCCATCGCCCTGGCCTCGCCCTGGAAGCGTACGGCGAAGCCGGGGTCGTTGAGTCGCCCGGGAAGCAGCACCTTCACGGCGACGGTGCGTGCGAGTACAGTGTCCTCTCCTCGCCACACCTCGCCCATGCCCCCGGCGCCCAGCCGGGCATCCAGCCGGTAGCGTCCAGCCAGGGTCGTGCCTTGGGCCACCATCTGCGCCCCGTACCCCCTACGTCGTATTCGACAAATCATGCCCTGCCAAGCGCGGCCCAGATGGCGCCTCGCCGTGCCGGAGCCCCATCCACGAAACTTCCTCGCAGGCTCGAAACTTCCGTGGGCCCGGGAGGTCGCCCGTAGGCTCCGCTACGAACTCCTCCTCCGGCCGGCGATGTATCCGTCTGGATCCACGCTCGCGACGGGCAGCATTTGTCAAACACTCCTAATTCGCTCTGCCCCCGAAGTGTCCAACAAAGCAGCTTCGCATCGCGAGAAGATAACTACAGGGTCACAGAAGCCAGAATTGGTTGGGCTTCCACTCCAGGGTCAGACTCAAATCTTAGCGGTTTACCCGCCCACATCGCCGTGCTTCGAGCAACGGGCCGACCAGCTTGTCGGGGCCACCTGGCCGACCATGCGGCGACGGCAGTGTGGGCAGAAGCGCGGCGGCTCCATCGCTCTCGCGGTCCGGCAGGCCGCATGATCGCCTTCAGCCGCCGGCCGGCCGCAATGATCACAGTAGAGGCTGATGATGTCGCCCCACTCGTCGGGCGCCGAACCGCGTCCGGAGCGCGACGGCGTCCTAATAGGCTGGCGCGCATGAGAATTGTCCCAGGTCTGCACGCCGAAGTCCTCATCATGGTCGAGCGGGAGGATACCGCCATCAGGGTCGGCAGCGGCGACGTCCCGGTCCTCGGCACCCCGCGACTGCTGTCGTTCGCCGAGGGGGCCATGGTCAAGGCCGTCCAGCCCTACCTTGAGCAGGGACAGACGACCGTGGGCACGAAGGTCGCGCTCGATCACCGCGCGCCCAGCCCGGTCGGCATGCACGTTGAGGTCAGCGCGGAACTGGTCGAGGTGGACGGCAGGCGGCTGATCTTCTCGGTCAGGGCAGTCGACAAGAACGGGACGCTTGTCGCCACGGGGCGAGTCGAGCGGGTCATCGTCGACCGCGAGAGGTTCCTCGCCCGGCTGTGACGCCCGCTCGGTGAACGGATCCCGGCGATCTACTCGATGACGGCGATCAGGTCGCCCTCCTGGACAACGTCGCCCTCGGCCACCTTGAGCTGTGCCACCGTACCCGCGTCCTCGGCGAGGACCGGGATCTCCATCTTCATCGACTCGAGGATGACGAGTGTGTCGCCCTCCTCGACCGCGTCACCCTCACTCACAACGATCTTCCAGACGTTCGCCACCATCTCGGCGTGCACCTCTGCCACCCGGAACTCCCATCTCATCGAGCCAGCGGATCAAGCTTGCCTCATCCGGGCGACCAGCCCGGTGTCGTAGTCCCCGCTCACGAACTCGGGGTGGTCCAGCAACTCGGCGCAGAACGGCAGGTTGTGCTTCGGCCCTGCCAGCCGGAAGGCCGCGACAGCCGTACGGCCCCGGGCCAGTGCCTCCTCCCGCGTCGCACCGTGAACGCAGAGCTTGGCCATCAGCGGATCATAGAACGGCGTGACCGTGTTGCCCGCTACGTAGCCGGAATCGACGCGCACGCCTTCGCCCGCCGGCTCCTCCCACACGTCGATCTTCCCGGGTCCCGGGAAGAACCGCTTGGGGTCCTCGGCGTACACCCGGAACTCGATGGCGTGCCCGCGCGGAGGAGCCGCCTCCACCGGAAACACCTCGCCGGCCGCGATGCGAATCTGCAGCTCGACCAGGTCGAGTCCGGTGACCAACTCGGTGACCGGGTGCTCCACCTGGAGGCGGGTGTTCATCTCCAGGAACACGAAGTCCTGCGCGTCGGCGTCCACGAGGCACTCCACCGTGCCGGCGCCGCGGTAGCCGACCGCCTCCCCCGCCCGTACGGCCGCGGCCAGCATGCGCTCACGCAACCCAGGGCTGACGCCGGGCGACGGGCTCTCCTCCGCGACCTTCTGGTGCCGCCGCTGGACCGAGCAGTCCCGCTCGCCCAGGGCCACCACGGTGCCGTCGGCCAGGCCCAGGATCTGCACCTCGACGTGCCGGGCCCGCTCGATGTATCGCTCAAGCAGGATCGCCGGATTGTCGCCGAACCGGGCCGCGGCACGGGACGCCTGCTCGAACGCCTTGACCAGGGAGGCGTCGTCCCGCGCCACGCCCATGCCGATGCCGCCGCCGCCACCGGCCGCCTTCACCATGACCGGGTACCCGATCCGGGCCGCCGATTCGAGGGCCTCCGTCTGGTCCGTAACCGGCTCGCGGGTACCGGCCGCGACCGGCACGCCCGCGCTCTCCATCAGGTTCCGGGCATTGATCTTGTCGCCCATGCGCTCGATCGCATCGGGATCGGGACCGATCCAGACGAGACCCGCATCGGTGACCGCACGAGCGAACGCCGCGTTCTCCGCGAGGAACCCATAACCGGGATGGATCGCCTGTGCCCCCGTGGCCCGGGCGGCGTCGATCACCTTGCCCGCGTCAAGGTAGCTCTGCGCCGGGCCGGCCGGCCCCAGGAGAACCGCGTCGTCGGCCTCACTCACGAACGGCAGGTCGGCGTCCGCCTCCGAGTGGACCGCGACCGCGCGCAGCCCCATGCCCTTGACCGTACGGATGATCCGCCGAGCGATTTCGCCACGATTGGCGACAAGAACTGAGTCGAACACGCAGTCAACCCTATGATGATCTAGCCCTCCGCTCCCCCACCTGATTCCAACTGAACCGGCCGGGCGAAACTGTAGGGTCGCCACAACAACCATGCCCTCGGCGCGGCGTTCCGCGGCTCTCATTGGGACATCTGCTACAACCGTTGCTACAGCTGTACGGCAGGGTCGAGGCGGTCGATCGCCCGCGCCATCGCCTCCACGACGGCGGGGTCGTACTCTCTGCCCACGCCCAGGCGGAGCCGCTCGATCGCAGCGGCGGCCCGGTCCCTGTCGGCGGAGCCGCCGACCAGGTCGTCGTAGGCGTTGGTCGCTCTGATGATCTGGCTGGCCAGCGGAGGTGAGTCGGCGACGGGATCGCACTGCCGCCGGACGATCTCGGCGACGCCGTGGAGGACCCCGGCCTTCCTGATCACCTCGGCGCCGAGCTCGGCGATCCGCCCGGCCTGCGCGGGGTCGGCCAGCACCGTCGCCCCGCCCGGGATCGGATCGCGCAGCGAGAGCTGTCCGATGTCGTGCATGAGCGCGGCGTATTCCAGTTCCAGCAACTGCGGCTCGGACATGCCGAGCTCACGCCCGATGGCCAGGGACAGCCGGCTGACTCGACGTGAATGCCCGGGTTCGACATATCCGCCGACCTCGGTGACCCGGCTGAGCGCACGCACGGTCTGGAGGTATGTCGCCCGGATCCCCGCGTACTTGCGGAAGGCGATCTGGGTGACCAGCAGCGGCGCGGCGAAGGCCGGCAGCGCGGTCAGGTCCATGTTGTGCGAGGCGAGGGCGAGCAGCATGCCGGAGGCGGCCACCGCCGCGCCGAGCGGCGCCGCCATTCTGATCTCGTCCCGCACGGCGACGCCGAACGCGGTCCGCACCTGCCCGGCACGCGACATGGCCGCGATCAGCATGTCGGCGGCGAGCATGACCGTGCCGAGGGCGGCCATCACGCCCAGCGCCGGCCACCAGTTGTCGCGGGACGCGATCTCCTGGAGGAAGCCGGCCATCGGCCGGTAGGCGAAGGCCAGCAGCGAACCGGCGAGCAGCCGTCTGGCCATCGCTTCGAGCCTCGGCGGGCGGCCGACCGCCAGGTGCGGCAGCCCGCCCGCGATCATCCCTACCGCCATCACCGCGACGACCTGAAGGGCCGGGTGCTCCACCGGGCGGCCGCCGACGTCGAGCAGCAGGGCGTAGCCGAGGGAGGCCGCGGTGGAGATCGGGGCGACCTCGCGGTTGCCCGGCATCGTCAGTCGGGCCAGCTCGCCGGCTGCGATCAACGCGCCGAAGCCGATCGCCACCCGTGGGTCCACCAGTCCGACGGCCGCCGTGTGCGCGATGCCCGCCATGGTCAGCAGCATGGCCGCGAAAATGAGGAGGATCTGCGCGCCATTCCGAGAACATACGCCGCCCCGAGAACAGGCGGGGCCGGGACCGTGCGGCCTGCCCGCCGCCATCCGCCGCTCTCTCATCTCTCCGACGCCACCTGGATGGGGGTGGTGGGATCGTCGTGATCCTTGACGGTCGTCTCGACGGCCACGCCTACGGGCGGCTCGGGCAGGGACTGCGCGTGCTGCCAGCCGTCCCGTTCCAGTGCCTTGACGAAGGTGCCGACCATGTCGGGGTCGAACTGGGTCCCGGCGTTCTTACGCAGCTCGGCGATCGCCTCCTCGACCGACTTCGCCTTGCGGTAGGACCGGTCGGACGTCATCGAGTCGAACGCGTCGGCCACCGCGATGATCCGGGCGAACTCCGGGATCTCGGATCCGGCCAGGCCCATCGGGTAACCCTTCCCGTCGTATTTCTCGTGGTGATGCATGATCCCGGCGAACGCCTCGTCGAGGAAGTCGATGCCGCGCACGATCTCCAGACCCCGCATCGGATGGAGCTGGATCGCGGCGAACTCCTCCTCGCTGAGCTTGCCCTCCTTCTGCAGGACCTTCGTCGGCACGCCCAGTTTGCCCACGTCGTGGAGCATGCCGGCATAGCGGATGGCCCGCAGTCGCTCGGTGCCCATGCCGAGCTCCTCGGCGATCATGGAAGACGCCGCCGAGACCCGGGTGCAGTGACCCCGGGTGTAGTAGTCCTTGGTCTCCACCGCCTGGCACAGCGCCGCGATGGTCGCGTCGTACGAGCGCTGCTCGGCGTGGTAGTGCCCCAGCGCCCAACGTGCGACGAACAGCGGCAGCAGTACGAGCACCGTCGAGATCGACTGCACCGTGGCCCACAGAGCCGCGATCAGCAGGCCGAAGACGGCGTAGCCGACGTACGACCCGAGGAACTGGACGGTCGCGCGCAGCGGCACCTGGTTCCTGCCGACCTCGGAGGCGAGTTGCAGGATGCCCGCGGTCAGCAGAAAGTTGATCAGTACGAAGACACCGGTCGCCGCACCGTACGGCACGAGGATGCCGGGGAAGTCCGCGGTCCTGGGCAGACCGGGAACGCCCCCCGCCAACTCGAAGGCCCAACCGGCCGCGTAACCGCAGACCGCGTACTGCGCCCCGTTGAACAGGCGTTTCACCAGCGACAGCCCGGGGCGTACATTGACCAGGGCCATCAGGCCGACCAGCGCCGCACCTTCCGGGCCTACCAGCACGACGGCCGCCAGCGCGGCCGAGTAGCTCACCGACACCGCCACGTGGGGCACGTTGAGCAGGGTCGGCACGGATTCACAGAGCAGGAAGAGCAGGGCCAGCACGAGGACGGTGGCCCAGTCGAGGTCGGCGATATTCCCGGGCGTGTGGCTGTTCCCGGGCACATAGACGCTCCGCGCGATCAGGAACCCGGCGATCCCGATCAGCGCGGCGAAGTAGACCCTGGCAGGCCACGGCAGTTCCCGCAATGCGGCCACCTCGGATGAGAGAGGAGCCCGCGACCCCGCGGTCTGCTCAGAGACGATCAGCCACAGGGGCCACGGGCGCGGGTTGGGTATGTCGACGAAGACGATCCGTCCGACACCCTAGATCCAGGAGATTCCCTGGGTGGTCCCGGTGACCGGACCGGCCAGAGCCAGAACCGGCGAGAGCAGCGTCAGCGCCACGATCAGCCTGACGATGGTCTTCCCAAGCATGTGCCGCCTCCACATTCGTTCGCGAGATCAGGCTACAGAACGGGACACCAGACCTCAGGGATGTCGAAGCATCGCGGCCAAACCGTAATCAAGCCATCACACCCCGTTGAATTGCCCGACTCTGTAGCAGTTGGCACGGGTACTCCAGAACTGCGCCGGATGCCGCGCCCGAGCGAGATGGCACAGAACGCGCCGCGCGTCGATCAGTCGTCGTCGGAGGTGCCCTCGCGGCTGGTCAACAGGCGTCTGAGCGACTCCAGCCGGGCCGGCTCGGCATGGCCCTCGGCGACGAGGCGGTCCAGTGCGCAGTCATCGCCCAGATGGGTGCAGCCCTTCGGGCAGTCGACCGTGGTCTCGATCAGGTCGGGGAAGGAGGCGAGCACGGTCTCCACCGACACGTGGGCCAGCCCGAACCCGCGCACCCCGGGGGTGTCGATGATCCAGCCGCCCTCCGGCAACTCCAGCGCGACCGCGGACGTCGAGGTGTGCCTGCCCCGGCCGGTGACCGCGTTGACGTGCGACACGGCCCGCCGGGCATGCGGCACCAGCGCGTTGACCAGGGTTGACTTGCCGACGCCGGAATGCCCCACCAGCACGCTGATCCGGTCGGTCAGCCGCTCGCGCAGCGCGTCGAGCGGGCCGCCCTTGGCGACCACGACGTACGGCACGCCGAGGGGCTCATAGTGCGACACCAGGTCGTCGGCCGGAGCGAGGTCGGCCTTGGTCAGGCACAGCAGCGGCTCGATGTCCGCGTCGAACGCCGCGACCAGCAGCCGGTCGATCATCCGGGGGCGGGGCAACGGATCGGCGAGCGCGGTCACGATGACGAGTTGGTCGGCGTTGGCCACGACCGGGCGCTCCACTCCGTCCTCGGTGTCGTCGGCGCTGCGCAGTAGCACCGAACGGCGCTCCTCCACCCGCACGACCCGGGCGAGCGTGTCGGGCTGACCGCTCACGTCGCCCACGAGCGCCACGCGGTCTCCGACGACGATGCCCTTGCGTCCCAGCTCGCGGGCCTTCATCGCGACGACGAGGACCGGCTCGGGCCGGCCGGCACGACGGTCGCCGTCCGCGGGGGCCGCACCGTCGTGACCGACCAGGCAGGTGTACCGCCCACGGTCGACGGCGACGACGAAGCCCGCCACGGCGCCCTTGTGGGCAGGGCGGATCCGCGTCCGGGGACGGGATCCCTTGCCCGGCCTTACCTTGACATCGTCCTCGTCGTAGTGCCGCCGCCTGCTCAGCGCCCGCGCCCCCTCGCGGACGCGACAGCCGTACGGCCCGTGCCGCGACTCACCGCGCCCTGTCTCATTGGGCCCCGTCTCATTGGACGGTCCCGTCCAGCATCTCGGTCCACATGTGGGCGAACCGGGGAAGCGTCTTCGCCGTGGTGGCGATGTTCTCCACCTCGACACCCGGTACGGCGAGGCCGACGACGGCCCCGGCGGTCGCCATCCGATGATCCTCGTAGGTGCGGAAGACCCCGCCGGACAGCGGCCTCGGCCGGATCTCCAGCCCGTCGTCGGTCTCGCGGGCATCGCCGCCCAGACGGTTGATCTCGGTGGCGAGCGCGGCGATGCGGTCGGTCTCGTGCCCGCGGATGTGGGCCACGCCGCTGATCCGGGACGGCCCGTCGGCGAGCGCCGCGAGCGCCGCGATCGTGGGGGTCAGCTCGCTCTCGTCGTGCAGGTCCACGTCGATGCCCCGCACCCGGCCGGTGCCCGTCACCCGCAGGCCCTCGGATAGCAGGGTGACATTGGCGCCCATCTCGGCGAGCAGACCGCGCAGCCGGTCGCCCCCCTGGGTGGTCTCCGCCGGCCAGTCCGGGACGGTCACGGTGCCGCCGGTGATGAGAGCTGCGGCCAGGAAGGGGGCCGCGTTCGACAGATCGGGCTCGACCGTGACGGGCCGGGCCCGGACCGGGCCGGGCAGCACCCGCCACACGTCGGCCTCGGAGTCGTCCACCTCCACCCCGGCCTGGCGCAGCATGTGCACGGTCATCGCGATGTGCGGCATCGACGGGACCGCCGGGCCACTGTGCCGGACGGTGACGCCCTTCTCGAAGCGGGCGGCGGCCAGGAGCAGACCGGAGACCATCTGCGAGGAGGCGGACGCGTCGATCACCACTTCGCCGCCGATGATCCGGCCACGTACGGTGAACGGCAGCGCGTCACCGTCGACGTTCGCGCCGAGCGAGCGCAGCGCCGACAGGATCGAGCCCATCGGCCGCTTGCGCGCGTGCGGATCGCCGTCGAAGGAGACCGGCCCGTCGGCGAGCGCGGCCACCGGCGGCACGAACCGCATGACCGTGCCTGCGAGGCCCACGTCGATCGAGACACCGCCTCTGATCGGATGAGGGACGATCGACCAGTCCACGCCGGCGTCGCTGTCGTTCGACGGCGTCATCTCCGTGCCCAGCGACCGCAGTGCCGCCGCCATGAGATCTGCGTCGCGACTGCGCAGCGCGCTCCGTACCGTGCCGGGCTCCTCGGCCAGCGCGGCGAGCAGCAGCGCACGGTTGGTCACCGACTTGGAGCCGGGCAGGCGTACGGACGCGTCGATCGGCCCGGTGGCCGTCGGAGCGGGCCAGCACGGCGCGGCGTGGTCCACAACGGTGTCGTTCGGTTCGTCGTCGCGTGGTGCGGACTGTGCGGAGGCCATGTTCGCAAGCTTATCGACCCGCCCACCTCCGGCGGGGACGCGCGTGATCCCTTTGTGGATGGCAGAGTTGTGGCATGTGCGGTAGGTACGCGTCTGCGCGGAAGAAGCACGAATTGCTGGAGGAGTTTCAGGTCGAGATGGACGGCGTGCCCGACCAGGAGCTGTCTCCGGACTACAACGTCGCGCCCACCAAGAAGATCTATGCCGTGATGAGCAGGGTGCCGGAGATCGAGGGCGAGAGCCTGTCGGACCGCCCGGTCAGGCAGTTGCAGATCGTGCGATGGGGCCTCGTCCCGAGTTGGGCGAAGGATCCCTCGATCGGCGCGCGGCTCATCAATGCCCGTGTGGAGACCGTGGCGGAGAAACCTTCGTTCCGCAGGGCGTTCGCCTCGCGGCGGTGCCTGATCCCGGCCGACGGCTACTACGAGTGGATGCCCCTCGAAGGCAGGAAGAAGCAGCCGTACTTCATCCATCCGGCGGACGGCGGCCTGCTCGCGATGGCCGGACTGTACGAGTTCTGGAAGGACCCGGGGCGTGCGGACGACGACCCGCTCAAGTGGCTGTGCACCTGCACGGTGATCACCACCACCGCCGAGGACGAGGCGGGGCGGATCCACGACCGCATGCCGATGATGATCGAGCGTGACCGCTGGGCCGACTGGCTCGACCCGCGGACCGAGGACCCCTCCGGGCTGCTGGGGTCCGCTGGGCTACTGCTCCGGGCGGGCCCCGGCCGGCTGCGGGCGTACCCGGTCTCCACCGCCGTGAACAACGTCCGGAACAACGGTCGTGAACTGCTCGAGCCGCTCGACGGCGAACCGGAGGAAGCGGGGGCGCTTTTCTGACCCACCCGACCGGGCGAGGGGTGTAAACGGGCGATGAACTGGGCATCCGTGAGGAAAGCGATTTACACCCAGTAACCAGCTCGAACCGTCAGGAGGCCGGGGCTCCTCGACGGATTCCCCCATACGTCCCGGAGGTGCGGACTCGTGGACGACGCGACCGTGCGCATGCGCCTGGAGGGCATGCTCCAGGAGCTTGACAGGTCCATCAGGGTGCTCAAGGGGGATGGCGTCGACCTGCGGGACAGGTCGGCGGCTGACGGGGGCGCCCACCTCACCGATTCCGACCGGACCCGGGCCATGCTCGACGTGGCCGCGCGGCAGCGCACCGCGGTGCTGGCCGCGCTGAAGCGGCTCGAGGACGGCGGCTACGGACGGTGCGTCGACTGCGGCAAGGCCGTACCGGACGGCAGACTGGAGGCGCGTCCCGAGGCGGCACGGTGCGTCCAGTGCCAGTCGCGGGTCGAACGCCGTCGCCGCTGAGCACCGTCCCTTCGGCCGTGCGAGGGCTTCAGAGCGGCTTGCGGGCGCTGGCGACCAGGTGGATGCCGACCGTGTCGTCCCCGTCGCCCTCGGACTCCAACTCGGTGCGCACCAGCCAGGCGAGCGACCGGCTCTCCGAGCTCAGCACGTGATCGACAGTGGACGGGGACAGCACGGTACGCGGGCGGATCCACTCCGTCTCCAGCCCTGCCGAGGTGATCAGCTCGCGCATCTGGGCGCTGGTGAAACACCGGGTGATGCTGCCGTCCGGCCACGGGACCAGCATGACCTCCCCGGTCTGGCAGAGATGGGCCCAGTAGTTCTGCTCGGCGAGGATCGCCATGCCGAGAACCAGGGAGTCGACGCACAGCAGCGCCCGGCCGCCGGGCTTGAGCACGCGCGCCACGTCCTCCATGACCGACTCGGCCATGATCTCGACCGACAGGACCCGCTGCTCGGCGACTATTCCGTCGACGGACTCGTCCGGCAGAAAGCTCAGGTCGTCGGCGCGCACCTTGTGAATCCGGTCGGAGGCGGCCCTGAGCCGGGGCTCGGCCGACCGGCGGAAGTCCATCACCTCGATCACCCGATGCCCGGCACGGGCGGCCTGGGCAGGCCACCGGCTGCGGCCGCCGGACAGGTCCAGCAGGAGGGAGGGGCGCTTGGGAAGCCACTGCCTGAGCTGCTCGGCCACCACGGCGTGATAGAAGGTCCAATAGGGCCCGAGGGTGCCCGAGCCGTTGAGTTCGTTGGCCGGGATAGGCAGCACGAGCGGCTCCTGGACGTCGGTTACCGGACTCCAGCCGGTACTTGGTTTCTTTCCCCGTGCGGGAACGTTCATCACCTGAAACTGCACCGGGAACAGACTCTACGCCCGCCCTGTTGCAGTTGGGCATGAAGACGTTGGTGCTGCCAGAAGTCCCCCGGCTGGCCCCGTACTCCGGGCCGGTATCCTCGGCTGGGTACGGCGTCCTGAAGGGGGTGGGTCCGGTCGCCACGACGGCCGAGGAGACTCTGGAGCAGCGCAGTGAGCGGTTCGAGCGCGACGTCATGCCGTATCTCGAGCAGCTTTACTCCGCGGCGCTCCGGATGACCCGAAACGCAGCGGATGCCGAGGATCTTCTGCAGGAGACCTTCGTCAAGGCCTTCGCGTCCTTCCACCAGTTCCAGGTGGGGACGAACCTCAAGGCCTGGCTGTACCGCATCCTCACCAACACCTTCATCAACAGCTATCGCAAGAAGCAGCGGGAGCCCAGGCAGTCCGGCACCGAGGAGATCGAGGACTGGCAGCTCGCCCGGGCCGAGTCGCACATGTCGACCGGGCTCAAGTCCGCCGAGATCGAGGCGCTGGACCATCTGCCCGACAGCGACGTGAAGGACGCGCTCGCCGCGATTCCCGAGGATTTCCGGATCGCCGTCTATCTCGCCGACGTCGAGGGCTTCCCGTACAAGGAGATCGCCGACATCATGGGCACTCCGATCGGGACCGTGATGTCGCGCCTGCACCGGGGACGGCGGCAGTTGCGAACCCTGCTCCACGACTACGCGCGCGAACGCGGACTCGTGCGGGCGGACTCCCCTGACGGAGGTCCCGGCGGGTCGCTTGGGGAGGAGATGCGATGAGCTGCGGGCGCCATCATGACACGCCGTGTAGCGACGTACTGGACCGTGTCTACAGCTACCTCGATGGCGAGCTGGACAACAGCGGATGCGCCGAGATCAGGCGGCATCTCGACGAGTGCGGACCCTGCCTCGAGGAGTATGGCCTGGAGCAGGCCATCAAGCAGCTCGTGGCCAGGAAATGCGGCTGTGATCCCGTCCCGGAGGACCTCCGGGCCAAGGTCCTGTCCCGCATCGCGCAGATCCGCACCGAGCTGGCCGACTGACCCGAACCGGTCCGGGGCACGCCCGCATGTCCTACCCGGCGGTTAGGATCTACCGTCGAACCTTCAAGGAAGAGCGGGGACATGCGGGCACTGGTCACAGGCGGGACGGGGTTCATCGGATCCAATCTCGTCGATCGGCTTCTGGCGGACGGCCATGACGTGGCGGTGGTGGACGACCTCTCCTCCGGACACAACCGCAACCCCCACGCGTCCCTGCACGTCATGGACATACGGGACCCCGCGCTTGTGGATCTCGCACAGACGTGGCGGCCCGAGATCATCTGCCACCTCGCCGCCCAGATCAGCGTCCGCAGGAGCGTGGCCGATCCGCTCACCGACGCCAGGGCGAACATCGCGGGCACGATCAACGTGCTGGAGGCCGCCAAGCGGGGCGGCGCACGCAAGGTGGTCTACGCTTCGTCGGTCGCCGTGTACGGCAGGCCGGCGGTGATCCCGGTGCCAGGCGGCGCCCCCACCGATCCGCGCTCGCCGTACGCCGCTTCAAAACTCAGCGGCGAACTCTACCTGGCCACCTACCGGGCACTGCACGGGCTCGAGTACACGGCTCTCGTGCTGTCCAACGTGTACGGTCCGCGGCAGTCACCGGAGGGCGAGGCGGGGGTCGTCGCGATCTTCACTGACGCGCTGCTCAGCGGGAAGCCCACGGTCGTGTACGGCGACGGCACCCAGACGCGTGACTACGTCTTCGTCCACGACGTGGTAGACGGATTCGCCCGCGCCTGCGGGACCGCCGGCGACGGGCGGCGGTTCAACCTCGGCACCGGCGTGCAGACCACCGACCGGGAGCTGCACACGCTGATCGCCGAAGCCACCGGAGCCCCCGACGAGCCGCGGTTCGAGCCGCCGCGCCCGGGCGATCTGCCCGCCATGGCCGTCGACCCCGCCCCGGCCCTCGACGGGCTCGGCTGGATCGCCAGGCACGACCTCCCCACCGGTCTCAAAGCCACCATCGCCTGGGCCCGCGAAAGCTGAGCGCGGCCGCCGTTCAGGAGCGCGTCGCGGGGCGATTGGGCTTCAGAGTCCACGTGACGGTCAATGCCGCCACGACGGCACCGGCCGCGTCGAGGATATCGACGGCCCACCGGAGCCGACGGAGTCGAAGGAGATGCCGAGCAGCCGGGCGGACGGCACGCTGTCGAGCAGGAAAGCCGCGATATCCATGCCCGAATATTACCGATCAGTACGAAATAGGGCACGACCGTGCTCTGCTGCGACCCGGCAGTGGCACGGTACCTTGGGCACCTGAAAGGGAGGGCTTGTGACGGGATACAGCGACGATCTGCACCTCGCGCATGTGATGGCGGACGCCGCCGACGACATCACGATGCGCCGTTTCAAGGCCGTCGATCTGAAGGTCGACACGAAACCCGACCTCACACCGGTGAGCGACGCGGACCGGGCCGTCGAGGAGGCCATCCGCGGCACACTGCGCCGCGCCCGCCCGCGCGATGCGGTCATGGGCGAGGAATACGGCATGACCGGGTACGGCATGCGCTCATGGATCGTCGATCCCATTGACGGCACGAAGAACTACGTGCGCGGCGTCCCCGTGTGGGCCACGCTCATCGCGCTGATGGAGCGCGGGCAGGTCGTGGTGGGGATGGTGTCCGCGCCGGCGCTGAACCGCCGCTGGTGGGCGGCGAAGGATGCCGGCGCCTGGACCGGGCGGAGTCTCGCCAAGGCGTCCCGCTGCCGGGTGTCCTCGGTCGGCCGCCTCGACGACGCCTCCCTGTCGTTCTCGGACCTGGAGGAATGGGAGAAGGAAGGCCGGCTCGACAGCTTTCTCGATCTCACCCGGGGAGTCTGGCGGACCCGAGGTTACGGGGACTTCTGGTCGCACATGATGGTCGCCGATGGCTCCGTGGACATCTCGGCCGAGCCCGAGCTCTCCCCCTGGGACATGGCCGCGCTGACGGTCATCATCGAGGAGGCCGGCGGCACCTGCACCGCGCTCGACGGAACCTCCCCGCTCGACAGCGGCAGCCTCGTCTGCACCAACGGGCTCCTCCACGACGAGGTGCTCAAGCGTCTGTCACATCGCTAGCCGAAGCGGCCGGCGATGTAGTCCTCGGTGGCCTTCTCCGCCGGGTTCGTGAAGATTTTTGAGGTGTCGTCCATCTCGATGAGCCTGCCCGGCCGTCCCTGGGCGGCCAGGTTGAAGAACGCGGTCCGATCGCTGACCCGTGCGGCCTGCTGCATGTTGTGCGTCACGATGACGATCGTGTAGTCCTTCTTGAGCTGTGCGATCAGGTCTTCGATCGCCAGCGTGGAGATCGGGTCGAGGGCCGAGCACGGCTCGTCCATCAGCAGGACCTCGGGTCGTACGGCGATCGCACGCGCGATGCACAGCCGCTGCTGCTGTCCGCCGGACAGGCCCGCTCCCGGCTTGTGGAGCCGGTCCTTGACCTCGTTCCACAGGTTGGCGCCCTTCAGGGACTCCTCAACGACGCCTTCGATTTCGGAACGGGAGAACCGCCCGTTCACCCGCAGTCCGGCCGCCACGTTGTCCAAGATCGACATGGTCGGGAACGGGTTGGGACGCTGGAACACCATGCCGATGGTCCGGCGGACCGAGACCGGGTCCACGTCCGGCCCGTAGAGGTCCTGGTCCTCGATCCTGACCCTGCCCTCCACCCGGGCACCGGGGATGACCTCGTGCATCCGGTTCAGCGTGCGCAGGAACGTCGACTTGCCGCAGCCGGACGGACCGATGAACGCCGTGACCGACCGGGGCTCGATCGTCATCGTGACGCCCTCGATCGCCTTGTGCGATCCGTAGTAGGCGTCGAGATCCGACACCTCGATCTGCTTGGCCATGTTGTCAGGACCTCCTCCTCGCGGGCGACCGCCACCATCCGATGAGGCGTGCGACCAGGTTGAGCAGCATGACGATCAGGATCAACGTGAGCGCCCCGGTCCAGGCGCGGTCGATCGCGCTGTCGGTCGGGCGGCCCGCCTGGTCGAAGACGTACAGCGGAAGACCCATCTGCGGCCCCTGGAACGGGTCGTTGTTGATGGAGTCGGTGAAGAAGACGGTGAGCAACAGCGGCGCGGTCTCTCCGGCCACCCGGGCGACGGCCAGCATGACGCCGGTCATGATGCCGGTGGACGCCGTGGGCAGCACCACTTTGACGATCGTCCGCCATTGCGGGACGCCCAGGGCGTACGACGCCTCGCGCAGTTCGCGCGGCACCAGGCGGAGCATCTCCTCGGCCGCCCTGACCACGACCGGCATCATCAGGATCGACAGCGCGAGCGCGCCGGCGAAGCCGGAGAACGGCATGCCGAGCACGAGGATCCAGAAAGCCAGGACGAAGAGCCCGGAAACGACAGAAGGGACGCCGGTCATGACGTCCACGAAGAAGCCGATGGTTCTCGTCAACCACCCGCCGTTGCCGTACTCGACCAGGTAGATCGCGGTGAGCAGCCCGATGGGGATCGCGATGAGCGAGGCGAGCAGGACCTGTTCCAGTGTCCCGACGATCGCGTGGTAGGCGCCGCCGCCGACGTCCCTGGCCCCGATGTCGCGCATCGAGTGGGTGAGAAATTCCAGGTCGAAACGCTGCATGCCGTTGCCGACGACCATCCAGAGCACGGACACGAGCGGGATGAGCGCCAGGGCGAAGGCCAGGAAGATCAACACCTGGATGATTCGGTCTTTCGCCCGCCGGCCGACCGAAATGGACTGAATGCCGGTCTGTACGGTCATGCCGCCGCCCTCGCGTACTCTTTGCGGCGGGCAACGACGAACCGTGCGGCCGTGTTCACCAGCAGCGTGATCAGGAACAGGACCAGCCCCGAGGCGACGAGTGCGCCCCGGCCGATCTCGGTCGCCTCGCCGAAACCGTTGGCGATGTTGGCGGCGATGCTGTTTCCGCTCGGGCCGAGCACGCGAAGCGAGATGGTGAACGTCGCGGGGAAGATCAGGGCGACGGCGATGGTCTCACCCATGGCGCGGCCGAGGCCGAGCATCGCGGCACTGATGACGCCGGGACGGCCGAACGGCAGCACCGACATCCTGATCATCTCCCAACGGGTGGCCCCGAGCGCGAGCGCCGCCTCCTCCTGCGCCTTGGGCACCTGGAGGAACACCTCACGGGAGATCGCGGCGATGATCGGCAGGATCATGATGGCGAGCACGAGAGACGCGGTGAGCATGCTCCGGCCGACCACCTGGTCGCCCCCGAACAGCGGGATCCAGCCGAGGTAGCGGTTGAGGAACTCCGACGGTCCGAGCATGAACGGCACCAGGAAGGCGATGCCCCACAGCCCGTAGACCACGCTCGGCACCGCCGCCAGGAGATCGACCAGGTAACCGAGCGCTGACGCGAGCCGCCTGGGCGCGTAATGGGAGATGAACAGCGCCACGCCGACGGCCACCGGGGTGGCGATGACCAGCGCGATGAACGAACTGAGCACGGTGCCGAACGCGAGCGCACCGATGCCGAACGCCGGTTCTGCGGCGTTCGGCCGCCAGGTGAGCTCGGTCAGGAAGTTCGCGGTGTCCGCCCGGAGTGCCGGGATCGCCGTGCTGACGAGGAAGGCCCCGATCGCACCCATCATCGCCAGGAGTGCGATGCCCGCCCCGGTGGCCGCGAACCGGAACGGCCCGTCACCGCGGGTGCCGCCGACGCCGATGGCACGCCGACGGGCGGCCCGGCAGACGGCCTGGTGGGTGGTCTGGCCGCCCTGTCTGGTACGGAATGTCGTGACCATGGTGATCAGGAGATAGCGACGATGGCGGTACGGACCTTGGCGACAAGGCCGGGTGGCAGCGGAGCGTAGCCGAGGCCGCTGAGCGCCTGCTGACCCTCATCGCCGGCGGTGTAGGCCAGGAACGACCTGACCAGTTTCGCGTCGGTGGCCGGCAGGCCCTTCTCACAAGTGATCTCGTACGTCACCAGCACGATCGGGTAGGCGCCCGCGACCTTCGTCGCGTAGTCGATCTCGAGTTTGAGGTCGTTGCCGGTGCCGACGATCTCGGCAGCCTCGACGGTCTTGCCGGCGCTCTCCGGGGTCAGTTCGACGAACTCACCCGAGCCGTTGGCGACCTTGGCCTTCTGGAGCCGCGAGTTCTCCGCGAAGGACAACTCGACGTAACTGATCGCGCCCTCGGTGCCCTTGACCGCGGCGGCGGTGCCGTCCGAGCCCTTCGCGCCCTGGCCCCGCGCCTCAGCGGGCCACGCCTTCGCCGCCTCGTACGGCCAGTCGCCGGTGGCCTTCAGAAACTTGGTGAAGTTGTCGCTGGTGCCCGACTCATCCGACCGATGAAATGTCTGGATGGCGATGGAGGGCAGCGGTGCTTCCGGGTTGTCCGCCTTGACGGCCGGGTCGTCCCACTTGGTGATTTCGCTGTTGAAGATGCCGCTGAGTGTCCTCGGAGACAGCCGCAGGTCGTTCACATCCGGCAGGTTGTAAACAACGGCCACCGGGCCGGTGACCATGGGCAGGTTTATCGCCTTCCCGGTCTCGCAGCGTGCGTCCGCCTGGGCCGATTCCCTGTCGTTCAGCGCCGAATCCGAACCGGCGAACGCCACGGCGCCCTGGATGAACGCCTGCACCCCCGCGCCGGAGCCGCTCGGCTGGTAGTTGATGCTCGCCCCGGGATTCGACGACTGGAACGCCTTCTTCCCCTCCGCCATCGCGTTCGCCTGAGCGGACGATCCGGCGGCGTTGACGGTGCCCGCCGGCCCCCCCGACACCGGCTCCCCTGCCGTCCTGGATGTGGTGTTGTCGTCGGTGCCACACGCGGCGAGCGAAAGCACGCCGGTGACGACGGCGGTCAGGACAAGCCGGCCCGCATACTTCACGGTTGTTCCTCTCAGTCGCACTGTCATCGTGAGGGACGCTAGGCGGTAAAAGTGAAGCAAAGTCCTGGTAAAGGTGAACGGACGGTGAATGAGCCGGGTCGATCTCCAACCACTCTTCTGGCGGGCCGAATGAGCCTCCCTGCCCGATCGTGACCGGCATAGGGGACGATTGGAGCCATGAAACGTGTGTGTCTCGTCTGCCTGGGCAACATCTGCCGCTCTCCGATGGCCGAAGTGGTGCTGCGCCGTACGTTCGCCGCCCATGGGCTCGACGTCGTTGTCGACAGCGCGGGCACCGGAGGCTGGCATGCCGGCAATCCCATGGACGAGCGGGCGCTGGCGACGCTCGCCGAGCACGGCTACGACGGCTCGTCGCACCGGGCGCGCCAATTCGATCCCGCCTGGTTCGCCGAACGCGACCTGATCCTCGTCATGGACCGGGAGAACCTGCGCGGCATCCGCCGTCTCGCGCCCCGGGACGCCGACGTGCGGATGCTGCGCTCGTTCGATCCCACCGCTCCCGACGGAGCCGAGGTGCCCGACCCCTACTATGGCGGCCACGAGGGGTTCGTCGACGTGCTCCGCATGATCGAGGCGGCGGCGGAAGGGCTGGCCAAGCATCTTGAAAATCACTAGAGACCTGGGTGAGAGCCACGCCTGGTCGCTTCACGAAGCCATGCTCGACGGAGGCCGGAGGGTCTTCGTCAAGAAGGGGACCGGGTCCGGCTCCTTCGCCTCGGAGGCGGCCGGCCTGCGGTGGCTCGCCGACCCCGGCGTGGTGGCCGTACCCGAGGTGATCAGCGTGTCGTCCGACACGCTGATCCTCGAATGGGTCGACACCGGGCCTGCGACGGCAGCGGCCGCGGAGCGGTTCGGGCGTGAACTGGCCGCTCTGCACGCGGCGGGCGCACCGGCTTTCGGCGCGCCCTGGCCCGGGACCATCGCGCGACTGCCCATGGAGAACATCGCCGCCCCCGACTGGCCGTCGTTCTACGTCACCCGCCGGGTCCTTCCCTTCGTACGGCTCGCGCGGGACGACGGCCGTCTGTCCGCGGTCGATGTCGAGCTGATCGAGGATGCCTGTGCTTACCTCCCCGAGGTCGCGGGACCGGCCGAGCCACCCAGCCGGATCCACGGCGATCTGTGGAATGGCAACCTGCTCTGGACCGACGGGCAGGTCGTGCTGATCGATCCGGCGGCGCACGGTGGCCACCGCGAGACCGACCTCGCCATGCTCGCGCTCTTCGGCGCACCGCATCTCAGCACGATCCTCGGGGCATACCGTGAGGCGGCACCGCTCTCGGACGGCTGGCGCGAGCGTGTGCCCCTCCACCAACTCCACCCGCTCGCCGTCCACGTCTGCCTGTACGGCGAGGCGTATCGCGGCAGCCTGACGACGGCGGCCGCCCAGGTGCTCGCCCTGTGACCATCGTGGTGCTCCGCATCCCGGGGAGCGGAGCACACGGCTACAAGCGGCGTACGGCCGCGGGGGGACCAGGACGGCCGCCACGATCTGCAGCAGCGCTATCAGGTGAACCACCATGCCCAGCCCACCATGACGTGCGTCTCGGCGAGTTCTTCTCCACCGTTGACAGCCTGACCGGCGAATGACGCAGCGGCCACGAGTCCCAGCGCCTGAGCGACGATCAGGATCCCCGAGAGCTACTGCGGATCCGCCGCGGCATGTAGTCGGTACGCATGAAACCCCTGGAAATGCGTGAAGGCCACCCCACAAGGGATGGCCTCCACAAAAAGATTGTCCGGCGGCGTCCTACTC